>DASWIB010000055.1:0-2622 GCA_036397915.1 Thermoanaerobaculia bacterium | reverse complement strand
AGGGGAGTCTACGCGTTCCGGCGAATCAACGGCACGTTTTTCTCCACCGTCGAGGCGGGGAGTCGATCATGGATCTCCCGGCCGTCGCCGCCGACGCGCCCGAAGCGCAACACGCCGGTCGGGCACATCTGCACGCACGCGGAGCAGCGGACGCACTCGGGGTCCTCCATCGGGAGGCCCTTGTTGGCGAAGTTCATGATGTCGATGCCCTGGTGGCAGACGGAGGTGCAGACGTTGCACGAGATGCACTTGGACTTCTCGGCGAAGATGCGGAACTTCGAGAACCGCGTGTAGATGTGCATCAGGGCGGCGAGCGGGCAGGCGAAGCGGCACCACACGCGGCCGGAGAACCAGAAGTACATCCCGACGCCGATGATCCCGGCGAGGAAGATGTCCACGACGTGGTAGTAATTGAGCTCGACTCCCGCGACGGACCATCCCGAGAGCAGACCGCTGTAGAACTTCTCCGCTGACCTGCCGAAACCTGTGCTCGGCCAGCTCCAGGAGATGACTCGTCCGAGGAAGAGGAGCATTGCGGCGGCGAGCGCCGCCTGCCCGACCATGTTCATGCGGTTCCAGAGCGGGCCGTGCGGCATCTTCTGCCGGTGCGCGTCTCCCATCGTCTCGGCGAGCGCGCCGCACGAGCAGATCCAGCTGCAATAGGCGCCCTTTCCCCATTTGCGGATGATGAGCGGGATGATCACGAAGGTCTGAAGGAAGGCGATCACCAACCACCAGAGCATCGGCTTTGAGGAGAAGACGTTCCAGATGAAGAGCGGCCACGCGAGGATGAAGCCGAACGCACGCCAGTACTCCCGGCCGTGACCGTAGCCCGCGGTGGGGAAGAGGTTGTCGGCGACGGTCTTTCCGAAGCCGGAGTCGAAGAATCCATTGTGGCCGAGGAGCGGCAGCACGAGAAACGGCAGGAGAAAGAGCGGTACGAGCTGGATCGCGGTCAGCGTAATGGTTTGAGCGGTCACGTACGGGGTCTTGCGCCGGCGGATCCGCGCGATCCCGAAGAGCAGCACGGCGAGACAGTACGCGATCGAGTAGTAGAAGCCCGGGTCCCGCGCTGAGATCGTGAGCGTGCCGGCGAGCGTCGAGGGATCATTCGGCGCCGCCACGTTGTACGGAAAGAGCCGGTGGCTCTGGAAAAACCGATTGAGGTTCCCTCCCGCTTTCCAGTTGTAGAGAAAAACGCAGAAGACGAAGAACGCGGCGAACGCGAGCCACGTCGCCGTCTTCCACTCGCCGCGGATCGGAATACCGGAGCGGCGGAAGAATTCGAGCGGCGCTTCGCGCCCCAACATGGTGAAGACGACGTCGTTCGGAATCGTCGTTTCCCTGCCGGATTCGTCTTTCAGCGTGACGCTCTTCGACTCGATGCGGGTGACCTGCGTGCCGAGCGCGAGCCTCACCGAGCCCGGCGGGTGTTCGCCCGCGGCCTGCATGAAGGCTCCGGTCGAAGTCGTGACCCGCTCGGACGTCGGCCTCTCGACGGCCACCGGCGCCGTGGGATTCTTCTCGAGCATCCGGATCTTCTCGACGTTATCCGGCTTCGGGCGAGCGAATTCTTTCTTCCGATAGGAAAGCGTCACGTGCGCGCCCGCGGTGGCGAGAGCGATTGCCGTCTCGAGCGCCGAATCACCGCCGCCGACGACCAGGACCTGCTGGCCCACGAACTCCTTCGGGTCGTAGAGGCGGTTGAAGACCTTGTCCGTCTCTTCTCCCGGGACCCCGAGCTTGCGGTGGTTGCCGCTGCGGCCGATCGCGACGATCGCGCGCCGGGCTCTCGTCACGGTTTTCTTGTCCCCGTGGTGCAACAGGAGGACACCGCCCTTCCGCTCGATTCGCTCGATCCGCGCAAGAGTGACCTCGACGCCGGCGGCTTTCCGGCGCGCCTCCAGGTCCTCGAGGAGCTGCTCCTTCGGATGGACCTCGGAGCGGAATTGAAGGTCTCCCGCGGGGGTCATCCCGGTCGGGTAGGTGTAGATCGGCTTTCCCTTGGGGAAGTTCGCGACCGTCGAGAAGAGCTCGGAGGCCTCGAAGACGCGGAACGAGAGACCCGCCTTTTTCGCCTCGATCGCCGCGGCGACACCCGAGACGCCGGCGCCGACGATGGCGAGGTCGACGAGGTCGGGATCGCCCGCCCCGCTTTTGCCGAAGTCGGGCTCCGCGATGATCGCCTTGACCGCCCGCGCGCCGGAGTCGGAGGAGAACTTGAGCAGCGGGACGCCGGTCAGGTCCCCGGTGATCCGCACGCCCGGCACCGCGGTCGTTCCGTCCTCGCGGATCTCCGGCAGCTTTTCGACTGTACCCGCCGGCCAGCGGGTGTGAAGCCAATGCGTGTAGCGGCGGATCAGAGAGAGCATGGCTTCCGTTAGATGGTGCCGACTCTACTGCGGTTTCGCATTTTCGGTGCGAACCGGGGCGCGAGATCAGTCAGACTAGCGGGCGGGAGATGATGACGTTCGATGAGGCGAAGACGATCCTGGCAGCGCTCGAGCGCGAGAACGTCCGGTATGTCCTCGTCGGCTCTATGGGAATGGCCGCCCAGGGCCTGGTTCGGGCGACCCGCGACATCGACTTCTTCGTCTCGCCGGACTCCGAGAACATCGAACG
>DASWIB010000054.1:0-2113 GCA_036397915.1 Thermoanaerobaculia bacterium | reverse complement strand
CTCCCGGTCTACTCGATCAACGCCCCGCGCTCCCTGCCCGGAGTGGATCTGTCCGACCACGCCAGCTTCTGGGAGGCGGGATACCCGGCAGTCATGGTGACCGACACGGCCTTCTACCGGAACGAGCGTTACCACACGGAGGAGGACACGCCGGACACCCTCGATTTCGTCGCGATGGCCAAGGTGGTGGACGGCCTTCTCCAAACGGCGGGGTCAGGTCTCCACTTGCCACATTGAGGGTCAGGTCTCCACTTGCCACATACGGGGTCAGGTCTCCACTTGCCGATTGAATTTGTTCGATCGGCAGGACCTCCGTGAGTGGATGTGGGTATACCCGTCCCGCGACGGGCTGTCTTGCCCGCTATAATCCGCGAAGCTCTCTGACAGTTCCCGAAGGAGGTCTTCGATGAGTCGGTTGGGACGTCCTGCCCTCTGCGGCCTCATTGGCCTGGCGCTCGCCTCCGCGTTCCTTCTCGCCGCACTCATGCAGCACTCCGAGACGACCATCCCGATGCCGGCTCCCGGCGAAAAGACACCTCTCGAGAAGCTCGAGTACCGGGCGCGGTTCGTCGCCTCGATCGACACCGTCACGCTCCAGGTGAAGTCCGAACCGAGCGTCGATCCGGTCGTTTCGGAATGGGTCTTCACCGGATCGAACACCGACGGACAGGCCCATCGGGTCGAGATCGTGCTCCGGCTCCTGAACGAGTCGGGGAAACAGATCGGCCTCTATTCGGCGCGCAGGATTCTTCCCCCCGGCGCACGCGGCATGGAGATCTCGCTCCCGACGAAAGTCAGCTCGGACGGCTGGAGCGCAACGAAGAAAGTCCGCATTTTTGCCGACTGGATCACGTAGACGGCGCCCGCGGGCGCTCCGGAGCCGGGGGCATGGACTGCTTCGCCCCGGCGTTAGCATCGAGTGAGATGAGAATCCGGGGCGGCTTCCGCGACGAGTGCGGCATCTTCGGCATCGCCGACTCCGAATACGCGGCGAACATCGCGTATCTCGGGCTCTACGCCCTCCAGCACCGGGGTCAGGAGTCCGCCGGGATCGCCGCGCTCGACGGCGAGACGGTCCGCGTCGAGCGGGAGATGGGCTACGTCGCCGACGTTTTCGACGAGGCGCGGCTGTCCCGGCTCCCGGGCCGCACCGCCATCGGGCACGTTCGCTACTCGACGGCGGGGGCGTCGCTCCTCGTGAACGCGCAACCGATCGTCTTCGCGACGGGTCGCGGACCGCTCGCGCTCGCTCACAACGGCAACCTGGTCAACGCGCGCGAGATCCGGCGGGACCTCGAAGCGTCCGGCGCTCTCTTCACGACGACCTCCGATTCGGAGGTCATCCTTCACCTGGTCGCCCGCTCGAAGGCGCCCGACCTGCCGACCGCGCTGGCCGAAGTACTCCTCGAAGTGCGGGGGGCGTATTCGATCCTCGTGCTCGCGCGCGAGGGGATCTTCGCCGCCCGTGACCCGAACGGGATCCGGCCGCTCTCCCTCGGAGTGCGCGAAGGCTCGCCCGTCGTGGCCTCGGAGACCTGCGCCTTCGATCTGATCGAGGCGCGGTTCGAGCGGGACGTCGAGCCGGGGGAGATCGTGCGGCTCTCGCGAGACGGCTTCTCGTCGCGGCGGTTCGCCTTCTCCCGGTCGACGCCGTGCGTCTTCGAGCACGTCTATTTCGCGCGCCCCGACTCGAAGGTCTTCGGCAAGAGCGTGGCCGCTTCGCGGGAGGCTTTCGGCGCGCAGCTCGCCCGCGAGCAGCCGGCGGACGCGGACATCGTAGTGCCGGTCCCCGACTCGGGTCTGTACGCCGCGCTCGGCTACGCGCGCGAGTCGGGAATCCCGTTCGCGCTCGGACTCGTGAGGAACCACTACGTCGGACGGACTTTCATCGAGCCGAAGCAGTCGATCCGGCACTTCGGCGTAAAGGTGAAACTGAACCCGGTACGGGAAGTCGTCGAGGGCAAGCGGCTGGTGCTCGTGGACGATTCGATCGTCCGCGGGACGACGTCGCAGAAGATCGTCCGCATGCTCCGGGAAGCGGGCGTGAGCGAGATCCACGTGCGGGTCTCCTCGCCTCCCACCGTGGCCTCCTGCCACTACGGCATCGACACGC
>DASWIB010000053.1:0-2093 GCA_036397915.1 Thermoanaerobaculia bacterium | reverse complement strand
TCCTCTGCCGTGGCGCACCGCCGTCGAGATCGGCCTGGCCGTCGCCGATGGGCTCGCCTCGGCGCACGCCCGTGGCATCGTCCATCGCGACCTGAAGCCGGAGAACATCTTTCTGACGTTCGACGGCCGCGTGAAGATCCTCGATTTCGGCCTCGCGCGACTCGAGCCGAAAAAATCCACAGAGACGTCGCCCACGATCGCGACCCCGACGAAGACCGGCACCGTGTTGGGCACGGTCGGGTACATGTCGCCCGAGCAGGCGCGCGGCGGCCATCCCGATCGGCGGAGCGACATCTTCTCCTTCGGCTGCATCCTGTACGAGATGGCGACCGGGCGGCGCGCTTTCTTCGGCGAAAACGCTGCAGAAACGCTCGCCGCCATTCTCCGCGACGAACCCAAGGATCCCGGGGATCTGGTGCCGGACCTTCCGGGTCACCTCCGGCTCGTCATCCTCCGCTGCCTGTCGAAACATCCGGACAGCCGATTCGAGTCGGCGCGGGACCTGGCATTTGCTCTGAAGGTCGCGGGTACCGAGTCGATCAGCCCGCCGAGCGAGCCCCCGGCGGGACGCCGCCTGACTCGGCCGATCTCCATCCTGACAGGCCTCGTCGTCGTGACGGCTCTCCTCATTTTGGGCGTGCCGGCCTGGCTGCATCGTGGCGGGCCGATCGATTCGCTGGCCGTCCTGCCGTTCACCAACGCGAGCAACGACCCGAACGCCGAGTACATGAGCGCCGGAATCACCGAAAGCGTGATCAACAACCTTCTGCAGCTGCAGCAACTGCGCGTGATACCTCGGGCCTCGGTCTTCGAGTACAAGGGGGGGCGGGATCCTTTGAAGGCGGGCCGGGAGTTGAACGTGCGAGCCGTGCTGACCGGACAGGTCTCACAGATCGGCGACAGCCTCGTCGTCCAGGCGGAGCTGACCGACGTGAAGCGCGGATCGGAGCTGTGGGGAAAACGGTTCCAGGAGAAGCTCTCGGACGTCTTCGCGGTGCAGGAAAGGATCGCCCAGGAGATCGTGAAGTCGCTGCGTCTCAAGCTCTCGGGCGAAGAGGAAGAGCGGATTACGAAGCGCTACACCCAGAACGCCGGGGCCTACAACCTGTATCTGAAGGGCCGTTTCCACTGGAACAAACGAAACGAAGAGGGGGTCGACAAGAGCATCCGGTTCTTCGAACAGGCGATCGAGCGCGACCCGGGTTACGCGCTTGCGTACGCCGGCCTCGCCGATTCGTATTTGCTGGTGGCCTTCTATGGTTCGCGTCCACCGCAGGAGATCCTGCCGAAGGCGCGAGCGGCCGCGATTCGCGCGCTCGAGATCGACGAAGACCTCGCCGAAGCGCACGCGACTTTGGCGGACCTCAAGTACCTGTTCGAGTGGGACTGGTCGGGCGCGGAGAGGGGATTTCGCCGCGCCATCGCTCTCAATCCCAACTACGCGACCGCGCACCAGTGGTATGCGAACTACCTGGCGGTCTTGCGGCGCCCGAAGGAGGCGTGCGCGGAGATTTTCCGCGCACAAGAGCTCGACCCGCTGAACTCCGTCATCGGGATGGACGTCGGCCTGACGTGCTACTACACGGCCGGCGACTACGACAAGGCGATCGAGCAGTACCGCAAGGTCCTCGAGCTCGACCCCGGTTTCGGTCTCACATACCTCTACCTCGCCCTTGCCCAGGTGGGGCGGAGCGATTTCGCCGAGGCGACCAGCGTGCTCGAGACCTTGAAGCGGCTCGGGCCCGGAGAGCCGGACCCGATCGCCCTTCTCGGGTACACGTTTGCGCTAACCGGCCGGCGCCGAGAGGCGAAAGAGGCGCTCGAGGAACTCCAGGACCTCTCGAAGCGCCGTTACGTCTCGGCCTTCCCGATCGCGTGGGTCTACATGGGGCTCGGGGACAAGGACCGCGCATTCGAGTGGCTGGAGAAGGCGTATCTGGAGCGGGCGGGCCGGCTGACTTATTTGAATGTCTTGCGGGCGTTCGACCCGCTGCGATCCGATCCCCGATTTCAGAGCCTGCTCGACCGGATGAGATTCCCGGAGACGGCGGAGACGCGACCTCCCCCCGAGTGACCTGGCGATGATGAAAGCG
>DASWIB010000052.1:0-3831 GCA_036397915.1 Thermoanaerobaculia bacterium | reverse complement strand
CGGAGCCGTTCCTCCAGTGCCTCGCGCTTCATTGCGACAGTATAGTCGCGCACTCGAGGCCGGCCTCACTCCTTCGCGGTTCTCCGCGACATGCGTCAGGTTCGCGAGACCGAAATCCAGGATCTTGACCCGTCCTTCATTGCCAAGACGTTCTCGAGTTTCAAGTCGCGGTGGACGATGCCTGCTCGATGGACACGAACCGGGTCGCCGTGCAGTAAACTGAAGCGGTGGCGAGACCGCTTCAGGGCTCTTTCAAGATCGTCTCGCGACGTCGAGAAGGCCAGGACGTTCTCCGGGACTGCGCGATCCTTCAGCGGACGCTCAATCGTTTGCGAGGACCGTTTCTGGTGCCCCGCGGTGTCTTTCGATTCACGAGCCACGAGGAAGCAGACGCATGGATGACGCGGCAGATCGTGGTTACTCACGCGCGCCTGAGCTCGAAGACCTCGTCGCAATCTGCCGGTCCCTGAATAACGAAGGAGTCCGATATCTACTGATTGGCGGCTTTGCCGTCATCCTGCACGGGCTCGTTCGAACGACCAAGGACATCGATCTTCTGATCGATCCTTCCGAAGAGAATATCCGAAGGCTGAAGAGGGCTCTCGCGACGCTTCCGGACAACGCCGTTGCTCTGGTCGCAGACGACGACGTCGGCAAGTACCGCGTCGTCCGCGTCGCGGACGAGGTCGTCATAGACCTCATGGCCGAGGCATGCGGGATCTCTTATGAAGAAGCTCTTGCGCAAGGAGTCGAGAACCGCCAGCTGTCCGATGTCACGATACCGATTGCGAAAAAGGAGATCCTCATCCGGACGAAGGACACGCTTCGGGACAGCGACAGGAGCGACGTAGGGTTTCTTCGAGACCTGATCGAAGAAGAACGCCTCGAGGGGAAACCCTGATCGTTCCCGTCCCGAGTCGAGAACCCGTGCTTCCCTTACGATGGCGCAGCGAGCTCGGCTCAATTAGGACAGGCGTCGGCGGCAGATTCACGGATACAGCCTCCAGTGCGGATTCCAACGAGGCCTTAAGCCCTTCGCGAGCAGACATTCCACGCCGATGGTGATCTCGTCCTGGTAGATGCCCTTCAGTCCCGCACCGACCGGCTGTCGGAGGATCCGATCTCGTAGATCGTGACGATGTTGGGATGGTTCTAAGGCTGAAGCCGAGCGCGCCTCTTTCTCGAAGCGGTGCAGGCGTGACTGATCCGAAGACAGCTCCGCCGGCAGGATCTTGATCGCGACGTCGCGGTTGAGTCGAGAATCGCGCGCCCGCCAGACTTCTCCCATGCCTCCGGCACCAAGGCAGGAAATCACCTCGTGCGGGCCGAGCCGCGCGCCCGCCAGAATGGTCACGCCATCCGGAAACCAGCCGCCTCCCCACAAATACTGCTCGATCGGCCCGCGCTCGAGCGCCCGGGCGCTGCCGGTCCCCGTCGGCAAGAGCGTGAGGCGCGGCGGGATATCGAAAGTGGCGATCGCCCATCGGCCGTCGGGGGAGAGCCGCAATGCGACGCCTTCCCCAATCCGGACGGCGGGAGAGCCATCCGTCTTCCGCGTGTAGACGGCGTGAAAGGTCGAGTTCCCTCCCTCGCCGGCCTCGCGGAAGAGCAGGGTCCTTCCGTCCGCGGAGAGATCCACCACGTCGGACCAGTCGAACCAGGAGAGGTCTCGCTCGCGCGAACCGCCAGGGAAGAGACCGACGAGGCTCACCCGGCACGCGGCGAGCATCATCAATGCGCGTCCATCGTGGGAGACATCCAACACCCCGAAGTCTCCGGGCACCGCCAGCGCGATCCGCTCGCGCCCGGAGGCGGAGATCGCGTAAATCTCGCCCCGGCGTCCGCCTCGCCGGAGCGCGTTGAACCAGATTTCGTCGCCAACCGGAGACCAGGCGAGGGACATGGTAGCGAACCATCCCGTGGAAAGAGTCTTCTTCTTTCCGTCGAGAGTCACCACAGCGAGCGACCCCCGATCGTCGTGCCCGAGCGGACGGTCGAAGAAGGCAATCCGATCGCCGCGAGGCGACACGCAAGCGCCGCCGATCGACCCGTTGGTTTCATAGAGAACTTTCCCGATCGGATATTCGAGGCGCGTCCGTCCGCTCACGCGATGCACGACGGCAAGACTCGAGCCGTCGGGGCTCCAGTCCGCCGCGAGAACGTCCTGGAGGATCTCCCGGGACCCCCCGCCGGCCAGGGCAATTCGAGAGAGCACGCCGTCTTTGATCAGGGCCATTTCTCCGGACGGAGAGATCCCGGCGACGTCGGCGCCCGGGTACGGGAGCGGCCGAGACTCGGGACTTCCGATCCGGGTCGAGTAGAGCTCCTTCGGTTCGCCATTCCAGGCCGCGCTGTAAACGACCGTCTGTCCGTAAGGCGCGAACTGGGCCGAGAAGATCGAGCCGCGCTGGAAGGTGAGAGGACGAAACGAAGGCGCACTCTTGCCGAGCTGCCGGCCCACCAGAAGCGCTACGGCGATGGCTGCCCGAAAGGCGATCGCCGCGATCGGCCAGATGAGACTCCGGCGTCGGGCGCGCGTCGGCGCAGGAGCCGCGAGCGCCGCTGTCGGCGCCCGTGTGAGTCAGCTTCGCCAGCCCGAAGTCGAGGATCTTGACCAGACCCTCCTTGGTCACCATCACGTTCTCGGGCTTCAGGTCCCGGTGCACGATGCCGGCTTCGTGGGCGCGGGCGAGACCGTCGGCCACCTGCGCGGCGATCGATAGGACTTTCCTGATCGCGAGCGGTCCGGAGAAGAGCAGCTCCCGAAGCGTCTTCCCCTCGACAAACTCCATCGCGATCCAGGAGACCGAGTCCGCCTGCCCGAGGTCGTAGATCGTGACGATGTTGGGATGATTCAGAGCCGAGGCTGAGCGCGCTTCCTTCTCGAAGCGCTTGAGCCGTCCGGGGTCTGAGGAGAGCTCCCCCGGAAGGACTTTGAGGGCGACCTCGCGGCCGAGCCGGGGATCGCGCGCCCGATAAACCTCACCCATTCCGCCGGCCCCGAGCCGGCCGAGCACCTCGTACGCCCCCGAGCCGCGTACCGACGGAGAGCGTCACCGGACCTGCTTTCAGGATTCTATCCGCTCACACCACTTCGTGGCTCCAGCGAGCGCCGCTTTTGAAGAATCCCCGACTGGGGCGCGAGAGACGGCTTCAATCGACTGTCGACACTTTCAGGCCTGCGGTTTCGAACCTCGTAAAGTCGATAACGTTCGCCGTCGCCAGGGTGGCGTCGAGGCGAAGAGCGGTGGCCGCGACCATGCAATCCGCTAGCGAACCGCGCCGGCGGCCGGAGAGATTGAAGAGCCGCGCGGACAGCTCCGCGTCCTCGGCGGTAAACGACATCGGTTCCCCGAGGAATCGGGCCGCAAGCGCGGCCTGAGACGGCTCGACCGGACCGCAGAGAAATTCCGCCCAGCCGATGGCGCCGATGCCGATCGAGGCTCCCTCGGACAACCACTTCCGCAGCTTTCGATCATGCGAGGAGCGCGGCACGAGCGCGCGGATCAAGAAGCTCGTGTCCAGGTGGATCACCGTCCGCGCGGCTCCCTTCTCGCCGACGCCATCCGGCGCTCCTTACGAACTCGGGCGCTCCACGCCCGAGCCTTCGCCGGCGACAGAGCCAGCGCCCTCTGCAGATCCTCCAGCGCCTCGACGGCATCGCCGGCGCGCCCGATCTTCTGCGCCGCCGCCGACCGAATCGCCCGGCGCAAGGCTTCCGATTTGGAGACGTTCCAGACCCGCGCCATCTCCTCGAGCGCCTTCACGGTCGGGACATCCAGCGCGTAGGTGGACTTGATCGTCGTTATGGCCATACCAGATGGTAAGGCC
>DASWIB010000051.1:0-14775 GCA_036397915.1 Thermoanaerobaculia bacterium | reverse complement strand
GATGCTCGCCGTGAAGCTCTCCGGGCCGGAGGGAAAGCCGCGATCACTGTACGCGACGATCTACCGGACGGTTTTCGATCGCTTCCAGGACCCGAGGCTCGGTTCGCTCCTGTTCGCGCTCGCCAACCTCGCGGTCTGGGTTGCGGTCTCCGGTGTCTTTTACCGAAAACGTATCTTCATCAAGGTGTGAGGCGGGAAGGATCAGATGACCGCAAACAACCCGCTACCTTTCAGTGAACGGTCGAATGTCACGGTGTCCTCACATCCCGCGGCTCGGTTGCGAGCTCCGATGGCGTAGTCGGCGAAGTCACCTCGGCCGAGGCGGAACTCCTCGAGAGCCTCCCGAACGAGGTCCTGATCTTCCACCCGGAAGCCCTCTGTTTCGAGGATTCGGTCGAGTGCGAGGAGGATCGATTTCTTCCCGAGCCTGTACGCGCCCCGCAGCACCCAGACAATCTCGCAGAGCACGACGATGCTCAAATAGCAGCTCCCGCCCTTCGCGAGAGTTCCTTCGATGACGGCGTTTGCCTTACGCGCCTCGCCGGGCTCGTCCTGGGTGAGATAGCGGACGAGGACGTTCGTGTCGAGTCCGCGGATCAATGCTTCCTGTGCGCCCGACGGATCGCCTCTTCCATTTCGCGGATCGACACCGGCCGGCGGCCAGGGGCGCGCAGAAGGCCTTTCAAACCAGCCGCGTCGCGGTTGCCGGGGCGCAGGACGACACGATCGCCTTCCGCTTCGAAGACGAACTCGAGCTGGTCTCCGGCCTCGAGTCCCAGGCGGTCACGAACCGCCTTGGGAATGGTGATCTGTCCCTTCGACGTCAGCGTGGCCGACGGCATTTTTCCTTACCCCAAGTAAGGATACCACCACGCGAGGTCCCGCTCGCCCCACGTCGAGCGACCCCTGTTGCACTCGGGGACGGCCTTTATGTGGCCGTCATGTCTGCTGCCGTTGCTCCAGCCGGATGACCGCGAAATCCGCCCCCTGAGGGTCGTTCAGGATCGCGAAGCGGCCGATGTTGGGGATGTCCATCGGCGGCACGGTGACCGTCCCTCCCATCCGCTTCGCATTCTCGACGGTCTTGTCGGAGTCCTCTACCGCGAAGTAGACCATCCAGTGGGGTGGCGCCGGACCCATCTCCTTGGCGATCTTCAACATGCCGGCCGCCTGCGCGTCGCCCTTCTTGAAGATCGTGTACTCCCCCGTCGGCGGAGGCATCGGCATCAGCTCCCGGCTCCAGTCGAAGAGGTTGCTGTAGAAGTCCCCGGCGCGCTTCGGATCTGTCGTGTAGAGCTCGTTCCAGCAGAAGGAGCCGGGCTCGTTGATGACCTGCGCCCCCCTGTGCTCCTTCGGCTGCCAGATCGAGAACGTCGCTCCGGTCGGGTCCTGGATGATCGCCATGCGGCCATGTTCCATGACGTCGAAGGGTCCCAGGGCGATGGTGCCGCCGAGGTTCTTCGCCTTCGCGGCCGTGTCGTCCGCGCTTTCCACGCAGACATAAGAGTTCCAGTGTGACGGCACTCCCTGCTGCTCTCGCCCGAGCTCGTAGAGAGCACCGGCGTCCTTTCCTTTCTTCTGGACCATCGAGTACGTGCCCGCCTCGCTCGGGATGTCATTGACGCCCCAGTCGAAGAGCGACGTGTAGAACTTCTTCGCCGCCGGCCCGTCTTTGGTCGCGAGCTCGACCCAGCAGAACATCCCCGGTTCGTGCCTCTTGATTTCCGTCATGATCAAACCTCCTGAAAAAGCGTGAGAAAACCGAGCCTACCGCCTTGAAAGACTCACGCCAACGAAGGAGGGCGAAAAATTGGTGTGAAGGTTTGTCGCGCTTCCAGGGAGAAGCTCAGCCGGCAGCCTCGAGGCCCCGATAGGATTTTCTCGTGGCGAAGAGCTTTGCGCGAACGGCGGAGAGCTACCGGGTTGCCCCCGGGAAGACTTTCCGGCTCGAGAGCTTGGACCCGGCGGACACCGCCGGACTCGATCTGGAGAAGAAGAGCGCCCGCGCACTGCTCGAGGAAGGGATCGAGAGGCTCGTGGACCTCCAGGCAAGGCTCTACGCTCAGGACCGCTGGGCTCTCCTCCTCGTTTTCCAGGCGTTGGACGCCGCCGGCAAGGACAGCACGATCAAGCACGTCATGTCGGGTGTCGACCCCCAGGGTTGTCAGGTCACTTCCTTCAAGGCGCCCTCCACGATCGAGCTCGACCACGACTTCCTGTGGCGATGCGCCCGCGAGCTTCCCGAGAGGGGCCGCATCGGGATCTTCAACCGCTCGCACTACGAAGAGGTTCTCGTCGTCCGCGTACACCGCGAGATCCTCGCGGGTCAGAAGCTGCCCCCGGCGCTCGTCGGCAAAGACATCTGGAGAGACCGCTACGAGAGCATCAACGGCTTCGAGCGCCACCTCGCCCGCAGCGGCACCCGGATCGTGAAGTTCTTCCTGAACGTCTCGAGAGAGGAGCAGCGCAAGCGCTTCGCGGAAAGACTCGATGATCCCGAGAAGAACTGGAAGTTCTCCCTGCGCGACGTCCTCGAGCGCGAGCACTGGGACGACTACATGCGCGCTTACGAAGAAACGATCGCCGCAACCTCGACGAAGTGGGCTCCCTGGTACGTCGTCCCCGCCGACCACAAGTGGTTCACACGGCTCGTCGTGGCGCAGATTGTCGTTTCGACTCTCGAGGAGCTCGACCTGCGCTACCCGGCGGCCGACGCGGCGCGCCGGCGAGAGATCGCGGAAGCGCGGCGAATTCTCGAGAGGGGAAAGAGCTAGAAGAAGAATCGATTCCGAGCTGGCTCTCGTGCGCCGGCCTTGATCAGCCGGAGGTGATCCGAAGGGATGTCGCCTTTGCGATCTTGTTGAACACGTCGTCCCGCGTGAGCAGGACGGCGTCCCGATCGATCGCGCACTGCGCGACATGGGCATCGGGCGTCGAGACCGTGACGCCCTTCTCGGCGAGCCGCCGCCGCAGGTCACCCACGCGAATCCAGTGATCGAGGGGCGTCTCGTGGACCGGAAGATCTCTTACCAGGTCCGCGATGGACGCCCGCTGTCTTTCCTGGCGGGCTCCGCTGACGAGCTCTGCGACGACGAGCGGGGGTAGCGCGACCGTCCCCTGCGAGAGCCCTTCTTCGAGCGCCGGCGCTGGCCGTCCGGCGAAGAAGTCGATCCAGACCGATGTGTCAACGACGAGACCGCTCACGCGACTCGTCGAGGTCGATCTTCAGACGAACCTTGCCTCGCAGCGCCATGGCCTTGCGGTAGGCCCGCCTGCGCCGCACGAGATGGAGACCGGTGACGAGCGTCTCGGTGATGCCCTTGCCAGTGACGTCCATAGCGTCATCGAGGAGATCGCCCGGAAGGTTCGCCGTCACGCGGCGGATCTTGGTCATACGTTGATACTAACAGTCGTACTGACAGGCGTCAATACACTCGAGCACTCAGCTCTTCCGATAAATCTCCGCCCCGCCCGTCACGAACTCTCCGGCCTTCTCCTCGAGACCTTTCTCGATCGCCTTCTCTTCCGCAATCCCACGCGACGCCGCGTACGCGCGCACTTCCTCGGTGATCTTCATCGAGCAGAAGTGCGGTCCGCACATGGAGCAGAAGTGCGCGAGCTTTGCGCCCTCCGCCGGCAGGGTCTCGTCGTGGAACTCGCGGGCGGTCTCCGGGTCGAGCGCGAGGTGGAACTGGTCCTCCCACCGGAACTCGAAGCGCGCTTTCGACAGAGTGTCGTCCCAAAGGCGTGCGCCCGGATGCCCCTTCGCGAGGTCCGCCGCGTGCGCCGCGATCTTGTACGCGATGACGCCGTCTTTCACGTCTTTCTTGTTCGGCAGCCCCAGGTGCTCCTTCGGCGTGACGTAGCAGAGCATCGCGGTCCCGAACCAGCCGATCATCGCGGCGCCGATCGCGGACGTGATGTGGTCGTACCCGGGCGCGATGTCCGTGACCAGCGGACCGAGCGTGTAGAACGGCGCCTCGTGACAGATCTCGATCTCTTTTTCGACGTTTTCCTTCACGAGGTGCATCGGGATGTGCCCCGGCCCTTCGATCATGACCTGGCAGTCGTGCGCCCACGCCTTCTTCGTGAGCTCGCCGAGGGTTTCGAGCTCCGCGAACTGAGCCTCGTCGTTCGCGTCCGCGGTCGATCCCGGCCGCAGCCCGTCGCCGAGCGAGAACGAGACGTCGTAACTCGAGAGGATCTCGCAGATCTCGTTGAACTTCGTGTAGAGGAAGCTCTCCTCGTGGTGCGCGAGACACCACTTGGCCATGATCGAGCCGCCGCGCGAGACGATCCCGGTGACGCGCCGCGCGGTCAGCGGGATATAGCGCAGGAGCACGCCCGCGTGGATCGTGAAGTAGTCGACGCCCTGCTCCGCCTGCTCGATCAGGGTATCGCGGTAGATCTCCCAGGTGAGGTCCTCCGCCTTTCCGTCGACCTTCTCGAGCGCCTGGTAGATCGGCACCGTCCCGATCGGCACCGGAGAGTTGCGGAGGATCCACTCGCGCGTCTCGTGGATGTTCTTGCCGGTGGAGAGGTCCATGACGGTGTCCGCGCCCCAGCGGATCGCCCATGTCATCTTCTCGACCTCTTCCTCGATGGAAGACGTGACGGCCGAGTTGCCGATGTTCGCGTTGATCTTCACGAGGAAGTTGCGGCCGATCACCATCGGCTCGGACTCGGGGTGGTTCACGTTCGCCGGGAGGATCGCGCGGCCGCGCGCGATCTCACTCCGCACGAACTCGGGGTCGAGGTTCTCGCGGACCGCGGCGAACTCCATCTCGGGAGTGACGACGCCTTTGCGCGCCCAGTGCATCTGGGTCGCGTTGCCGCGGCAGCGCAGGACCTTGCGCGGGTGCGTCAGGGCGAGGTCCGGGAGGCTCGCTCGGCGCGGCTCGGTCTCGTCGTACTCGCCGCGGGCGAGAATCCATGGGCGGCGCAGCTCCGGCAGCCCTCGGCGCAGATCTATCTGCGCCTCCGAATCGGTGTACGGACCCGAAGTGTCGTAGACGCGAAGCGGCGGGTTGATTTCGACTTCGCCCCGCACCCCGCGGGTCGGATGGAGCACGATCTCCCGAAAGGGGACGCGCGTTCCGGCAGGTCCGGGCACGAAGACCTTCTTCGAGCCAGCCAGCGGCTGTCGATTGGCGACGTCGTTCGACGGAAGCGCTTCTCGGCGGGTGCTCATCGACTCCTCCCTACGGCGGCATTACCCGCGTCAGGTTCGCGGGGTCTCCTCCTTCGCGCCTGCGGCGCTTCGGAGGACTCTCAGCCGTCGCGACCGGCGGTTCTGTCGCCGGGGGCACGTCGTGCCCCCGGACCCCCGGGCGCGCGAAGTGGGCTCCCCCGGACGATCCGAGCGGATTCTACTCTTCTGGCGCGGCGCACTCGCAGTCCTTTCCGCGTCATCCCGGCAGACCCTTCCGCGTCATCCCGAGCGCAGCGAGGGATCTCGGGATTAGCGCCGTCTCGACGACGGCGGTGAGCCGCGGCGGACCCGCGGCTTGTCGCCTCGGCTTCGCCGAGGCTCGGTGCGTCGCGCTCTGCGGCCGTTCGCATGCTCACGTCCGCAGAAGGCGCTCGGTGCCCTCGGCCCGAAGGGCCTCGGAATGACACAGCACTTGGGCCTCGGAATGACGGAGCACTCGGACGTCGTCTGGCCGGGCTCCCCGGACAGGATCGCCGGGTCGGGCGAATAAGATGTCGTCTCTCGTGTCCAGCCAGTTCGATCTTCCTTTCGGCACGGCCGCGCCGAGTGAGCCGAAGGGCCCGGGTGCCGCCCGCCGCGAACGTCCGCGTCTCGTCGAGGCCCTCGCCGCCGTTTGCCGCGAATCGCCGCTCGACGAAAAAGTGCTGGTCGCACCCTCCCGGTTCGTCGGCCATCAGATTGCCGAGGCCCTGGCGCGCTCGGGCGCCGCCTGGGTCCATCTTCGGATCGAGAGCGTCGGGAGCCTCGCGCACGGGGTCGTCGGCCCGTCGCTCGCGCACGAGGGGCTCACGCTCCTCTCCCGCGCCCAGGCACTCGCGTTGATCGAGCAGGCTTGTGCGGAGGCGCTTCCGCCGTCGTCCTATTTCGGCGAGCTCTCGGCGCGCCCCGGCCTTCACCGGGCGATCCAGAGCACGTTCCACGAGCTCCGGGCGGCGGGGATCACGCCGGCCGCGCTTCCCGAGGACGCGTTCGGAGATCCGAAGAAGGCGGCCGACCTCAAGGCGGTTCTCGAGCGATACGAGACGGCGCTCGCAAAGGGGAACTTCGTGGACCGCGCCGAGGTGCTGCGGCGCGCCGTGTCGGTCCTCCGGGCTACGGCGCGTCCGTCCCACGCTCTGTACCTCCTGGCCGCATCGAGTGAGCTCCGGGCGGTCGAGACCGAGCTCGTCGAGCGGCTCTCCGCCGGGTGCTTGCGGGTGCTCGAGAGCGACGGACCCGAGAGGTGGACCGAAAACGCATCGCGGGCGCCTCTCTTCCGCGCCCTGGGAGAAGAGAACGAGATCCGGGAAATCTTTCGCCGGATCCTCGCTCAGGGGACTCCATTCGACGACGCCGAGATGATCGCGAGCGATCCGGCGACGTACGGGCCGCTCGTCTACGAGCTCGCCTCGGAGCACGGTGTGCCCTGTACGTTCGGCGACGGGATCGCGGCGACCTTCACGCGGCCGGGTCAGGCGGTTCTCGGCTACCTGCGCTGGCTCGAAACGGACTTCGAGAGCGAGGAGCTCCGCGAGATCCTGGCGGCCGGTCTGATCGACCTGTCAAAGGTCGTTGCCTCGCGAGAGCCTCCGGGGTCGTTGCCTGCGGCTCGGGAGCTCAAAGAAGCGCGGATCGGGTGGGGACGCGAGCGCAGCCTCCTCTGCCTCGACGCGCACGTCACCGAGCTCGAGACGGAGCTCGAATTCGTTCGGCGCCGGGCCGAAGATGCCGACGAGGACCGCTCGAGCCGGGCCGAATGGATCGAGAAGCGGCTCGACACGACGCGCTTCGTGAGGTCGTTCGTGTCGCGTCTGCTCTCCACCACGCCGGAGCCCGAAGAGGGGAAGGTCGAGCTTCGCGATGTCGCACGCGCGGCGAGTGCCTTCGTCGGCTCGTTCGGCCGCATTTCCGGAGAACTCGACGGGGTAGCATCGAAGGCTCTTCGCGATCTCTTCGCGGAGCTCGAGACGCTCCCCTTCCCGCGGCTCGAGCTCCGCGCGGCGGCGAGCCGCCTCGCGGAAGCGGTCGGCGGTCTCCGGGTCGCGGCCGACCGTCCCCGCCCGGGACACCTGCACCTCGCCGATTACCGCTCCGGAGGATACAGCGGCCGGTCGAAGACGTTTCTCGTCGGGCTGGACGCCCGCCGCCATCCCGGGACGGGGCTCCAGGATCCCGTGCTCCTCGATCTCGAGCGGCGCGCGATCAATTCGGCCCTGCGCCCGCTCGAGCTTCCGATGCGCGCCAGCCGGCCGGCGGAAAACGCGGTCGCGCTCAGATCCTGTCTGGCACGGCTGCGAGGTGACGTCACGGTGAGCTACGCCTCGTGGGACCTGCTCGAGGCGAGGGAGCAGTTCCCGGCAGCCGCATTTCTCGAGATCTATCGCATCGCCTCCCGCAACGCCGCAGCGGACTACAGCGATCTCGAGAACGCGCTCGCGGACCGCGCCGGATTCCTGACCGAACCGGAGCGAGCCCTGAACGAGACCGAGTGGTGGCTCGCTCAGACGCAGAGCCCGCTTCTCCGCGGCGGGCGGGCGGCCGGAGCGGTGCGCGAGGCGTATCCCTGGCTCGCCGACGGACACGAGGCCGTGACGCAACGGGAGAGCAATCGCTTCACGGTCTACGACGGGCTCGTCCGGGATCCCGCCGGCCTCGACCCTCGGACCTCCGGCAGACCGACCTCCTGCTCCCGCATTCAGGATCTCGCGCGCTGCCCCTACTCCTATTTCCTGAAGCGCGTCCTGAGAATTCAGCCGCCCGAGGACACGCGACGCGATCCAACCGCGTGGCTCGATGCGAGGGAGACCGGCCTTCTGCTCCACGAGGTTTTCCGCCGCTTTTACGTCGAGGCCGAAGCCGGCACCGGAAAGCCGGAGTTCGACCGGGACTGGAAGCGGCTCGAGGGGATCGCCGGCGAAGAGATCGAGCGCTGGAGGGCGCGCGTCCCACCTCGGAGCACCGCGGCTCTCGAGGCGATCCGCGAGGACGTGCGGATCGCCTGCCGCAATTTTCTCCAGGACGAAGCGGAGCACTGCCGCACGGTGACGCCCCGCTGGTTCGAGGTGGCTTTCGGACCGTCGCGGGAAAGGATCACCCCGCCGGGCAGCCCCGATCCGGTGCGGATCGCTCTCGGCGGAGGCACGAGCTTTCTCCTCGCCGGGCGGATCGACCGCGTGGACGAGGTCGGCGAAGGCGAATATCAGGTCTGGGACTACAAGACCGGCAGTGCCTGGGCGACCTCGAGCCCGGACCGGGGACGCGGAGGCAGACGGATCCAGGATGTCCTCTACGCGCAGGCTCTCGAGGTGTTGCTCGAGCGCAACGGCCGGAAGGGGCGTGTCGTCAAGTCCGGGTACTTCTACCCGGGCCGGCGCGGCGAGGGGGAGCGATACGAGGGGAACGTCGATTTCGAGGCGGCGCGTACGACGCTCGAGAATCTCTTCGATCTGCTGGCGGGCGGTGTCTTCCCGCACTCGAAGAGCGAAGACGACTGCACTCTGTGCGATTTTCAGAACGTGTGCGGGGGCGCGAAGGCGGCGGCCGATCGAATGGCGAACAAGCTCGGGATCCCGGGAGCGAACACCGAGCTCGATCCCTATCGGAGGCTGAACCCGTGACGAAGGCTTTCGCGACGCTGCCCGACGCCGAAGCTCGGCGCGCCATCGTCGAAGACCTCGATACGAACCTTTTCGTCGAGGCGGCCGCGGGCACGGGGAAGACGAGCAGCCTCGTGGACCGGATGCGAGCGCTCGTGCTCGAGGGCAAGCCCGTCGAGCGCCTCTGCGCGGTGACCTTCACCGTGAAGGCCGCCGCGCAGCTCAAGGAAAGGTTCCAGATCGCGCTCGAGACGTCTCGGTCGGAGGCGATCGACCCGGAACGCCGGAGGCGGCTCGAGGATGCGATCGCCGGGATGGACCGGTGTTTCGTCGGTACGATCCACTCCTTCTGCGCCCGGCTCCTGCGCGAGCGTCCGGTCGAGGCGGGAGTGGATCCCGAGTTCGAGGAGCTCGACGAGACCCGGCATCTCCTGCTTCGTTCCGAGGCGTGGGAGCGCTACAAGCAGAAGCTCTTCGTCGAGTCGAACCCGGTCCTGCCGGAGCTCGCGCAGTACGAGATTCCGGTCGAGGTTCTCCGCGACGCCTACGAATGCCTCGCGGAGAACCCCGACGTCGAAGCGGGCAACCCGGGCCGACTGCGGGAGCCCGATTTCGCGCGGGAGCGACCCAAGGTCGCCGAATTCCTCGCCACTGCCCGCGCCGCGCTGCCGGCACGAGAGCCGGTGAGGGGTTGGGACAAGCTTCAGAGGAGGCTGCGGAGAGCCCTGCGTCTCGAGAGGATTCTCGATCTCGAGAAGAGCACGTCGTTCGCGGAGGTGCTCGAGCGGCTGGACGGTTCCGGTGACGCCACGTTGAATCGGTGGCCGGACGCCGGCGTCGCCCGGAAGCTCGAGCAGGGGTTCAAAGCCCTTCGAGACGGAGTCGTCCGGCCCGCCCTTCAGTGCTGGAGGGAGTTTCTCTATCCGATCGCGGTCGAAGCGGTCGTGCCGGCAACCGCAGAGTTCGAACGGCTCCGCCGCGAAAAGGGAGCGCTCGACTTCAACGACCTGCTGCTGAAGGCCCGCAACCTGCTCCGCGACCACCCGGAGGCGCGCCGGGAGTTTCAGGGGCGGTTCACGCCCGTGCTCGTCGACGAGTTCCAGGACACGGACCCGATCCAGGCGGAGGTCCTGCTCTACCTGACGGGCCGCGACTTCCGGGAAAAAGACTGGCGCAAGCTCACGCCGGTCGAGGGCTCGCTCTTCATGGTCGGAGACCCGAAGCAGTCGATCTACCGGTTCCGGCGCGCCGACGTCGAGACGTATGACCGGGTGAAGGAGAGAGTTCTCGCTTCCGGGGGACGGGTCGTCGACCTGACGGCGAATTTCCGCTCCACTCCCGAGGTGTGCGCGTGGGTCAACCGGGTGTTCGACGGCCCGTTTCCGCGCGAAGCGACGGAGGAACAGGCCGCATACGCTCCCCTTCATCCCGAGCGCAAGCCCGCGCGCGGTCCGAGCGGGGCGTTTCGCCTCGAGGTTCCGCCTGCAGGCTCCCGGTCGTGGGAAGCCATCGCCCGGCAGGACGCGATTCGGATCGCCGCCTGGATCCGCGGCGCGCTCGACTCCGGGTTCGAGGTGGGCGGCGACGGGTCCCGGGCAGGGGCCGACGCTCACCGGCAGCCCGTCAAACCCGGCGATTTTCTTCTGCTGTTTCGCTACAAGAAGCGGATGGATCTCTATGCGAAAGAGCTCGAGGCGCGTGGAGTCTCCTACGAGATCTCCGGCGGAGGCGCTTTCAGCGAGTCCGAAGACCTCGCGGATCTTCTTCCGGTCCTCGAGACTCTCGTCGATCCCGCGAATCCTGTCTCGCTGGTCGCATCGCTCTCCGGGTCGTTTTTCGGAGTGGACGACGACGCTCTCTACCGTTTTCGCCGGTCGGGCGGCCGGTTTCACCTCTTCGCGCCCCTGCCGGCCGGCGTGGACGAACGGATCGCCCGGGCTCTTCGAATGCTCACGGAAGCCCACGAGCTCTCCCGTTCGCTTCCGCCCGGGGCCGCGCTCGCCGCCATCTGCGAGAAGCTCGGCGCGATGGCACACGGAGGTGCGCGGGAGCTGGGCGGAACGCGCGCCGGCAACCTCCTGAAGGCGTGTTCGATCGCACGTTCGCTTTCGGCACGCGGTTCGCCTTTCGGTTCGATCATCCGATATCTGCGCGAGCTCACGGAGGCAAGCGACGCCGAGGAGATGAGCACCCGTCCGGGCGAGACGCGCGCCGTCCGTCTGATGACGCTCCACCGCGCAAAGGGGCTCGAGGCCCCGATCGTCTTCCTGGCGGACCCGACGGGAGATCGCGAGACCTCGGTCAACTGGTGTGTCGACCGGAAGCGGGAAGTGCCGCAGGGGTGGCTGCGCGTGGCGGAGCGCTCGGAGCGTCGCGAAATCGCGCGGCCGGAGGGATGGAGCAAGCGTGCGGAGGTCGAGACGCTATTCCAGGAGGCGGAAAGAGACCGGCTCCTCTATGTTGCGGCGACGCGGGCCGCCGACGTTCTGGTTGTGAGCGTTGGCCCCGACTCGGTGAAGAGTCCCTGGGCGAAGCTCGCCCACGCCGCGACTCGGCCGCTCCCGGAAGTCGCGAAACCCCGCGCGGCTTCCGATCTGCCCCGGCCGCCCGATTTCGCGCGCGAGCTCGCGGAGTCGCGCCGCGCGCGCGGAGCGCGGCGGGAGTTTGCGAGACGGCCGGGATACGTGGTCGAGCAGGTCACTCACGTCGCCCATGATTCCTCTTCGACGCCTTTCGCCTCCCGCACCGGGCGCGGCATGACGTGGGGACGCGTCATTCACCGGCTGCTCGAAGCGCTCATGAAGGACTCGTCCCTGGACGTGGGCGCGTACGCCATGAACCTGCTCGTCGAAGAAGACCGTCCCGCGGGTGATCTCGAAGAGGCCGTGCGGCTCGTCGAGGCGGTGCGGGATTCGCCTCTCTGGGCTCGCGCGACGTCGGCGCGGCGTCGCCTGGTCGAAGTGCCGTTCGCGCTCATGGCGCCGAGCGCCGATCTGGGAGTCGTGGAGGGACCGGCCGAAACTCTCCTCCAGGGGGCGATCGATCTCGCGTTCGAGGAGGACACCGGCTGGGTTCTCGTCGATTACAAGTCCGACACCATCGCCGGCAACCTCGAAGAGCTCGTCGCTTTCTACTCTCCCCAGATCGACCTCTACCGGCGCTACTGGGAGCGACTGACCGGCCGGCCGACGAAAGCCGGGCTCTTCTTCGTCCAGACCCGCCAGGAGGTGTGGCCGGACTCGCTCGCGAAGCAGTAAGACCCGGACGACTACTTCTTCTTGGGGCGGCGGTCCGCCAGTAAGGCTTTCCCCTTCTGCCTCGGATCGCGCGGCGGAGCCGAGGGAAACTGTGCGCTCTTTGCTCGGCTCTGACGCGCCGCAGCGGCGACGTTCGGCCGCTCTCGTCCCGCAGTCTTGTAGTGGTCCGGGTTGACGTTGATTCGCTTGCTCATGCTTCGACCTTTCTTTCCACGGGCGAGTTGTTCCGCGGCGTCGCGCCGGGTCGGTAGCGCAGCGTCGCGGCGACGCCGCCCATGTCGGCGAGCAGCTGGGTGACCTCGACGAATCGGACCACCGCGCCGGTCACGAGCGCGTGATGGACGAGCTCGTCGGGAAACGGCATGCTCTGCGCCGTTCTCTCGCCGCCGCCCGCTGTGATCGGATTCGACTCGACGAGCGCGGTCGAGATCGAGAGCTCGTCGATCTGGCCGTTCGCGAGCGCTTCGCGGACCGCACGACGGCCGGCGACCGCGAGCCCTCCCGAACGCCACTCACCCCGGAGTCCTTGGACCCGCTCCGCTTCCTCCTTCGCCTCGTGTGCGGCGAGAGCGACCCGGGCCGTCTCCATGACCTCCTGCTCGGGTGTGCGGATCTCCAGGCGCAGCACGCCGACGACCTTTTGCGCGAGATCTTTCGTCAAGTGCGAACGAAGGAGCGGAACGATCACCTCGTCGCCGCAGAGGAACACGCGTTCCGCGCGATCTTCCGCCACGATGCGCGCGAGCGCCTCGACGAGATCTTTCGCGTGGTGCAGGTGCAGATTCTCCACATGTCTCTGGTAGCGCAGTTGCGACCAGCCGCCCATGTCGTGGCGCGACATCTTCGGGCTCGTGAGTTCCTCGCGATCGATCGTGCGGCCGCGGCCGAACACGTAGATCCGCGCCTGGTTCGTGTCCGCGAGCACGACGGCGTGGCGCGGATAGCGGTCGAGCAGACGCGCGAGTGGATAGAGGTGCGGCCGATCGCCCAACGTCAGGCGGTGGCGCTCGATCGGCGCATCGAGCTGGAGCACCTCGAAGTAATTCGCCGCCGAGCACGCGAAGATCGCGATCCCGTTCGCGGATGGTCGGACCTCCCCTGCCAGCCACCGCTCGATTCGATCGACGTCCCGCTCGAAGCTCTCTCTCTCCGCGGAGCGGGGCTCGAAGTCGCGCACCCTTGCGCGCAGCTCTTTGCGAACGAACGCGGCATAGTTGTCCTTTCCTCGGCTGTCGGGTTGCGCGTTCAGATACAAGCTCACGAGCGGGAAGGGCATGGCCTCCATATGTGCGAGCCGATCGAGAGTGTGAGCGAGCGACGGGGTTGCAGGTATGGTTTGCATGGTGCTCCCTTCGGACCCTCGGAGGAGCAAGCCCTGTGCCGGGACGGCTTTCCGACGCGCCGGAGGAAGGCAACGATAGAATCGGCGGACGAAGGAATCGAAACTTCGAAACGGAGAACTCATGAAGCCATTCGCGTCTCGCCCGGTCTGGCTTGTACCCGCGCTTGCGGTCGCGCTCGGGGGCGTGGGCTGCATCCAGAAGGCGAGGCCCGCGCAGCCCGCCGGGTTCATTCCTCCCGAGAGCCTCGAGAAGCCTTCCGACCTCCCCTTCCAGAAAGCGTGGCGTAAAGCGGACCTCGACTGGAGTCATTACAGGGAGATCTACATCGCGCCCTGGAACGTCGAATACCTTCGGCAGATGACGTGGTGGGAGAGGCTCGAGCGCGGCGAGAAGGTCAAGGAGGATGCGAAAGAGCTCGCGGGCTACGCGCGCGGAATCTTCGAGGAGGCGTTCCGAAAGGACAGGAAGCACCGCTTCCAGGTGGTCGACCAGCCGGGTCCGAACACGCTCGTCGCGGAGTTCGCTCTCACGGAAGTCGTGCCGAACAAGATCGTTCTCGACACGCTCGGCTACGCGGCGGGACCGGTCGCTGGCGCGGCCGGCACCGCCGCCGCGACCGTCCAGACCTCGACCACGCACTCGACCGTCTCGTTCGAAGCGCGGATGAAGGACGGCACCACGAACGATGTCGTGGCGATGTTCGCCGACCGCGAGTCCGAGAAGTTTTCCGTCGTGAACGTCAAGGACCTGACGTGGTACGGCCACGCGAAGAGCATCTTGAAGGAGTGGGCGGACCAGTTCGTGAAGATCGCGAACAAGCAACCGGGAGAGATCATCAAGGACTCGGCGCCGTTCGATCTCAGGCCCTGGTAAAGAAAATTGTGGGGTCAGGCCTTCGACCTTCCCCGAGGCCCCGGACGAGGCACGCGAGCGCCCCCGCTCCGTTCCGCTCGATCAAGAACTCGACGATCCCAAGTGCCTGCACGTAGTTCGACCGCGCCGCCGCGCGACTGACCGGACGGCCAATCCAACGGTTTGGGTTTCGATTCCTAATTCTGAATCAGAGCCGGCTTCTACCAGGCGGTCGTCGTGGAGTTAGCATCCCATAAGTCATTCAAAAAGAATAAGATATCGGAACCAAGAGAAACGTGACACTTCGAACGTGTGTGGAACAGGATTCGCAGATATGGTCCGCAGAAATGATCCCGCATCCTCAAATCTGTGGGCTTTATCTGATGCCTTTTCAGGAAGGAGGGAGATTGCGTTGCGAAATTGCTCGGAACCGCCAGGAAACCGTCCTCGTCGGCAGAGGACACATCTAAGCGAGGCGAATTGATGGAAATCCTTACGAACCCTCGGTGGAGGCGCGCGTACGTGGTCGCTCTTGC
>DASWIB010000050.1:0-12850 GCA_036397915.1 Thermoanaerobaculia bacterium | reverse complement strand
GGGAGCCTAGTCGGCGGCGGAAGAATCGCGCGTCAGGATAGTGCGCCTCGATCGCGTGATGTGGATTTGATTGGCGGAGAGGGCCGGATTCGAACCGGCGGTAGGGTTATTAGCCCTACGGCGGTTTAGCAAACCGCTGGTTTCAGCCACTCACCCACCTCTCCGATGATGGCCTTGGTGGACCGATGTTAAGGAACGGACTCTAAAGAGGCAAACCAGCGGACGGCTCCGCCGCTCCCGCTGGGTTGGCGCCGGCCGAGCCGGCGCCGTCTCCCGCGCCATCTCGCTTCGCTCGCCGCGCGCTCGGCTCAGCCACTCACCCACCTCTCCGATGATGGCCTTGGTGGACCGATGTTAAGGAACGGACTCTAAAGAGGCAACTCACCTGGCTCTCCGGCATCTCAGGCGCAGTCCGGGAGGTTGTGTCAACGTGAGCCGCGCTCTCCGAAATCCCCACGAAGCAATCTCGTAACATTGCGGCGCCGGTGAGGCACCGTCCGCTTTTTCTCGCTGTCTTTGCTCTGCTCTTCGCGGCCGGCGGCGTTTGGATCTATCGCAACGCCTATCTGCCCCGCCTCCGCCGCGAGTTCATCCCCTGGATGGAGCGGCTCGGGCGATGGCGCGACGGCATCGAGCAGGTCCAGCGAGCACTGAAGAGACGTGAACCCGGATCGTACGACCCGGAGGGAATTCTTCCTGTTCGCAGCTGGGCCTGGTCCGGGCTCGACCGGATCGCCTTCGTGACGTACGACGTTCGGAAGCCGATGCACGAGCCTCCCGATCGCACGGCGGGACTCGTCTTCTTCACGGTCGGAGGGTTCCGGCGCAACGGCGCACGCGTGGATCGGTCCGCCGCGGCGATGGTGACCGTGGACGGGAAGGCGACCACCGTCCGCCTGATGCGGGTTCTGATCGAACGCCTCGAGCCCTATCCCCGATTTCGCAACGCGACCGCGGAAAGCGGCCTCGGCGCGCTTCGAAGCGATCCTCCGCAGCGGGGGACGAACCGTCTGATCGCGGGCATCTGGCCGGGTTCGGGTGTCGCGGTGCTCGATTTCGACGGCGACGGCGACGAGGACCTCTTCGTCGGGGACGGGGTTCGCTCGATCCTCTACGAGAACGACAGCTCCGGCTGCTTCGCCGACGTCACCGAGCGGGCGGGTCTCGCCGGTTCCCGCGAGCAGGGCATCGCCGCGACCGGCGTCTCGGCGGGCGACGTAGACGGCGATGGGTGGCCCGATCTTTTCATCACGGACTCGTTCGGCCCCGCCCGCCTGTTCCGTAATCTCGGCGACGGTCGCTTCGCGGAGATGGCCGCCGGGATTCGCGTCGGGGCAAACGCTCGTTCCGCCGCCTTTGCCGATGTGGACGGGGACGGCGACCTCGACCTCTTCGTCTGCGTGACCGGCGACTACTACCGGCAGATGCCCGATCCGCCGTACGACGCCGAGGATGCGAGCGCCAACCTCCTCTTCGTGAACGACGGCCGCGGCCGGTTCCGTGACGCTTCGGAGGAGTGGGGCATCTCGCGGGCCAGGCGCTGGTCTCTTTCCTCTCTCTTCGCCGACTACGACGGGGACGGACGGCCGGACCTCGCCGTCACGAACGACTTCGGCTGGAAGAACCTGTACCGAAACGACGGAGGCCGCCGATTCGACGACGTCACCGGGCATGCCGGCGTCGGAGACCGCGGCTACGGGATGTCCGGCGCGTGGGGAGACTTCGACGGCGACGGGCGGCTCGACCTCTACACGACGGGCTGCTACACGCAGTGGTCCTTCCTCCACGAGTACCCGGGACTTCCGATCCCGTTCCCCGGACGTCTGTTCCTCTCGACCGCGGTGTCCTGGATGGAGAAGATGACGCGCGGCAACTCGCTCCTGCTGCAGAGACCCGGCGGGACGTTCGAGGACGCGACGGCGCGCTCGGGAGCCCGGAAAGCCGGATGGAACTGGAGCGTTGTCGCCGCCGACTTCGACGACGACGGCTGGCCCGATCTCTACGCGACGAACGGCATGTGGGCCGACGGCCGCGATCACGACCGCGAGCTCGAATTCTGGTGGGAGACGCTCGCGTACTGGGACGAATACGTGGCGCTCCGCCGGACGTTCGATCGCAAAGGCGCCGGCATCGCCGGGATCGAGCGCGACCGCTACTTCCACAACCGGGGCGGCGACACGGAATCGGGCGACCCGATGTTCGAGGAGCGCGGATTCCTGGACGGACTGGATCTCGAGACCAACGGCCGCGCCGTCGTCGCCTTCGACGCGAACGGCGACGGGGCGCTCGACCTCTACATCCGGTCGGTCCAGGCGCCCGAGGCTCTCTTCCTCGGTTCCCGCCGCGAAGGCGAGCACTTCCTCCGCGTTCGGCTGGTCGGCTCGCCGGGAGAGGACAACTCCGCCGGCGTTGGAGCACGCATCATCGCGACGCTTCCCGGCGGGCGGAAGATCCTGGTCGAGAACGGCAACGCGAGCGGCTATCTCTCGACGGCAAGCCCGATCGTCCATCTCGGCATCGCCGGCGCGACGCGGCTCGAAGACCTGACCGTGCGCTGGCCCTCCGGCAGAGTCCAGAAGGTCGGCCCCATCACGGCGGTCGACCGCACGGTGGTCGTGGACCGAGAGCGGGGTCTGCTCACGGCTTCCCCGCCTCGCTCGTTGCCGTAGACTTGCGACGATGGGCGCCGCCGGGAAAGATTCCGAGCTCTCGTACGACGTCGTGGTGATGGGCGGTGCGGTCGCCGGCGCATCGACCGCAATCCTGCTCCGCCGTCGCGTGCCGAATGCGCGCGTTCTCCTCGTCGAGAAGTCGGCTCGGTTCGACTGGAAGGTGGGAGAGTCGACGGTCGAGGTCTCGGCCTACTTTCTGACCCGCGTTCTGAAGCAGTACGACTATCTGTCGCGGGAGCAGCTTCCGAAGCAGGCCTTCCGCTACTGGTTCCATAACCCTTCGGTGACCAGCTTGAGGGACGCTTCCGAGGTCGGGGCGACGCAGCTCGCCCGGACGCCGTCGTTCCAGCTCGACCGCGCGAAACTGGACGAGCACCTGCTCTCCGTCGCGGCGGAGGAGGGCGCGGAGGTGTGGCGTCCGGCGCGCGTCGCCGGATTCGATCTCGGAGGCGAGGCGGGCAACACGGTCACCGTTGAAAAGGCGGATGGGTCCCGCGTGGCGGTCCGGTGCAAGTGGGTGGTGGACGCGACCGGGCGCCACGCAATGCTCGCCCGCCGCCGCGGCGGCGTCACGCCGATCGAATCGCATCCGATTTCCGCGATCTGGGTGCGGTACCGCGGAGTCAAGGATCTGGACGGCGTCGAGGTGGCCGGTACCGACCCCGCCGACCCGTACGCGCGCGCCGTCCTGGCATCCCGACGCCTCGCGACGAACCATTTCACCGGATGGGGCTACTGGATCTGGTTCATCCCTCTCCAGGGGGGCGAGACGAGTGTCGGGCTCGTCTGGGACAAACGGCTCCTGGTTCCCGAAGGGAAGACGCCGCTCGAAAAGCTGACTCGGTTTCTCGACGGTAATCCCCTGACGCGTGAGCTCCTCGAGCATGCGGAGCCGATCGCGGACGACTGCCGCTTCTACGGACACCTACCCTATTTCGTGGATCGGTTCATCGGCTCCGGGTGGACCTGTGTCGGCGACGCGGGGGGATTTCTCGATCCGTTCTACTCCCCGGGTCTCGACCAGGTGGCGTTCTCGGTACACACGCGTGTCGAGCTCATGCGTCGCGCGCTCGCGGGCGAGTCTCCCGACGAGATGGCCCGCGCATACGATGAGCACAACAGCAAGTACGCGCGGTTCTTCCGCTACTTTTACGAGTCGATCTATCGCGACAAGTACCACGTCATGGGGGACTACGACACGATGACCGCAGCCTTCCTGCTCGACACCTCGCTCTACTACGCGGCCGCCGTGATGCCGATCTATCGCTGGAGTGCCGATCGTCTGGGCGTGCCCCCCTTCTATCAGGACGGCGCCGAGGTCGGCTTCTATCCGATTCGCTTCTACAACCGGCGCCTCGCGGCGATCGCGAAGAGAAAGAAGGCCCTCGGCATCTACGGCAACCACAACGCCGGGCGGCGGCCCGGCTTCGTGGGCTTCTCCGTTCGCAGCGCGATGTTCGTCATGCTGGCCCACGGGCTTCTCCGCTGGTGGAAAGCGGAGCTCGCGAACGCGTGGACGTACGTCTTGAAACCTCGCAAGCTCGAACGGCCGGCCGGTGTCGCTTCGCCCGTCGCTTCGACGGCCGACGCCTCGCGCGCTTCAGGCCTCTCGACCGCTGGCGGCCGCTACGCGACCACAGGCCGAGAGAGCTCAAACGAGAGCTTCCCTGCGGCGCGACTCTGACGCTGCCTCCAACGCCTTCTGAGGCCTCGGGATGCCCGGAACGACTCTCATAACCGGAGGGTCGAGCGGCATCGGTCGGGAGATCGCACGGCTTGCCGCCCGTGAGCGGCGCGACGTCGTTCTCGTCGCGCGGCGGCGCGAAAGGCTGGAGGAGCTGGCCCTTGAGTTCAAAGGACGATACGGAGTCGCCGTCGAGATCATCGTCGCAGATCTCGCCGAGCCGGGCTCGGCGGCAGGCGTCTTCCGGGAAGCGGAGGAACGGCGCGGCCCAATCGAAATCCTGGTCAACGCCGCGGGCCTCGGCGTCCATGGTTTCTTCTGGGAGACGCCTCTCGATCAGGAGCGGGAGACGATCCTCGTGAACGTCCTCGCTCTCACGGAGCTGACGAAGCTCTGCGTCGAGCGAATGGTGGAGCGCAAGCGTGGCAGGATCCTGAACCTCGCCTCCACGGCAGCGTTTCAGCCCGGTCCACTCATGTCCGTGTACTACGCGAGCAAGGCGTACGTCCTCTGGTTCACGGAAGCGCTCGCCGAGGAGCTGCGCGGCACCGGCGTGACCGCGACGGCACTCTGCCCCGGTCCGACTCTGACCGGGTTTCAGGCGAAGGCGGGTCTCGCCGACGTGCCGATGCTCCGAGGCCCGCTGGTTTTGGACGCGGAGACGGTCGCGCGCGTCGGTTGGGAGGGAGCCAAGAGGGGCAAGCGCGTTGTGGTGCCGGGCCTCGCAAACTGGATTCTCGCGGCCGGCGCTCGCCTCTCGCCGCGACGGCTCGCGACGAAAATCGCGCGAAAGCTTCAGGAGAAGCGAGCGATGGGAGAAAAAGCATGAAAGCGTCTCGGCCGTCGTTGCACCGGCGGGACAAAGGTGCTTCGGGCCGTGCCGGAGGCATTACGAGCGAGATGCCACTGTTACACTGGTCTCGCTGGAGGAGTGGCCGAGTGGTTTAAGGCGGCGGTCTTGAAAACCGCTGTACCGAAAGGTACCGGGAGTTCGAATCTCTCCTCCTCCGCCACTCTCACCGGAGGTTCGAGCCGACCAGCAGAGGCAAACCCACGACAGCAGGCAGCGTCGGCCGAAGGCCGGCGCTCATCCTTCCTCCTCCGCCAGTTGACCGACGCTTAACGCCTCCAGGAGTCTGTCCGAGTAATCTCAGCGGGGGACCTTTCGCTCCCCTGAACCCCCTAGGAGCTACGCCGCCGTCTTCTTGAACCGCGCCACGGCCAGCCCGATGATGAGCACGGTGTAGAAGGCGAGCCAGGCGATCGGCTGCCAGAGGTCGGCGAGCCCCGCCCCGCGAAGGATGATGCCGCGGAGGGCCTCGATGAAGTAGCGCGCCGGGATCAAACGCGAGATCCACTGGAAGATCTGCGGCATGCCGTCGATAGGGAAGACGTAGCCGGAGAGAAAGACGAAGGGGAGCAGGACGAAGGTGGACATCTGCATGGCCTGCATCTGCGTCTTCGCCAAGGTGGAGATGAACATACCCAGCCCGAGCACCGCGGCGATGAACATCAGTCCTACCAGGTAGAGCTCCAGGAGACTCCCCTGGATCACGATGCCGAAGAGAAAACGCATCAGGAGCACGGTCAGGGTGAACTGAAGCAGGCCGATCAACGTGAAGGGGAGGATCTTGCCCAGGATGATCTGCGTTCGGGTGGCCGGAGTGACCTGGAGCTGCTCGAGAGTGCCGCGCTCCTTCTCCCGGACGATCGCGATCGCGGTGAACTGGATGAGCGTAAAGGTGAGGATGATCGCGATCAGGCCTGGAATGGTGAACGTCGCCGTCTTCAGGTCCGGGTTGTACCAGGGGCGGACGCGAACGTCGATCGGGAGGTCACGGTACTCCCATCCCGCGCGCTGCGCGAGGTAGCGGACCGAGAGGCCCTGGGCGATTCCGCTGGCGATGGACATGGCCTGGGTGGAAGTCGTCGTGTCAGAGGCGTTGACGACCAGCAAGGCGTGGGCGGGAGCACCGCGACGCCGATCCTTCCCGTACTCGCGGTCGATAACGAGGCCGACGGAGGCCTTCGCAGAGTCGAGCCGGTCCCGCATCTCCTCGAGAGAAGAAACGTGACCGACGACGTCGAAGTACTCGGTCGCCGTCAGCTTGGCCACGAGCTCGCGGCTGTCGTAGCAGCGACACTCGTCCAGGACGACGGTCTTCAGATGCTTGACGTCGTAGTTGAGCGCGTATCCGAAGATCAGTGTCTGCAGAATCGGGATGAATGCGATCAGCCCAATCGTGATGCGATCGCGCTTGAGCTGCAGGAACTCCTTCCAGGTCAGGACCAGAAGGTTTTTCATGCGGCCACCTCCTGCTCCTCGGCCGCGTGCTTGCGCGCCAGCGACACGAAGACGTCCTCCAGAGACGGGTCGGCGGGAGACGGCTCTCCGAATCGGGAGAGGAGGCGCTCCACTGCGTCCGACTCGCCCGGTCGGGCGACGCCGCGCAACCGGCGTCCGAAGAGGTAGGCGTCCTCCAGAGCGGGCGCTGCCTCCATGCGGGAGAGGGCCTCGAAGGGGTCGCCGGGAGGAATGACCTCGAAGATTCTGCCCCGCAGGTCTTCCTTCAGCTCGACCGGGGTCCCCTCGGCGATGAGCGATCCGTTCAGGATGAATCCGAGACGGTCGCACTGCTCCGCCTCGTCCATGTAGTGCGTGGTCACCAGCACCGTCATCCCCCGCTCGGCCGCAAGCTCGTAGATCAGGTCCCAGAAGAGGCGGCGTCCTCGGGGGTCCACGCCTCCGGTCGGCTCATCGAGGAAGAGCAGCTCCGGCTCGTGGAGAAGCGCGGCGGCGAGAGCCACTCGCTGGCGAAATCCGGTCGAAAGCCCTTCGGTCACGACTGGAAGAACCCGCTCGAACCGGAGGCGCGCCGAGAGCTCTCCGATCCGTTCCTCGAGACGGGAGTTGCCGAGGCCATAAACCGATCCGAAGAACCGCAGGTTCTCCTCCGCCGTCAGGTCCAGGTACAGGGAGAACTTCTGGCTCATGTAGCCAAGTCGGTTCTTCCAGCGTTCGGTGTCCCGGACGACGTCGAGGCCGTCGAAGCCAATGGCGGATCCGGAATTCGGAGCGAGCAGGCCCGTAAGCATCCGGATGGTCGTGGACTTGCCGGAGCCGTTGGGACCCAGGAAGCCGAAGACTTTCCCGCGCGGGACGTCGAAGCTGACGTCCTTGACGGCTGTGAAAGAACCGAAGCGACGCGTCAGGCCGCGGGCTTGGAGGAAAGTCTGCGACTGGCTTGTGCTCGGTGCGCCGCTCACGCGTCCTTCTCCTGCTCCTCGCTCTTCAGGACGAAGACGTCCTCGAGCGAGGGCTCGACCGGCTCGACCGCCTCTGGGGGTACGAGCCCCTCGAGCGCCCTTCCGACCTCGCCGGCGAGCTCCGGTCCCACACCCGCTGCGCCCCGGACGTGGAGACGCGTTCCGAAGAGCGAGACGTCGTCCACCCCGGCGAGGGGTGCCAGTCTCTGGCGGACCGCGAAGCGATCGGCCGATTGGACCTCGAAAATCGTCCGGGTGTAGGAGGCCAGGATCTCTTCCCGCGTTCCCACCGCCGAAAGCCGCCCGCGGTCGAGGAAACCGAGACGGGTGGCGTACTCCGCCTCGTCCATGTAAGGGGTGGAGACCAGTATGGTGAGCCCATCGTGGTGCAAGCGATTGAGCAGGACCCAGAACTCGCGACGGGAGACGGGGTCCACACCGGTGGTGGGCTCATCGAGCAGGAGCAGGTCCGGCTGCGTCAGCAGCGCGGCGATCAGAGCGAGCTTCTGTTTCATGCCCCCGGAGAGCGCGCCGGCCAGCCGCTTACGAAAGCGGCCGAGACCGACTCGCTCGAGGAGCTCCTCGGAGCGTTCCTGGGCCGCCTTCTCCTGCACCTCGTAGAGTCGCGCCCGCAGCCGCAGGTTCTCTTCGATCGAAAGGTCCTCGTAAAGGGAGAAACGCTGGGGCACCAGGCCGAAAGTGACTCCCGATTCGGTCTCCAGACTGCCCGAGGTGGGCTCCAGAAGGCCCGCGATGATCCGAAAGAAAGTGCTCTTGCCGGCACCATCGGGGCCGATCAGAGCGAAAAGCTCTCCGCGCGAGACCTCCAGGTCGATCCCGCGCAGGGCCTCGGCCGCGCCAAACCGGCGGACGAGAGAGCGCGCCCGGATCACCGCGTCGCTCCCTGCGGAGACTCCACGACCACTTCCGCCGGCTGTCCGGGGACCAGCGGGGCGTTCCAGCCGGCGTCGAGATCCACCTTGGCCGCGTAGACCAGGTTGACCCGCTCTTCCCGGGTTTCCACGGGTTTGGGGGTGAACTCCGCGTCGGGGGAGATCTCGGTGACCCGCGCCGGGAAGGTACGGCCGGGGAAGGCGTCTACCGAGACCTTCGCGGCCTGTCCGTTTCGCACGCGGCCGAGCTTCGTCTCCGGGATGAAGGTGCGCACGTAGAGCCGGTCGGCGAAGGCGAGGGTGAGGGCGGGCTGCCCGGGCGGAAGCAGCAGCCCGGGCTCCGCGATCCGGTGGAGCACCACGCCGTCGGCGGGAGCCCGGATCTCCGCCTCCTGCGCCACGGTCTGCGACTGCTTGAGAACGGCGCCGGCGCGCCCGACTTCGCGCCGCGCCTGCTCCGTTTGCCAGCGGCGCGAACCCTGCCGGAGAAGCTCCAGCCGCTCCCGGCTCATCCGCAGCGCCGCCGCCGCCCGGTCCGCGGCGTTCTGGGCCTGATCGAAATCGGTCTGGGATCCGACCTTTTTCTCCAGCAGCGCCCGCTGCCGCGCCGCGTCGCGCCGCGCCAGCTCCAGCGCCGCCCGGCGATCTTCCACCTCGGCTTCCCCGACCTCGATCTCCGCCCGGCGGCTTCCGACCTCGAGGTCCTGGAGGTGTGCCTGCGCCGCGGAGAGGGCGGAGCGGTCGCGCTCCACCGCCACGGACGTCTCTCCCAGGTCGAGCCGGACCAGAAGCTGGCCCGCCTTCACGCGGTCCCCTTCGCGGACCTGGACCTCCGTGACGCGGCCAGCGACCTTCGGACCGAGGTCCACCGTGGGGGCCTCCAGTCGGCCGTTGAGCCGGATCTCGGAGTCTTCCGTGTCCCGGCAGGCGGCGGCGAGGACCGCCGCAGCCAGAAGGATGTAGAAGGCTTTCATTACTCTCCTCCATTCGGCGCGGCCGGTGAGGCGCGCCTCACGCCTCTGGCTCGGGGTGCCGGCTTGGCGCTCCGGATCGCGCCGCGCGTCCAGATATCGAGCACCGTGTCCAAATAGTCGTCCAGCGGGAGCGGGCGGTCGAGAGCCTGCATCACCTCGTGGAGCATCACGTAGGATTGAAGGGTTGCGAGATAGGCGACGGCGGCGGCATGCGGGTCGCGCACCCGGATCCGGCCCCGGCGCCTCGCCCGGCGTAAGTAGTCCTCGAGAAGCTGGAGGTTGCGCTGCGGCGGCGTGGGGCGCGCGTCCGGATCAAAGGGGAGGGGGAGCGACCCCGCGCCCGACACTTTCTTGAAGAAGACCCATCGGGCCAGGTTCTCCCGGAGCTTCCCCCGGATGAATGGAACGAGAACTTGCGCCACCCGGCGCAACACCCGGCGCGGGTCGGCCTCCCCGCCGACTCCGGTCAGAAACTCGAGCGGGAGCAGTTCTCCTTCGGGGTTCGCCCCCATGGCCGCGGTGAAGAGGGCCTTCTTGGTGGGGGCGTGGCGGAGAACCGCCGCGGGGCTGACCCCCAGGCGTCCGCCGATGTCGGAGAGCGTGGTGCCCTCGTAGCCCGAGTCGAGAAAGGCCTCCCGGGCGGCCTGCAGCACCTCGTCGCGGTGAACCCGGGGTCGGCGTCCCATAATTAATAACCTTTCACTTATTTTCTTATATGCCATTTGAAGGAGAGAGATTCACCTTTTCCCGCTTTCCTCTAGCGATTGAGGGTCTTCCTCTGGCGGATCGAGGCCGGCGGCGCCGCTTCACGATCTCGCCGTGAGGCGAGTGGTACTGAACGACACGGTCCGCCTGCACCAGGCCTTAGGGATCCGCACCGCTCCGACACAGTCGCTTTGCTAGACTTTCGCGGCTTTGGCGCGCCCGGTTCCAGCTGACTTCGCCTTCCCGAAAGACCGGCTCGCGCGCCCGGCGCGCTCCCTTGCCCGAAAGCTTCTCCCGGTCTCGGGAATAGCCGTCCTGGTCCTCCTCTGGGACGCGGCGCTGCATTTCGCCGGCGGACCGCAGCTCCTGCCGCGACCGATGGAGGTCCTTCGCGCGATCGGAGAGCTGACACAGCGCGGCCTTCTCGTCAAGCACGTCGTCGCCTCCCTGTTCCGGGTGACCTGGGGCTACCTCGCGGCCGTCGTCGTCGGCATTCCGATCGGCATCGTGCTCGGCTGGTACCGCCGCGGCGGGCTGGCGATCGCGCCGCTGATCGAGGTTCTGCGGCCGATCTCGCCGCTCGCCTGGATACCGATCGCGATCCTCTGGTTCGGGGTGGGAGACATCTCCGCCGTCTTCATCATCTTTCTCGCTTCGCTCTTTCCACTGACGCTGACCGCGATGAACGCGGTCCACGGGGTCGAGCTCGTGCACGTCCAGGCGGGGCAGAATTTCGGGCTCGCGGCGCCGGAGCTTCTGCGCCGCGTGATCTACCCGGCGATCCTGCCGCAGCTCCTTGTCGGCCTGCGCCTCTCCCTGGGCATCGCGTGGCTCGTCGTGGTCGCGGCGGAAATGATGGCAGTCAGCTCGGGATTGGGCTTCCTGATCATCGATGCGAGGAACGCCGGCAACCGCTACGACCTCGTGGTGGCGGGAATGGTCTCGATCGGAGCGATCGGCCTGGCGCTCGACACGCTGATGAGAGGCCTCGAGCGATCGAAGGCGCTCGCGTGGGGATTCACCCTCACCGATACCGGGCAACCGCGGGCTCCGCAAGCCGCGGCTGCCGGCGCGTCGACTGCCCGATGACACGGACCGACGGCATCAAAGTCCGCATCCGCGGTCTCTCCAAGTCCTTCCACCCGAATGGCCACGAGGTCCGGGTGCTCGAGAACATCGACCTCGACGTCTGTGACGGCGAGCTCGTGTGCATCCTCGGGCCGTCGGGGTGCGGCAAGTCAACGCTTCTCAACCTCGTCGGCGGCTTTCTCAAGCCATCGAGCGGCGAGATTTCGATCGACGGGACCTCCGTGCGGGAACCGGACCCCCGCCGGATCTTCGTGTTCCAGGAGCGCGGGGTTTTTCCCTGGCTGACGGTCGAGGGCAACATCGGTTTCGGGCTCGCCGGCCTCTCTCCGAAAGAGAAGGCCGATCGCATCGCCCATTACGTTCGGCTGGTCGGACTCGAGGGCTTCGAGAAGGCCTACCCGCAAGAGCTCTCCGGAGGAATGAAACAGCGCGTGGAAGTGGCGCGCGCGCTTGCGGTCAACCCCGACGTTCTCTATCTCGACGAACCGTTCGGCGCGCTCGACTCGATCACTCGACTCGTCATGCGGGGCGAGCTCCTGCGGATCTGGGAGGCGGAGAAGAAGACGATCCTCTTCGTGACGCACGACATCGACGAGTCCGTCCAGCTCGCGGACCGCGTGGTCGTACTTTCGGCGCGGCCCGGCTCGATCCGGAGGATCGTCGAGGTGGACCTTCCTCACCCGCGCGATCTCTCCTCCCCGCGCTACCTCGCCCTGCGAGACAGCATCCTCGAAGAGATCGGCCTCGCGCATCGGATATGAGTGCGCCGCACCCGGCTGCGCCGATTCCTCCCGACGCGGCACCGCCTCGGCCCACACGGCGCGGCGGGCTCGAGGCGATCCTCCTGCCCGCCCTGTCCGGTGCGCTGCTCATCGCCCTCTGGCACGCCGCGGTCGTCCTCACCTCGACCGACGTCTTCCCCTCTCCGCTTGCCGTGCTCCGAGGCCTGAGTGAGCTCGTCCGGAAGGGAGTTCTCGGCAGGTACGTCTTCGACTCGCTCTTCCGCGTCGGCGCGGGCTATTCGCTCGCCCTCGCCTTCGGTATTCCGCTCGGGATCGCGCTGGGCTGGTACTCGTGGGCAGCGCGGGCCATCAACCCGGTGATCCAGCTCCTGCGCCCGATCAGCGCGCTCGCCTGGATTCCGGTCGCGATCGTGCTCTTCGGCGTGACGAACCTCGCCACGATCTTCCTGATATTCCTCGCATCTTTCTTTCCGATCGTTGTGGCGACGATGAACGGCGTTCGCAACATCCCGTTGATGTACCTCTCCGCGGGCCGGAACTTCGGCCTCTCCACGCCGGCGCTCTTCTCCCGCGTGATTTTCCCGGCGGCACTCCCGCGCGTCCTGACGGGGTTGCGCGTCGCGCTCGGCGTGGCCTGGCTCGTCGTGGTCGCGGCCGAAATGATCGCCGTCGATTCCGGACTCGGGTATCTCGTGATCGATTCCCGAAACGCGGGCAAACGCTACGATCTCGTGGTCGCCGCGATGTTGCTCATCGGTCTGATCGGCCTCGCGCTGAACACGCTCGTCCGGCTGGTCGAGAAGCTCCGCGCGGTGCGCTGGGG
>DASWIB010000049.1:0-7057 GCA_036397915.1 Thermoanaerobaculia bacterium | reverse complement strand
ATGGAGCAAGAGCCAACCTGTCGGCGAAACGCTCCGCGCGATTCGAGAAAGACACGGCGGTCGGTCGCCGACCTTCCTGTCGTACCTGTACTATGGAGACGTGACCGCGAAGGTGGCCCAGGCGACGTGACTCGTCTCCGGGTTCGAAACGCGATGCCGGAAGCGGTCTGCCAGGCTCTTGTCATCCGCATGGTCGAGATCAGATCGTAGGGCCGACGATGTCACCCGGTGATCCTCCGGACGACTATCTCAACTTCGAGATCAGCATTTGGGCGGAGGGCCCGCAGTACTTCGCGAAGGTGATCGACTCGCCGGACGGGCCCTCGCCGCGGGTGCCCTTGCCTCCGTTCTTCCAGGACGCCGAGAAGGCGGAGATGGTGATGCTTCGCGTCGAGAACGCGCTCCTGCGCCGATCGGCGCAGGTTCGAGGCCCGGTCACGGCGGAAGAGAGGATCCTCCAGGAGTTCGGTCAGAGGGTCTTCGACATCGTGTTCCGCCAGACTCCCGATATCGCCGTTCAGTATGCGAACAGTCGGGCTCGTGTCGCCGAGAACCCGGAGCGCATCAAGGGTCTGCGGCTCAAGCTGCGGATCGAGGCGCCGGAGCTTGCTCAGCTTCCGTGGGAGTACCTGTACAACAGCAACGAGAAAGAGTGGCTGGCGTTACATCATCGCTCGCCGATCGTCCGCTATCTCGGCACGCCGCACCCCGAAAAAGCCCTCAGGGTGGACGGTCCGCTCAACATCCTGGGGATGATCGCGAACCCCGGCGGCGAATGGGCGTCGATCGACGCCGAGCGCGAGCGCGATCGCATCGATCGCGCGATCGAGCCCCATCAGAAGGAGGGGCGGATCAACTTCTGCTGGGTACCGGGCGAGACGCGGGAGCACCTTCTCACCATGATGGGCAAGGCTTCCTGGCACGTCTTCCACTTCATCGGGCACGGTGGGCTTTCCGAGGCCGAGACCGGGACCCAATCCCCCTCGGCGGAGCCGCCCGAGGGGTTCATCGTCCTGTCGGACGCCAAAGGCGGCGCGTCCGAGGTATCGGCCGGCGATCTCAAAGTCCTGCTCGACACCGACGGCGCCCTCCGGGTCGTCGTGCTCAACTGCTGTGAGAGCGCGAGAGGCACGGCGACCGACTCCTTCGCGAGTCCTGCCGCAGCACTCGTGCGCATGGGCATCCCGGCGGTCGTTGCGATGCAGTTCCCCATCAGCGACGAGGCCGCGATCAACCTCGCAGGCGCCTTCTACGACCGCCTGGCGGCCAACTGGCCTCTCGAAAGGGCGCTGACTCACGCCCGCAAGATGATGCAGCAGAAGTCGCGCACCGAATGGGGAATCCCCGTCCTCTACACTCGATCGGGGACAGGACATCTCTTCAGCAGTGTCCACGCGGCGACGTCACCCGCGAGGACCGGGCCGCACCGTGATCCGGATTCACCCACGTCGGGAACCGAAGCGCGAAGGCGTTTACGGGACCTGTTCGGTGCCTGACCTCGAGTTCTCTGACGGTGCCATGGTGCTCGTAGTGGGCGCCGTCGTGCTCGTCGTGATCGCACGCCTCGGATTCGACGGCACGACGTCGGTCCGCAGTTACACGACAGCCGAGCGGTATTACACCGGGCTTTTCGCCTACACGGTGCTGCTGTTGCTCGTCTATGCAGTCCTGTTGTCACTACTCGACAGGACGATCTTCCAGCCGCGCAATCTGCTCGACGATCCCCGTGCGCCGGCGGTGGCGCTCCTCGTGATCGTGCTGATCGTCCGGCTGCCACTGCGCTCGACTAAGGTGCGCCGGATTTTGCAGAGGGGCATTGGCGTGCCGGCCGAAGCCGAAGGCCTCGCCGAGCAGCTCCTCCGTGCGGATCCGAACGTCGAGGCGGACGTGGCGGCCGACGTCGCGCTGCTGCTTCGACGCCGCGGCTACGAACCGGACGAAGCCTGGCTGCCGGCGGCCGAGCCGATGCGTGCCCTCTGGTTCAAGACTGCCGTCCTCTTCTACCAGATCCGGCGTTGGGCCGACGACCGCGACTACCGCGGCTTCGTGCGGACCGCCTCCGCCGAGTTCAATATCCTCCGCCAGGGCTTCGATCAGTTGTCGCTCAAAGTCGTTCGGGTACTCGAGACCGTCGAGCACCTCGGCGGCCTCCTTCCAAAAGTAACGCCGGGAGAGACGCCGGCCATTGCGTCGCCCGTATCGGCGTCGGAAGGCGCCGGGACGATTCGCGGTGTCGTCAGCGAGATCCTCGCGGATCTTCGAGAAGACATAGCCATTCTGCTGAGGAATGCCTGCCTGTTCGTCGCGCGCGGCGTGCTGGCGCAGTCGCTGACGGATACCGGTCGTCGCCGGCGCCTGGCGAAGCTCGGCTTTGCGCTCGAACCCGGGACACGGCCGATTGGCACTGTCCTCGTGCTGGCCTGGGTGGCGTACCTCGTGATTTACGGTGTGAGCAGCGTCCGGGCTCCGACCGTGGTGATGATCGCGACGATTCAGGTCGCCTCTCTGACGACGGCGATTCTTCCGAAGGTTCTGCGCTTCGGCTTCGCCTGCGAAAACCTGTACGGGCGCACGCCGTGGGGGTTCGTCATGGCGGCTGGCCTCTCTGCAGTGGTGTTCTGCGCGCCGATCCAGTTCGCCTTCTCCTGGTTGATTAGGGGAACGACGAAGGAAGCTCTCGCGGCGATGGGGAGAAGCTACCCATGGCTTCTGACCGCCTTTGCAACCGCCGCGACCACCGCCTTCCTCATTCAGGACAGCCGCTGGTCGCAGTTTCCCTCTCGAGCGGCCCGGCGCGCCGCCGATGGGCTGGTCATGGCAGCCGCCACGGTCGCCGGGGTCCTCGGGAGCCGATGGATCCTCGAGCTCATGGGCCGTCCGCCGAGCTCGCCGACATGGCGATCCGTCGCGATAGCGATCGCCAGTGGGCTATTGATCGGCACGACGGTCCCGTCCCAGGTTCGCCGAAAGGAGCTGACCAGTCGCCCGAGCCACGTTCCGACGCGTCACAGGATGAGCCCGGCACCGGCCCGGATGTAACGGGCGCAGGAGGCGAGGATTGCCCTTCTACCTGAGTCAGTGGAATTACAAGGACACGACCTTCCGGCAGATGATCCTGGAGGACCAGAACCGCCAGGAGGTGGTTCGCGTCGCGATCGAGGCTTTCAACGGCCGGCTCCTGAGCTTCTTCTATTGCTTCGGCGAGTTCGACGGCATGTGTATCGCCGAGTTCGCCGACAACGAGACAGCGCAGGCCTGCCTGATGACCGTTCTTGGCCAGGGCAACGTTCAACGAGTCCGAACGACCCCGCTCCTCACCCAGGAGGATGTCAGCAGGTCGATTCAAAAAGCTCATCATGCGATCCGGCATTCGCGCGATCAGCTTCCGCTCGACAAAGGTACCGACGATACTCCGCAGCGCTGACGGGGCCGCGCGACCGACTCCCAGACCGACATGTTGACGATGATCATTTCGTCGTCGTACGGGCGGAGGTACGTCGCGTTGCCCGCGTCCGTCTGCAGCCGCCAGACGAAGCCCGGCGCGCCGCCGGCGAGCGCGTTGATCTCGTCGAGCCGCTCGACGAATCCGCGCATGACCGGACCGTCCAGCGGCCCGAGCATCCGGCCGATGTTGAACTGGGCGATGTGGAGCTTCTTCATGGCCGAAAATCTATACCGCGCTCATTCCGGGCCGAACGCCGAGGACCTCCTTCGCGTCTCACTCGCAGGGTGAAAAAGGGGAAAGACTCCTTTTCTCCTACCTGTAGGCGTCCTTCCGGTGGTCCGCTGCGATCAAAGAGACGATTCGGTCCCCGTCGTCGATCTCGTAGAAGATGCGCCAGCTCCCGATCCGAATCCTCCAGGTCGGCGGATCCCAATCGCGGAGTCGCGCTGCGGACGGGACGTGACGCGGATCGACCCGCAACAGCGGGTACGCCCGGCTCTCGAGCGCCGCGCGGATCCGCCGCGCCGGACCCGGACCGAGCCGACTCAGGTCCTTCTGGAACGTCCTGGTTTCGAAGATCCGATACTCAGGCAAAGCGGCCGCGCCGGGACGCCGCGTCGCGATGCCCGCTCTTCAAACGCCTCTGGAGATCCCGGTCCGATCGGATCTCCGCCATCTCCTCGTCCGAAAGGAAAATCTCGGCCACAGCTCTTTCGCGCGCCGCTGTCTCGATGAAGTTGGAGACCGAGCGGTTCTCGGAAGCGGCTGCCTCGGCAACCAGGTCGTAGGTGGCGTCGTCCATCCGAACGGTCAGCGTCTTGGCCATGCAGTCACTCCGATGGCATTCTACTATCATTGTGATTCCAGCGCCCTCGACCGGACGCGTCACTCAAAGCCGCCCTGAGCGGCGAGGACCGCCTCGAGGCCCCGCTCGATCAACGCGGAGCGGTCGAGACCCAGCCTCCTCGCCAGCTCGTCCGAGCGCGAAAGAAGCTGCGCCTCGATCGGGATGGTAACGAGGGCCGGCCGCTTCGTGATCCGGGTCTTTCCCCTGGGAACTGAATGACGTGCCCTCGCCTGCCTCTCGAGAAATCGTGTTCGCTCCTCATCCGACTACGAGCCGCTTTCCGAGAACCGAAGCGAGAACGTGGCGGGTGAGACGTAGAAAGGGTGGTGGTAGCAAGGCTCTTGCGGGAATATCCGTTCTGCGAAAACACCTGGAGGGAAAGGCGCGCGTTGATTACACTTCTGTAAAGACAGGCCAAGCCTGCGCTCACGGCGTCGAGGAAGAGCGTCGGTTCGGGAAGATCGACCACGAAGTTTCTGGAGCGACGTGGACATGCGGACACTCCGTGATTACAATGTGATTCCCATGCCTGTGACGATCAAGACGAGGCTCGTTCGAATCGGGAATTCCCGGGGGATCCGCATCCCGCGTGTGGTCGTCGAGCAGACCGGCCTGCAGGGTGAGCTCGAGCTCGAGGTCCGAGACCGGCAGCTCGTCGTTCGCCCCGCGTCTCGTCCGCGAGCCGACTGGGAAGATCGGTTTCGGGAGATGGCCCAGCGGGGGGATGACCGGCCGTTGTGGCCCGAGACCGCTCTCACTTCCTTCGACGAGAAGGAATGGGAGTGGTAGCTCGAAGGTTCGACGTCTTCCTGATCGCCCTCGATCCCACGGTTGGCAGAGAGATTCGGAAGACACGGCCCTGCCTCGTCATATCCCCCGACGAAATGAACCGGCACCTCGCGACGATTCTCGTCGCGCCGATGACGACGGCCGGCGCTCTCTATCCCACACGCGTCCCCTGCCGGTTTCGAGGGAAGCAGGGCCGGATCGCGCTCGATCAGATTCGGGCCGTGGACCGATCGCGCCTCATAAGGCGCCTTGGCCGCATTGCTCCAGCCGCCCAGGAGGCGGTTCTCTCGTCGCTCGGAGAGCTGTTCGCGAAATGATGGTGGAACCACCGCGTCGAACGCGAGAGCACCGACCGGGTCCGGGCTTCTACGAGCCCGAGCGCTTCTTCTCCGCCGGACACGCGCGCGTCCGGCGTCGGCCGCACCGACCAGGCCGAGGCGACCGTGCGGTCCTTGGCGTTCTGGCTGTCGCATCAACGGGTGGGCGGCGACAATTTCATCGCGTGCTCGCTTGAATTCCGTTTCGGGTCGTCGCGCGGATGGACCGTCGCGGCGCGGGTTCTCGTAGGCCGCCGGGTCGCAGACCGGGAGGACACATGGCCGCGGAAGGACGAGTCGGGGCGGTCGCCGGCCTGTGGAGGTTTCCGGTCAAGTCCATGGGCGGCGAGCGGCTGGACGAGGCGGAGCTCACCGGTCGAGGGATCGCGGGTGACCGCGCCTTCGCGGTCATCGACGTGGAGACCGGAAAGGTCGTGAGCGCGAAAAGCGTCCGGCTGTTTCCGCAGATGCTGCTGTGCCGGGCGACGTTCGTCGAATCCCCCCGTGCCGGCCGCGAGGCGCCGCCCGTGCGCATCGCGCTGCCGGGCGGTGAGGTGGTGGATAGCGACTCCCCGGCCGCCGACCGGACGCTCTCCGCCTTCTTCGGGCGCGAAGTCCGGCTGGCTCGATCGGCCCCGGAGGACTTCACCATCGACATGTACCACCCCGACGTCGACGGAGCCGGTCCCGCCGGCCTTCGCGACACGGTCGTCGAGCAGAAGCTCGGCTCGGCGTTCTTCGGCGCGCTCGGCGTCGCCTCGCCCGTGGAAGTCGGCGCGTTCTTCGACCTGTTCCCCGTGACCGTGATCTCGACGTCCACGCTCACGCGGCTCGGGGAGCTCGCGCCCCGGTCCCGGTTCGACCCGCGCCGATTTCGCATGAACGTCATCGTCGACACCGACGAGCCGGGGTTCCCGGAGAACGACTGGGTCGGCCGCGAGGTTTCGCTCGGAGATCACGTCCGGCTCGGCGTCGCGATGCCCGATTCGCGATGCGTCATGACGACGCTCGCGCAGGACGAGCTCCCGAACGACCCGGAGGTCCTCCGGACGCTGGTGCGCCACAACAGGATTCCGGTCGGAGAGGCCGGCTCCTCCCCGTGCGCGGGCGTGTACGCGGTGGTCGGAACTCCCGGCACTCTGCGGACCGGAGACGGCGTGACCGTCGCTTGGGACCGATCCCCTCTCCCCCGGGCTCGACAAGAACCTCTTCCCCGAGTTCTACGGCGAGGGTGAGGACGCCTGCGCCTGGCACCTGAACCGGCTCTCCTCCGCGGAGCGGACCTTTCGCGAGTGCGAGGCGAGCGGCAACGGCGGCCAGTGATCCCGGAGCTCGAGCTCGTGGTCGTCTTCACCGCCGGAAACTACCGGCAGGGCGGCATCTGGGGCCGCTTCTGCGACCAGATCGGGCCGCAGGAGATCATCCCGGCGATCCGGCGGTAGTCGACGCGGCCGGCCAAGGGGTCATTGGGACCGCAGTCCTCGCGACAAGAGTGTTCAGCCAGAGAGGTGGAAGATCTTTCGGATCGAGTACGCGCCGGCCACAGTCTCGCATCTCGAAGTCTTGACCGCGCGCAGCAAGCGATCGTGCTCGATGGAGTGGCGAGGCATCTCGCGGTAGCTCCAATGGTCGAGACTCGCAACCGAAAGCCCATGCGCT
>DASWIB010000048.1:0-7109 GCA_036397915.1 Thermoanaerobaculia bacterium | reverse complement strand
TCTGGCGGGTTTAGATCCCTCTGTCATTCCCAGCCGCGAAGCGGTCCTGAGGAGCGTAGCGACGAAGGAGCTCTCCCTGTGAAGGGAGAGATCCCTCGCTACGCTCGGGACTCGCTTCGCTCAGGATGACACGCGACGGCGCTCCGCGCTTCGCGTGTCACTCCATCGGCGGGTTGTACGCCGGGACGCCGGTGACCGCCTCGCCGATCACGAGCGTGTGGATGTCGTGCGTTCCTTCGTACGTGTACACGCTCTCGATGTTCGCGAGGTGACGGAAGACGGGATACTCGTTGACGATACCGTTCGCGCCGAGCGTCTCGCGGGCGAGCTTGGCGCACTCCCGCGCCACCCACACGTTGTTGCGCTTCGCCATCGAGACGTGGTGCGGCTTCATCGTCCCGTCATCCTTCATCTTCGCGAGCCGCCAGGCGAGGAGCTGCCCCTTGGTGATCTCCGTGATCATCCAGGCGAGGCGCTCCTGCACGAGCTGGTGGGAGGCGATGGGCCGGTCGCGCCACTGCTTGCGGCTCTTCGAGTAGTCGAGGGCGGCCTGGTAGGTCGCCATCGCGCTGCCGAGAGCGCCCCAGGCGATGCCGTAGCGCGCCTGCGTCAGGCACGAGAGCGGGCCGCGCAGGCCCTCGACTCCCAGCAGCATGTTCTCGGCGGGGATCCGGCAGTCCTCGAATACGAGCTGGGACGTCACCGACGCCCGCAGAGACATCTTTCCCTTGTGCTCGAAGGTGGAGAATCCGGGCGTGCCGCGTTCGACCAGGAAACCGCGAATCACGCCCTTCAACTTGGCCCAGACGACGGCGACGTCGGCGATCGAGCCGTTCGTGATCCACGCCTTCGCGCCGTTCAAGACGTAACCGCCGCCATCCTCGCGCGCGGTCGTGCGCATTCCGGCGGGGTTCGAGCCGAAGTCCGGCTCCGTCAGCCCGAAGCAGCCCACCGCCTGGGCGCCCGCGAGCTTCGGGATCCAGCGGTCCTTCTGCTCCGGTGAGCCGAACGAGTGGATGGGATACATCACGAGCGCGGACTGGACCGAAACGAAGGAGCGCAGGCCCGAGTCGCCGCGCTCGAGCTCCTGCATGATGAGCCCGTAGGCGACGTTATCGAGGCCGGGCAGCCCGTAATCCGAGAGCGTCGCGCCGAACAGGTGCATCCCGGCCATCTCGGGCACGAGCTCCTTCGGGAAACGGCCCTCCCACGCGGCGTCTTCGATGATCGGGAGAACGCGGTCCTCGACCCAGCTCCGGACGGTGTCGCGGACGAGCCGGTGCTCCTCCTCCAGAAGCGCGTTGAAACCCAGGTAATCCACTCCTTCGAACGCCATTTTTTGAGTGGCGAATGCTATCAGCAGCGCAGGACCGAGAGCGGACAGCTGATAGCTTATCCACCATGAGCGTCTTCACCGGCGGGTCGGCCTACTCGATGGTCCGGGACATCGCCGACGGTTTCATCATTCCGAACGAGCTCACCTTCAAGCAGTTCGGGCCGCCGGATTTCGTCGTCTTCTCCCAGGAGGCGGACAAGCTCCTCCGGGAGATCCGGGGCAATCCGGCTGCGGCGAGCGACGTCGAGGCGGCGAAGAAGCGCCAGCGGCGGTTGCAGCGGGTGCAGCAGGCGATGATACTTGCGAAGAGCGCCCAGAGCCGGCGCTGACCCGCCGCCGGACCATCACTCAGAACTTGGAAACCGGGGGAGGAGCGGACCGCGCCGCCCCGCGGTCGAGAGAGGTCGCGCTGGCCGCGGCGTTTTTCGTCATCGCCACTGTTGCCGCGACCTGGCCGCAGGCGGCCCGGATGGGCAGCGGGCTCGGCGACCTCTGGGACGCGAAGCTGAACGCCTGGATCTTCCACTGGGATTTCCACCAGACGTTCCGAGATCCGCTCCACCTCTTCGACGCCAACATCTTCCATCCCGCGCGGTACGCCCTGGCCTTCTCGGAGAACCTCTGGGGCGCCGCGGTGTTCGCCTTTCCGCTCTTCGCGTCCGGCGCGTCGACGCTCTTCGTCTACAACTCCCTTTTTCTCCTCGGCATGTTCCTTTCGGCGCTCGGCGCGTGGGCGCTCGCCCGCGACGTGACCGGCAACGCGGCCGCTTCGCTGTTCGCGGGCCTCGTCTTCGCCTTCGTCCCGTGGCGTCTCGCGCAGATCCCGCACGTCCAGTTCCAGTGGGGCGCGTTTCTACCGCTGCTTCTGCTCTTTCTCCTGCGGTGGCTCGACGGAGGACGACGCCGCCATCTCGTTCTGTTTGCGGTCTTCTTCGCCTGGAACGCGCTCACGAACGTCCATTACGCGATCTTCTCCGGCATCCTCGTAGCGGTGGTGCTCGGGTGGGAAGCGCTCACCAGCGACGACCGCGCGATCGGAAAGAGGATCCGAGGGACCCTGGCGGCGACCGCCGTGGCCGCCGTCGTCGTGCTTCCGTTCTACGTTCCCTACGCGAAGGCGGCGAAGCTCTACGGGATGCGCCGGTCGGCCGGTGAGATGCGATTCTACTCGGCGCGGCCGTCGGCGTTCCTGGTCGCCGGGCCTCAGAACAAGCTGTGGGCGCCGCTCACGCAGCGTTTCGCTCGGCCGGAAGCGGAAATGTTCCCCGGCGTCGTTGCGTTCGCGCTCGCCACTTGCGCGGTCGTCGTTCTGCGCCGCGCGCGAAATCCCGCGCGGGGTCCGAAACCCAAGATCGCCACATGGCGCCGCCGCGCCGCGACGGTTTTCGACGCGCTCGCGGTGATCGCCTTCGCCGCCGGAATCGCCGGTCTCGCCGTACGAGATCTGCATGTGGGCCACCTGAATCTCTCCGACCCGGGGCGTGCGCTCGTCTTCCTGACGGGCTTCGTTCTCGCGCGGCTTCTTCTCGTTTTCCCGCGGCGCTTCGCCCACGCGAACCTGCGCGGCTTCCTTCGCGCCCGACGGCTCGACCGTCGGGCCGGTCTCTTCGTCGCCATTGGCTTTGCCGGCGTCGTCGTCGCGCTCGGCGCGTACACGCCCTATTACACGTTTCTCTTCCAGTCCTTCGGATTCATCTTCCGAGCGATCCGCGTCCCCGCGCGGGGGATGGTCCTCTTCCACCTGGCGCTCGCGGTGCTCGCCTCCTGGGGACTTTCTCTTCTGCTTCGGCGGGTGCGGGGCCGGACGGAGCGAGCGGGCTTCGTCGCCGCGGCGCTCGTTCTGACGGCGATCGAATACCGCGCCGCTCCGATCGATTTTCCGGCGGTCGACCCTCGCCCCGCGGCCGTCTACCGCTGGCTCGCCGGTCTCCCTCTGCCGGGTGCGGTTCTCGAGTGGCCGATCGGGTTCGACTGGGACGCCGAGCACGTCTTCCGTTCGACCGCGCACTGGCAGCCGCTGATCAACGGCTATTCCGGTTTCGCGCCGAGGCACTATGACGAGGTGAAGAACCTGTTCGACGAGCGTCCGGTGCCCGACGAGGCCTGGACGCGAATCCGGGAGCTCGGCGCGGCGCTTGTCGTCTTCCACCTGCACGAGGCCCACGGTCTCGCGCGCCTGAATTTTGCGCGCGCCGCGCGCAAAGCGCTCTCGGAAGGAAAGCTGGAAACGCTCGGGAGCTTCGCCCACGACAGCGGGCGTGACTTCGTCTTCCGCATGGGTTCGGCGCCGCCGTTCGATACGCACATACCGACGGGGGAGCGGGACCGGGCCGCCGCCGACTTCGCGCGCCTGACTTCCGTCGCGGAGTCGGAACTCGCGCCGCCGTTTGGCGTGATCGACTTTCCCGTGGAGAACGCAGACGTCGCCTCCGGAAGCTGGGGCTACGGCTGGGCGCTCGACGACTCCGGGATCGCGGAGGTGCAGGTCGCGACCGAGCTCGGAGCGGCGACGCCGGGAGTGGTCGGCGGGCGGCGCCCGGACATCCCGGCCGTATTCCCCGACTACGCGGGGGGCGCGAATTCCGGTTTCAGTTTTCTGGTGCCGAAGCTCCCGCCGGGCCCGCATGCCCTTTCGATCACGCTCGTCGGAAGAGACGGAGGCCGGACTGTGCTGACACGCTGGATCCGCATTCGCTGAGGTCCGTCGCGCTCGCTTGCTCGGGATCTGGCTGGCGCCACCGGCGCTCGGCTCGGCGGAACGGCCTCGACCGAGCGCCTGGTCCCTCACTGCGCTCGCGCTCCCGCGGCATTTATAATCGCGCGCTTTTATGAGCGTCGACGACGCGACATCGATCTCTCACATCGGCGAGAAGAGCGGTTCGGAAGCGACCGTTCGGGGCTGGCTGTACAACCGGCGTTCATCGGGAAAGATCCAGTTCCTGATCGTGCGCGACGGGACGGGCTACCTTCAGGTGGTGGTCCCGAAGAGCGAAGTCTCCCCCGAGACGTGGGCCGAGGCGGAGCGCGCGACACAGGAGTGCTCGCTCGAAGTACGGGGGAAGGTCCGTGAGGATCGGCGCGCGCCGGGCGGATGGGAGATGAGCGCCTCCTCCGTGCGGATCATCGGTCCGTCGGAGAACTACCCGATCTCGCCGAAGGATCACGGCGTCGACTTCCTCATGTCGCTTCGCCACCTCTGGATGCGCTCCGCGCAGCAGCACGCGGTCCTGCGGGTCCGGTCCGAGATCTCGCAGGCGATCCGGGACTTCTTCTGCGAGCGGGAATACGTCCTGATCGATTCCCCGATCCTGACCGGCTCTTCGGTCGAGGGAACTTCGACGCTCTTCGAGACCGACTACTTCGGCGAGAAGGCCTATCTCTCGCAGTCCGGCCAGCTCTATCTCGAGCCGGCAGCCGCTGCTTTCGGCAAGGTCTACTGCTTCGGTCCCACGTTTCGGGCGGAGAAGTCGAAGACCCGCCGGCATCTGACCGAGTTCTGGATGATCGAGCCGGAGGTCGCATTCCTGGAGTTCGACGGCCTCTGTGAGCTCGCCGAGGAGTTCGTCGTTTCCTTGATCGCGCGCACACTCGATCGGTGCGCGGAAGAGCTCGCGCGGCTCGAGCGCGACACCTCGAAGCTCGAGGCGGTGAAGCGTCCCTTTCCCCGGATCACCTACCGCGAGGCGGTCGAGAAGCTCGGGGCGAAGGGCTTCTCGATGAAGTTCGGGGACGACCTCGGGGCGGACGAAGAGACCGCGCTCGCCTCCGAGAGCGAGCGGCCCTTGATCGTGTCCCGGTTCCCGGCCGCGATCAAGTCGTTCTACATGCAGCCGGACCCGGAGGATCCCGAGGTCGTGCTCGGGCTCGACATGCTCGCTCCGGAGGGGTATGGCGAGATCATCGGCGGCTCGCAGCGCATCCACGACCTCGAGCTGCTGGAGCGGCGGATTGCGGAGCAAAACCTTCCGCGAGAGTCGTACGAGTGGTATCTGGACGTGCGCCGCTACGGGACGTTCCCGCACTCCGGCTTCGGCATGGGCCTCGAGCGTTTCGTGACCTGGATGTGCGGAATCCATCACCTGCGCGAGGCGATCCCGTATCCCCGGACGCTGAAGAGGATCTACCCCTAGGGGGTGTGGGGGACCGCAAGGTCCCCCGCTGAGATTACTCGGGCAAACTCCTTGTCTTTACTCGATCGCTTTACTTCTTTACAATCGGGGTATGAAGAGTACGATCTCCGCGAAGGGCCAGATCACGGTTCCCAAGGGCGTCCGAGACCGCTACGCGCTCGAGCCCGGCACCGAGGTCGAATTCGAACTTCGCGAAGACGGGGCACTCCTCCGCAAGAGGAGGGAACGGCGGCACCCGATCTGGGACGCGATCGGGTCGCTCAAGGGCTCCTGGCGGTGGCCGAAGGGCGTCCCCCACACGGTGGACGCTTATATCGACTACGTGCGCGGAGGGTCCTACGAAGAACTGACCGGGAAGAAGCCTCGCGGGAGACGGCGCAAGTGATCACCGCGCTCGACGCGAACATCCTGATCGATCTCGGCCTGGAGGACTCGGTGCGCGCGAGGCAGGCGGCACAGGCGCTCGACGAGTGCGGGTCGTTGGGAAAGCTCGTCATCTGCGACGTGGTACTTGCGGAGTTCGCCCGGGGGCTCACGGAGAGTGCCGATCCAGCCGCCTGGGTTCGCGACCGCGGGGTGGAGTTCGATCCGATCGGGGAGGAGACGGCCGTCCGCGCGGGGCGGATGCAGGCTCGACTCGAGAGTCGAATCGGCCGACCGTCCCGGCGCCCGATCGCCGATTTCCTGATCGGCGCACATGCCTTACTCCAGACGGACCGACTTTTGACGCGTGACCGCGGTTTCTATCGCGATTATTTCCGCGGCCTGCCGCTGGTGGAGCCGAAGTGACACGGAAGTCCCTCCCGACAGTCGGCGTCGTCTCGCTCGGGTGCGCGAAGAACCTCGTCGACACCGAGGTCATGCTCGGCCACCTCCAGCGCGCCGGGCACGAGATCGTGCCGGACTCCAGCGCGCGCGTCGTGCTCGTCAACACCTGCGGGTTCATCGACCGGGCGAAAGAAGAGTCGGTCGACGCGATACTGGAGCAGGTCGAGCGCAAGCGCCGCGGCGAGATCGACCGTGTCGTCGTGGCCGGCTGCATGGTCCAGAAGTACGGGCGCGAGCTCGCCGACGAGATCCCGGAGGTGGACGCCTTCCTGGGCCTGGACGAGCTCGAAAAGGCGCCGGTTGCGGCGGCCGGTTTGCCGGCATTCCCCCGCTTCACCGAAAAACCGCTCGCCACGCGACTCTACGACGAGGCCGCACCCCGCTTGCTCTCGAGGCGCCGCGGGTATGCGTACTTGAAGGTCGGGGAGGGGTGCGACAACCCCTGCTCGTTCTGCACGATTCCGCAGATGCGCGGAAGGCAGAGGAGCCGAACGGTCGTGTCGCTCGTCGCCGAGGCCCGAGCGATCGAGTCGAAGGGCGTCTCGGAGCTCGTTCTGGTCTCGCAGGACACGACCCGGTACGGCGAAGACCTCGGGATGAAGCGCGCGGGGCTGACGCGGCTGGTCGAGGCGCTTCTCGCCGCCACGCGGTACCCGTGGATCCGATTTCTCTACGCGTATCCGAAGACGCTGGATGACTCGGTGCTCCGGCTGATGGCCTCGGAGCCGCGGTTCCTTCCGTACGTGGACGTCCCGCTGCAGCACGTCTCCCGTGCCGTGCTTTCCGCGATGCGGCGCGGCGGGGACTCCGAGTCG
>DASWIB010000047.1:0-3761 GCA_036397915.1 Thermoanaerobaculia bacterium | reverse complement strand
GGGCAGTAACCCGAAGCGAGGTAATCCGAGCGGTGGCCCTCGACGTAGCTCGGACTCCCGTCGCAGAGCTCGATTGACAAATCGACCATCCGGACCGACTCGGGCACGAAGTGCCAGCTCCAGGGAGCGTTGAAGCCGCCGTTACCGGCGGCGATGGGCCCGTTCGGGTGCTTCGAGTTCTGGCCTTCGAGGTTCTCGATCGCGAGTCGGATGGCCTCCGGATCGGTCAAGCGCATCCGGAACTCTTCGGCGCCGACGCGCACCCGAAAGAGCCTCCCGCGCTCCGGGCCCGTAGGACCGTCGTCGTCGCTGCACGCGCTCCCCGCGACGACGAGCGCGGCGAGGATCACGCCGCCGACCAGCCGGAGCCCCTCAAGCGACGCCAGGGGGTTCGGGGGACCGCAAGGTCCCCCGCTAAGATTACTCGGACAGACTCCTGGCTTCGATTTCATGAGTCTCCTTCGTCCAGCGAATTCCGCGCGCGGTCAAACCCAGCTCGAAGCGCGCGGCCGCCTCGCGGTTGGCGGCGAGCATCTCGAGGGGCCGCACGCCGGGATCCCGATATTCGCCGCGCGCAAGCATGCGGGCGAGAACTGCGCAGGGAAACGCCGTCGTCCGCGCCATCGAGGTCGTCCCGGTCGCGTGGTGGGTCTCGTCGAGGAGCTCGAACGTGGTGCGTAGATTGCGGCCGGACTTGAGCCCGCTCACGACGACCTTGAGATACGTGAACTCTTCGGCGTTTTCCGGACGTTGCCACGCGCGGGCGAAGAGCTCCTCCGTCACCTCGCGCGGCGTGACACGCGCACCGCCACGGAGCTCGATCGGCGTCTCGTCGAAAAACCCGCTTTCCCGGAGCATCTCCATCTTTTCGGCATGACCGGGGTACCGCAGCGTCTTCTCCTTCATCGTACGCGCCGGCACGGTTCGCAGGAGCGTGCGGAGCCCGTCCGTCAGGAAAGCTTCGAGCGTGCCGACGCTCGGGACCTCGATCCGTTCGACCTCGGAGAGCGCCGGCCGCGCCACCAGACTTCCGCCCTCGAAAACGCGGGCCGGGCGCGTGTACTCCTCGAGCACGTCGGACATCGAGAACACGATCGAATACTCATACGGCCAGCGACGCGCGAAGGGCAGTCCGCCGACGTAGATGCGCGCTTCATCCACCTCGTCGAGGTCACGTGCGGCGCGGCCGACGAAGTAGCTCGAAAGCCCCGGCGAGACTCCGCAGTCCACCACGACCGTCGCGCCCCGCTCCCGCGCGAGTGCTTCCAGCTGCAGCGGGTCCTCGCGTGAGAAGGAGATGTCGGCGATCGGCTTCCCCGCTTCGACGACCGCTCGCAGCATCGAAAAGCCGAGCGCTCCCGGGAGCGCCCCGACGACCGCGTCGGCCTCGGCAACCGCGGACGAGACGGCTTCCGCGCGCGACAGATCCGCGTGGTAGACGGCCGCCCGCGTCTCGCGCCCGACGTGATCGAGCGCGGCCTCGTCGGCGTCGAAGACCAGGACATCCAAATCCTCCTCCGAGGCGAGCTCGCGGGCGATCACGCGGCCGATCAGCCCGGCTCCGAGAATGGTTATCTGCATGTCCTTACCTCCCCTCCGATATCCTATCGGCCGCGCAACCCGATGACGGAGCTCACGAGACGCCGCTGGATCGCCGCCGCGGGAACCGCCGCCGTCGCCGCGAGCGTTCCCGGCCCTCCCGTATCCGCGGCGCCGGCGCGGCCGGAGGTGCCGCCCCTCCCACCGGCCGTAAAGCCCGACGTGTACCGCGACCGGCAGTCCAGGCTGCGCGCCGCCGCAAAGGCGCGCGGCTGGGACGCGCTCGTCGTGACTCCGTCGACGAACCTCGCGTATGCCTGCGGACTCTCGATGAGCAGGAGCGAACGGCTGACCGCGCTCCTCCTTTTCTCCGACGGCCCGGCAGTGCTCGTGACCCCCTCGTTCGAAGAATCGAACGTCACGCGCGACGCGACCGTCGACGATGTCAAGACGTGGAAGGAAGAGGAGGACCCGATTGCCCTTGCCGGGAAGCTCCTCTCGAAGAAGACGGTGGGCGTCGAGGGCTCGACCGCCTTTTCTACGGCCTCTCTCCTCTCGGCGGCGGCCGAAGCCCCGACGCAGGACGCGACGGCGGTCTTCGACGCGCTGCGCGCGGTCAAGTCGGACGAGGAGCTCGCGTTCATCAAGGACGCGGGCCGGCGGACGGTCGTGGCGATCACGGCAACTCACGAGCGGCTGCGCCGCGGGATGACCGAACGCGAGGTCTCGGAGATCCTCTCTCAGGAGTTCTCGAAGCTCGGGGTGCGCGGCGACGGACTCGTCCAGTTCGGTCCGTCCGCGGCTCTTCCTCACGGCAGCCCGGGCGATCGTGAGCTGGCACGGGGCGACGCCGTCTTGATCGATTGCGGCTGCCGCGTGCGAGGCTACACCTCCGACGTGACCCGGACGGTCGTCTTCGGAGCGCCGTCCGACGAATTCCGCAAGGTCTACGAGATCGTGGACCGCGCGCAGACCGCTGGGATCGAGGCGCTCGAGGCGGGAAGAACGGGAGAGGAAGTCGACCGCGCGGCGCGCAAGGTCATCGAAGGCGCGGGGTACGGCGCGTATTTCACGCACCGGCTCGGCCACGGCCTCGGGATGGACGGCCACGAGCAGCCGTATCTGGTCAGGGGAAACACGAAACCGCTCGTCGCCGGCAACACGGTGACGATCGAGCCGGGCATCTATCTGCCCGGAAAGTTCGGCGTGCGAATCGAGGACGACTACGGCGTGAAGGAAAAGGGGCTCGCGAGTCTCTCGGTGCGGCCGTCGGAGCTCGTGGTTATCAAGGGGTGAGCCGATGAACGTTCTGTGGTTGTTCCTGAGCGCTCTGCTTCCCGCCACCGCTTTGCCCGATCTCCTCGTCATCGTGAACAAATCCGACGATACCGTCACGATCCTCGACGCGAAGACCGGAGCCGCCCGGGCGACGGTCCCGGTCGGCAAGGGCCCGCACGAGGTCGAGGTGCTCGCGGACGGCCGGACCGCAGCCGTCTCGGACTACGGAAGAGCAGAGGCGCCCGGCCGGACGGTGACGCTCGTCGATCTCGACCGCGGCGCCGCGATCGGGACGATCGATCTCGGCGAAGGGACTCGGCCACATGGGCTCGAGGCGCTCGCCGACGGGCGCGTCCTCGTCACCGCGGAAGGGACGAAGGAGCTCCTCGTCGTGGACCCCAAGGCGCGCCGCGTGACCGCGCGGATCCCGACCGGCCGCGAGGTGTCGCACATGGTGGTGGCCGCGCCCGACGGCTCGCGCGCGTTCGTCGCGAGCATCCGCTCCGGGACGGTCTCGGTCGCGGACGTCGCATCCGCGAAGATCGCCAGGGACCTCGCGACGGGTGCGGGAGCCGAGGGGATCGACCGAACGCCCGACGGCGGCGAAGTCTGGGCCACGAACCGCGAGGCGGACACGGTCTCGGTGATCGACGCGAAGAGCCTTCAGGTCGTCGCGACGATCCCGGCGCCGAAGTTTCCGATCCGGGTGAAGATCACGCCGGACGGAAAACGCGCGCTCGTGTCGTGCGCTCAGTCCGGGGACGTCGCGGTGTTCGACGTTGCTTCTCGCAAAGAGGTCAAGCGGATCGCGATGGACCGGGAGGCGGTGCCCGGCAGCGAGGCCCGCATCTTCTCGACTCGCTTCGGAAAGAGCCCGGTCCCGGTCGGTCTTCTCATCGCCCCCGACGGCAAGCGGGCCTGGGTCGCTTCGACGAACGCGGACG
>DASWIB010000046.1:0-8424 GCA_036397915.1 Thermoanaerobaculia bacterium | reverse complement strand
GCCGCGCAGGAGCGTCATCGGGGCATGGGTGTGCGCGTTGACGAACCCGGGCAAAACGAGGCGGCCGCGCGCATCGATGGTGCGGCGCGTGCGGAAGCGTGTCTCGATCCGCCTGCGAGTTCCGACCGCGAGGATCGCGCCATCCCGGACGACGACGGCGCCGTCCTCGAGGACCGTGTCCCGCGCGTCCATCGGCAGGACCGTCCCCCCGAGGACGAGCAGGTCCGCGCGCTCCGGACTCGTTGACTCTTCCGCGGGCATTTCGAGTGGACGGGCCTAGCCCGGATCATTCATGGGCACCCGGCCGGAACACGTTAAGGTGATTGAGCCAAGGACGCATACGACAAAATGAATGTCTTCCCGCTCAGGCACATCTTGTTCCCGCGAGAGATTTTTCCGTCAGGAAGGGCGAAGGTAGTCGTAGAGCCCATCGTCCTCACCTTCCCACGCCTCGCTCAGGCGTCGCTGCGCGAGTTCCCTCCACCCGAGATCTTCGAGATCCTCTTCGTCAAGAGCTTGAATGAGCGCGTAAGGACGTCCATGCAGGGTGACGACGATGGGTTCGCCTTCCCTTCGCGCTCGCCGCAAGTAGCGTGAGAGCTGGTTCTTCAGCTCGGCGACCGTCGAAAAACGCATCTGGTCACGCCCCGTTCTGGCCGCGACTATAGCTAGATTGGAGCTCGGCGACTCGACCCGAGCCGGCGGACCCAGGGATGAATCTCCGCCGGTCCGGTTTCACCCCTTCGCTTCTACGAACTGTTCGACCGTCAGGCCAGCCCGTCAAATCAGAGCAGAGTTCCGCGAGCAACCTCAGGATGATCTGGAACAGAGAGCGTCGCGGGATGCCCTGCCCTGACGAGAATGATGTGGCTGCCTGTTTGCCGAACGACTTCCCAACCCAGCTTCACGAACGCCTGGGCGACCCTGCGGCCGCTCCAGACGGGAAGTTGGGTCAAGCCTCAATCTCGATCTCGTGAGTTGCAACGGTGAGCGGCATGCCCCGTTCTGCCCGGACCGCGAGACATTCCCTGATGGCGTCCTGGATATTCTGGAGAGCCTCTTCTTCGGTTCTGCCCTGACTGACGCAGCCGGGGATCGCGGGGCATTCGGCGACAAAGATGCCATCCTCGTCCCGATCGATCGTTACGAATAGTTTCACTCGAGCGATTCTAGTCCCTTCCTTGCTGCTCCTGGCACGGATGGAACTGGCCGCGGATCGTGGCGCCCGGGAAGTTTCAGGCTGTGCAGCATGGACGGAGTACTGCAGGGGTTCCCCGCGACCGCAGCTGCGAGGTCGGGCGAGACGGACATCGGGCTTTCGAGGAATCGCCGGTGAGGCCCGGGACCCGGCCCGTGAGCTCGGCGCAGTACATCGGAACGCCCGGAGCGCTCGCGCAGCCCACTCCAACTCCAGTCACGACCGCCAGTGCCGTCGCGAGCGCGGCGTGCGGACTCACTGCCACCGCCGGCGCATCTCCTCCTGCTCCGGCGTCAGCGAATCGATCGCGATGCCCAGCGTCTCGAGCTTCGTGGCGGCGATCTCTCGATCGATCTCCGGAGGCAGCGGGTGGACCCCGGGCGGAAGCTCCCCACGGTGGCGGGCGAGGTAGTGGATCGCGAGCGCCTGCACGGTGAAGGAGAGGTCCATGATCTCGACCGGGTGCCCATCTCCGCCCGCGATGTTGACGAGACGGCCCTCGGCGAGGAGATGGAGCCTCCGCCCGTCGGGCAGCCGATATTCCGTGACCTGTCGCCTCGCCTCGCGCACGTCCTTCGCCATCGCCTCGAGCGCCGGGACATCGATCTCCGTGTCGAGGCCGCCCGCGTTCGCGAGGACGGCGCCGTCTTTCATCCGCTCGAAGTGTTCGCGGCCGAAGACGGCATGCGTGCCGGTCGACGTGACGAAGAAGTCGCCGACCGCCGCAGCGTCGGCGAGCGGCATGACGGCGAACCCGTCCGCGACCGCCTCGAGCGCGCGGACGGGATCGACCTCACAGGCGACCACGCGGGCCTGCAGTCCCGCCGCGCGTCGCGCGAGACCCTTCCCGCACCACCCGTAGCCGGCGATCACCACCGTCTTGCCGCCGAGATACAGGTTCGTGAGCGCGAGGATCGCCGTGAAGACCGACTGCCCGGTGCCGTAGCGGTTGTCGAAGAGATGCTTGCACAGGGCGTCGTTTCCCGCGATGACGGGATAGCGCAGGATTCCGTCGCGCTCCATGTTGCGCAGCTTCGTGACGCCCGAGGTCGTCTGCTCGGTCGCGCCCCAGACGTTCCCGATCCGCCCGCTCTCCTTCGTGTGGAGAATGCGCGTGAGCTCCCCGCGGTCGTCGACGAGGAGCGCCGGGTCGGTTCGAACGGTGCCGATCAGGTGCTCCTCGAACTCCTCGGCGGAGGCGCCCGCGACGGCGAAGACGATGACCCCCTCCTGCGCGATCGCCGCGGCGACGTCGTCCTGGACGTAGCCGGGCGCGGTGCCCGCGAGGGCGACGTTCGCGCCGGCGCGCTTCAAGAGCAGCGTGAGGTAGGCCGTCTTCGCCTCGAGCGGGACGCAGACGGCAACGTTCACGCCGCGCAGAGCCCCGTCGGAGAGTCGCCTTTCGAACGCGGCGTTCAGGACGGGGGCGTGCTGGGCGACCCAACGGATTTTCCGGTCGCCTTCCGGCGCGAGACCGAAGTCCGCAACGACCGAGGAGAACGCGCTCAACGCCAGGTCCGCGCGTAGGCGAGCTGCTCGGGCGTCGGCTCCTCGAGTCGCATTCCGAGAAGGTCCAGCCGTCTGCGGGCGATCGCGTCGTCGATCTCGGCCGGGAGTGCGTGTACTCCCGGCGCGAGCTCCGCGGCGTGTCTCGCGAGGTAGTGTACCGACAGCGCCTGAACCGAGAAGGAGAGGTCCATGATCTCGACCGGGTGCCCGTCGGAGGCGGCGATGTTGACCAGCGCGCCCCGCGCGAGAAGATGGATCCGCCGTCCGTCGGCAAGGACGTACTCGGTCACGTGCCGCCGCGCCTCGCGCTCCTCGATCGCCATCGCCGCGAGCGCCGGCACGTCGATCTCGTGCGCGTAGTTACCGGCGTTCGCGAGAAGCGCGCCGTCCTTCATCCGCTCGAAGTGCTCGCGCCGCAGAATGCGGATCGAGCCGGTGCCCGTCACGAAGACGTCCCCGATTGGCGCCGCTTCGGCCATGGTCAGGACCTCGAAGCCGTTCGCTGCAGCATCGAGCCCGCGGATCGGGTCGACCTCGACGACTATCACGCGCGCTCCGAAGCCACGGCAGTAGAGCGCCAGCCCCTGTCCGACCCACCCGTAGCCCGCGACGATCACGGCCTTTCCGGCGAGCAGGAGGTTTGTCGCCGCGAGGATCGCCGTCAGAGCCGACTGACCCGTTCCGTAACGGTTGTCGAAAAGGTACTTGCACCGCGCATCGTTGGCTGCGATGACTGGAATTTCGAGTGCTCCCTCGCGCTCCATTGCCCGGAGCCGCAGAACTCCGCTGGTCGTCTCTTCGGACGCGCCGCGCACGCCGGGCAGGAGGTCCCGGCGGTGCTGGTGCAGCCGGGTCACGAGCTCCGCGCCGTCATCCACGATGAGATCGGGCTTGAAGTCGAGCGTTGCGAGGAGGTGCTGGTCGAAGGTCTTCGGATCGGCGCCGTGGATTGCGTGAACCGTCAAGCCGCGGCGGACGAGCGCGGCGCAGACGTCGTCCTGCGTCGAGAACGGGTTGCTGCCGGTCGCGGCGACTTCAGCGCCGGCTTCGTGGAACAGCCACGCGAGATAGGCCGTTTTCGCTTCGAGGTGCACGGCGATCGCGATCCGTCGCCCGGAGAGAGCACCGTCGGAGAGCCGCTCGGCGGCGAATGAGTTGAGCGTTTGCGCGTGCTGCGCGACCCACTCGATCTTGCGCTCCCCCTCGGGAGCGAGAGAGATGTCGCGGATCGTGGACTCGGGGCGCATTCGAGGCGCAGCGATCGTAGCAGGGATCGGCTGCGGCGAACTGATGTGGCAAGTGGAGACCTGACCCTCAATGTGGCAAGTGGAGACCTGACCCCATTAGACTTCGCCGAATGAACGGGGCAGCGGGGGTTGCGCTTGCGCTTTCTGTCAGTCTTGCGAGTCCGGGAATGTCTGCCGAAGTGGCGGGTCTGCAGCTCAAGACTTCGATGACGGCGCTCGAAAAGGAGCTCGTCGGCAAATACGGCGAGGGGCAGCGCGAGCGGCTGCGCCGAGGCATGGAGCAGGTGTCGCGCTTCTGGCGCACCGAGGACGGCGACGCCAAAGCGTTCGAGCAATTCGTCCGGACGAACTTCGCCGGGGAGCCCGAAGTGCTCGACGCACTGTTCGAGAGGATGGAGTTCGCGATGGAGTCGCTCGACGGACACATGACCGAGATCGTCCGCGACTTCCGGATGCAGTCCGATCTCGACCGTGGTCCCGTTCACCCGTTCGACGAGAGTCTGGCCGGCTACGACCCTTCTGCCCACGTCAATGAGGACTTTTTCGGCAACAGGCTCGCGTTCGTGGTGCTCCTGAACTTCCCCCTGACGACCCTCGAGCAACGGCTCGCCGAGGGTCAAAACTGGTCGCGCCGGCAGTGGGCCGAGGCGCGCCTCGCGCAGCGGTTCTCCAAGCGCATCCCGGCGGACGTCAACCTCGCGATCGCGAAGGCGAGCGCCGAGGCGGATCAGTACATCGCCGACTACAACATCTGGATGCACCACGTCGTCGACGACACGGGGAACCGCCTCTTCCCGGCGAAGATGCGGCTGCTCTCCCACTGGAACCTGCGCGACGAGATCAAGGCGAACTACACCGACGGCGCGAACGCGCTCGCGAAGCAGCGCGCCATTCAGAAGGTGATGGAGAGGATCGTCACCCAGACGATCCCGGAAGCCGTCGTCAACAACCCGCACGTCGACTGGAACCCGTTTACCAACGACGTGCGCCCGGCGACGGTCAGAGACGCCGAGGACGCTCCGGCTCCGCCCGCGGCCGCGAAGGTCACGAATACCCGGGAGCCCGACACGCGCTACAAGGTGCTTCTCGAGACCTTCCACGCCGTCCGCAAGGCGGACCCCTATTCGCCGACCGCCCCGACGCACATCACCCGGCGGTTCGAGGAAAACCGCGAGCTGCCCGAGGAGCGCGTCCGCAAGATGTTCGAGAACGTGTTGACGTCGCCGCTGGTTCCCAGCGTCGCGAAGTTGATCGAGAAGCGCCTCGGCCGCCCGCTCGAGCCGTTCGACATCTGGTATTCCGGCTTCAAGCAGCGGGGGAAGTACACGGAGGCCGAGCTCGACGAGATCGTCCGGAAGAAGTACCCGACTCCCGAGGCGTACGAGAAGGACATTCCGAATCTCCTCCAGAAGCTCGGGTTCTCGAAAGAGCGCGCGAAGTACGTCGCGAGCCACATCGAGGTCCACCCGGCGCGTGGGTCCGGACACGCCTACGGCGCCGGCAAGCGCGGATTCAAGGCGTACCTGCGGACGCGCGTCGAGAAGGGAGGGATGAACTACAAGGGCTACAACATCGCGGTCCATGAGATGGGCCACAACGTCGAGCAGACGTTTTCGTTGTACGACATCGACCACACGCTCCTGGCGGGCGTGCCCAACACGGCGTTCACGGAAGCTCTGGCGTTCGTGTTCCAGGGGCACGACCTGGAGCTCCTCGGCCTCGTTCAGCCCGACGCCGAGAGCCGCGCGCTCGCGACACTGAACGATTTCTGGGGGACGTACGAGATCGCCGGTGTCGCGCTCGTCGACATGGCCGTCTGGCACTGGATGTACGACCATCCGAGCGCGAAGCCCGCGGAGCTGCGCGACGCGACGATCGCGATCGCGAAAGACTTCTGGAACCGCTACTACGCTCCGGTGCTCGGAGAGAAGGACGTCGTGCTGCTCGGCATCTACTCCCACATGATCCACTCGCTCCTCTACCTGCCCGACTACCCGATCGGGCACATGATCGCGTTCCAGGTCGAACGTCAGATGGAGAAGGCCGGCGCGATCGGCCCCGAGTTCGAGCGGATCGTGAAGACCGGGAGCGTCGCTCCGGATTTGTGGATGAAGGAGGCGACCGGCGCGCCCGTCGGCCCGGAAGCGCTCCTCGACGCCGCCGCAAAGGCCCTGCCGGAGATCGAGTAAGGGGGTCAGGTCTCCACTTGCCACATTGAGGGTCAGGTCTCCACTTGCCACATTGGTCGAGCGGCGACACGACTCTCTGGTCTGGGGGTCAGGTCTCCACTTGCCACATTGGTCGAGCGGCGACACGACTCTCTGACGCCGCCGAGAACCGACTGGGCATGAGAAGAAGGACCGGTTTCTCGTCTTCAGCCTCGCCTTCGCCACGGCGGCGGTCGTTCTCGGCCAGGAAGGCTTTCCGCCTTTCACGACGGACTTCCCGCCCGAGGCTGAGCGCGCGCTTCCGTTGGCGCGGCGGCATTACACTGCACCATATGAAACGCATAGCCGCCCGACGGTCGCGCCTGCTTCGCGTCACCAAAACACGCGCACGGCGGAGCCACCCCGCGAAGCGCGTTGCGAAGCTGATCGGTTCGCTCGAATCGGGGGTCCCCGACCTCGCGGAGAATCACGGCCGGTACATCCGTGAATCTCTGACAAAGTCGGGATGACTCCGGCGCAGCGACCAATCCTGTCGGGTTAGCATTCCCCGCCCAATGGAATCGATCGCCAAACCGCATCCCCGGCCGGCCCCTGCGCGGTCCACTCTCGCGGCGCGCTTCGGCGCTTTCGTGACGGAACGGTTCCCCTTCGCGCTCGATCGCGCACTCGAGGCGCTTCGCTCGGTCAGCCCGGCGGATCCCGCCCCCGACGAGGCGGCGATCGACGCGCTCCGGGCGCCTCTGGCGAAGGCGCTCGAATCGGCGTTCGCGGACGCGGCGACGGATCTGCTCCCGGACACGATTCCGGGAGTCACCGCCGCCGAGCGCCTCACCGCCGCCCGCGCGGAGCTCATGGAAGCTTGCGACGGCTTCCTCCGCCGCGAGGCGATCCGGGCATCGCTCACCCCCGCCGAGCGGATCGAGATTCTCCGCGGCATGGTCGTGACGCGCGCGACCGACAACCGGTCGAAGGCGTTCTTCTCGGGCGGTGAGGTCCGCTACAAGGGAGTGTCCTTCCAGGGGAAGGGCTTCCGGTCGCTCGGCCAGGAGGCGATCTACGCGTCCGCGATCCGGCTGCGGCGCGGTCCGTCTTACCGAACGCCCGACGGCTCCTGGCAGGGAGACGTCGTCGCGCCGCTCATCCGCGACTTCGGCGCCGCGCTCGCGATGCGTCCCGGACCCGAGCTGGTGCGGATGGCTCTGAACGCCCAGATGGGCAAAGCGGGACCGCCGATGGAGGGAAAGGACCTGCACATCGGCGACTTCGATTGGGGAATCCTTCCGCCGACCGCGCCGCTGTCGATCTCGACGCTCACGATCGCCGGTATGGCGATGGCGTTCGCCCGCGACGGCTCCGGCCGAATCGGCGTCTCGTACATCGGCGAGGGCGGCACCTCGCTCGGCGAATGGCACGAGGCGATCAACCTGTGTGCCGCGCGCAAGCTCCCCGCGGTCTTCTGCGTCCAGAACAACCAGACGGCGCTCGCGACGCCGGTCGCGGACCAGTCCGCGGTGCGCGTCTTTGCGGATAAGGCGGCGGGTTACGGGATCCCGGGCATTACGATCGACGGCACCGATCCCGACTGCGTAGCCGCTGCGTTCGCCTGGGCCGCGGAGCGTGCTCGCGCCGGAGACGGCCCCACCTTGATCGAGCTTCTCTGCATGCGCATCTGTGGCCACGCGCATCACGACGACATGCTCTATCTCGGCAAGGAGCCGCTGATCTCCTGGAGCTATCCCCCGCTCACCGACGCCGGGTACGCCGACCGCGCGCTCTACGAGTTCTGGTCGAAACGCGATCCGATCGCGATCTACGCCGCGCGGCTGGAAGCGGAGGGTGTCATCCGCGACGGTGATCTCGACCGCTTCAAGACGGAGGCGGAGATCCTCGTCGAGCAGGAGGCGCGCCGGATCATCGCCGCGCCGTGGCCCGAGCCGGAGCTCTCGGGTCGCGGCGTGTTCGCGGGAGAGCCGCCCCGACGGAAGGTCGAGGTCTTCGACCCGGCCGAGCGCGCGCGCCGGGTCCCGGACGGCGCTCTCGCCGTCGAGCCGGCGCCGCCGTTCGATGCGAAAGGAAAGACGTTTCTCGAAGCCATCATGCTCGGAATGCGCGACGCGCTTGGGTCGGACCCGCGGGTCTTCGTCTACGGCGAAGACGTCGGTGGGAAATACGGCAACGCTTTTCTGCTGCTGCGGCCGCTGCTCGCGGAGTTCGGCGATCGAATCTTGAACTCGACGCTCTCGGAAGGCGCCGTGCTCGGCGTCTGCGTCGGCGCGGCGTTGGCCGGGCAGCGGCCGATCGG
>DASWIB010000045.1:0-2199 GCA_036397915.1 Thermoanaerobaculia bacterium | reverse complement strand
GGCCGGGTCCTCGCCGCGGAGGTCGGGAAGCTCGCAGCGTCCTTCGAAAGGAAGGGAAAGGAGTTCGACGGAATCGTCAAGTCGGGGCGCACCCACCTGATGGACGCGGTCCCCGTTACGCTCGGGCAGGAGTTCCGGGCGTTCGCCTCCGCGACCGCGCACCGGCAGGAAGGGCTGACACGGGCGCTCGACCTGCTGCGCGAGCTGCCCCTGGGCGGCACGGCGGCAGGGACCGGAATCAACACCCTCGCCGGCTTCCGCGAGAAGGCGATCGAGAAGCTCGCGAGGCTCGCGGGCGAGCCTTTTTTCCCCGCGACTGACGCGCGGGAGGGCCTCCAGAGCCGAGCCGCGGCCGGGGATTACTCGGCGGCCCTGCGCTCGCTGGCCGTCGAGCTCGGGCGGATCTCCAACGATCTGCGACTCCTCGCCTCCGGACCGGCGACGGGCCTGGACGAGATCCGACTGCCCGCCGTGCAGCCGGGGTCGTCGATCATGCCCGGCAAGGTGAACCCGTCGCTTCTGGAATGCCTGAACATGCTCTGCTTCCAGATCGTCGGCTTCGACGCCGCGAACACTCTCGCGGTCGGCGGCGGGCAGCTCGACCTGAACGTCATGATGCCGCTCCTCGCCTACAACCTCACGAAGGGGCCGCAGCTTCTCGTCAACTTCCTGCCGGTCGTGCGGCAGCGATGTATCGACGGGATCACGGCGAACGTCGACAAGTGTCGCCGCTACCTGGAGGAGTCGCCGTCGGTCGTCACGGCGCTGACTCCGAAGATCGGGTACGCGACAGCAGCGGAGGTTTTCAAGGAGGCGGTCGCGCGAGGAGTACTCGTGAAGCAGGTGCTTCTCGAAAAGAAGATCCTGACCGAAGAGGAGCTCGCGGCGGCGATGACGAAAGAAGCGCTTCTCGGACCCCTCGAGTGATTCAACAGATCAACAGGAGGAGCTCGGAATGACCTGGCCTCAAGACTGGCAGACCAACGTCACATTCCTTCTCCGGTGGTCGCACTTTCTCGCGGGCATTACCTGGATCGGCCTCCTCTACTGGTTCAACCTCGTCAACGTCAACTTTCAGAAGGAGATCGACGCCTCGGTGAAGGGCAAGGTCAACCCGCCGCTCCTCTCACGTTCGCTGTGGTGGTTTCGCTGGGGCGCCGTTGCGACCTGGCTGACCGGTCTCATCTACTACGCGATCCTGCTGAACACGGAGAACATCGACGCAAAGATGGGGATCGTGCTCGTGGTGTGGGTTCTCGCCTGGCTCTTGATCGCCGCTCTCTACCGCTTCGCGGTCGCCGGCGGTTTCCTGAAGGACGGGCGCGTGCTCGCGGTCGTCATCGCCGTGGTCGTGCTGGTGGCGGCGTGGATCGTCGTGGGCTCGGTGCGCCTGGGCGGGAGCAACCGCACCATGGCGATCGGAGTGGGAGGTGGCCTCGGCACGGTGATGTTCATGAACGTCTGGATGATCATCTGGCCGCTGCAGAAGAAGATCATCGCGGCGACGCGGGCGACCGCGGAGAGCGGAGCGGCCGCTCCGGCGGACGTGCCGAAGTGGGCGCGGCGGGCCTTTCTCGCGTCACGCACCAACGCCTGGCTCTCGATCCCGATGCTCTTCTTCATGGGAGCGGCGAGCCACTTCCCGATCTTCGGAACGGCGGTCGCGCCGTAGAGAACCGTTCGTCGTCTAGGGCTCGGTCTGCCACGGTTGCTCCCACGGCCGGAGCGGCCGCTGGCGCGCGAGCAATGGCAGGACGAAGCGCTGGAGCTCCATCACCTCCCGGACCTTGACGCGAAGCGGCAGTCCCCGGCGGATCGCGTGGAACGCCTTTTTCGACGCGTAAAGACTCTCGAGGAGGTCGGTACTTGGTCTCGAACGCCGAACGGATCTCATGGCGTTTACAACTCCAGGTTAAACCGCGTCAGGATCTCGTTCAAGAGATCACGGTCCAGCGCTCCGGACTCGGTGAGGGCCGCCGCGCGTTCGCGCCGTTTCGGCGTGCGAGCGGAGGGCTCGAGATAGAGCGCGACGAGGTACTCGGGACGAACCACCCTGACGGGTACGCCTTCGTAGTCGAGCGTTCGAGCCGTCTCGATGGCCTCATCGGCCAATTCGTCGTGCGAAGGAAGGAACTGCACCGGCACGCCTTCGATCAGAACGTGCTCGGCTTCGGAACCGTAGCCACGCCGAGCAGCCCA
>DASWIB010000044.1:0-3659 GCA_036397915.1 Thermoanaerobaculia bacterium | reverse complement strand
GAATCCCGGCGAGCTCGGTCATGCAGCTCGACAGCCGGCTGGGGCTGAATCCGGTGATGACCGGTCTGAAGTCGCTCTGGGACGCGAACCGCGTCGCGGTCGTCGAGAACGTCGGCTACCCGAACTCGAGCCTGTCTCACTTTGCCGCGCGGGACGTGTGGCACACGGCCGACCCGCTTCTCGCGCAGAGATACGGCTGGCTCGGACGCTGGGCGGACCGCCACATCGCGGGGAACGGCAACCCGCTCGCCTGTACGGCGATCTCCCAGTCGTTGCCGAGGACGCTCCTCGCGGAGAACGTGGGAGTGCCTTCTTTCGTCAACCTCGCGAGCTACCAGTACCAGACGGACGGCGCGTACCCGGGCGATCGGAACAACCAGATCCGCACCTTCCTGACACAGAACGGGGTCGAGTACGAGATCGCGAACGCGGTCGGCACCCTGTCCCGGGTGGGGGAGGACGCCATGAGCTCATCCAACATCCTCCAGACGGTCGGAACGGGTTACGTCTCCAGCGGCAGCTATCCGGCGGGTACGCTCGGCGCGGGGCTTCTCCTGATCGCGCAGATCGTCAACGCGAACGTCGGCGCGCGCATCCTCTACATCACCTTCGGCGGCTTCGACAATCACGCCGCTCAGAACGTCGATCACGACCCGCTGCTGACGACCGTGTCCCAGGGGATCAAGGCGCTCATCGACGACCTCGACGCGCACGGGAAGTCACACGATGTGCTTCTCATGACCTGGTCGGAATTCGGGCGGCGGGTGCAGGACAACGGCTCGAACGGCACCGACCATGGGACGATGGGCGCTCACTTCGTCGTCGGCGACGCGGTGAAGTCGGGGATCTACGGCGGCGTTCCGGACCTCGCAAACCTTGACCGGAACGGAAACCGGACGATGCAGAACGACTTCCGGTCGTACTACGGGACGATCCTCCAGGACTGGCTCGGCGCGGATGCCGCCGCAATCCTGGGAGCCGGCTGGCCGAACATCGGGTTCTTGAACCGGGCGTACGTCTAACTCAACGGCTCGATCGGGCTCTCAGCCTCGCCGGGGTTTCCGTTCTCCGATACCGGTCCGCGGTCTGGTAGCCTCCCCCGGTGATCGCCGGGCGAGCCACGCGCGACGGAACGAAGCGCTTCGCCGACCGCTCGAAGGTCGCGCCCGGGCACTTTCGCGAGGCCGCCGGGCGGCTTTTTCTCTCCTCCATCGGACTCGGGACGTACCTCGGCCGCGAGGACGACGCGACCGACCGGGGCTATGAGGCGTGCGTCGGGCTCGCCCTCGCCTCGGGCGTCAACGTGTTCGACTCGGCGATCAACTACCGGGGTCAGAAGAGCGAGCGGGCGATCGGGCGCGCGCTCGAGGACGTGTTCGACCGGGGAGCGGCACAACGCGACGAGGTGTTCGTGTCGACCAAGGGCGGTTACGTTCCCCACGACGCGGACGACCCCCGCGATCCCCGCCGGTACACACTCGAGACCTTCGTCGAGACCGGGATCGCGCCCCGCTCGGAGATCGCTGCCGGCGGCCACTGCATGGCGCCCGGCTATCTGCGCGACCAGATCGATCGCAGCCGCTCGAACCTCGGCCTGGAAACGATCGACCTCTTCTATCTGCACAACATCGAGTCACAACGGACGTCGGTCGATCGTCCGACGTTTCGGGCGCGGCTCGTCAAGGCCGTCGAAGCGCTCGAGGGCGCGGTCGCAGACGGGAAGATCGCCTGGTGGGGGCTCGCGACGTGGGACGGCCTGCGCGTACCGCCGGAGCATCCCGAGCATCTCTCACTCGCCGAGACCCTCGACCTGGCCCGGGAGGTCGCGGGCCCCGATCACCATTTCGCCGCCGTACAGCTTCCCGTCAACCTGGCCATGGCGCAGGCGGTGGCGTACCGGTCGCAGCAGACTCCGGACGGTCGCCTCCCCGCTCTCCTTGCAGCCGAGGCCCTTGCGCTTGCCGCCTTCGGGTCGGCGTCGCTTCTCCAGGGGCGGCTGACGGTGGATCTGCCGGAGGAAGTTGAGGAGGCTTTTCCGGGCGTCTCGACCGATGCGCAACGAGCTCTTCAGTTCTCCCGCTCATCCCCCGGAATGACGGCGGCCCTGGTCGGCGTTTCGACATCGGAGCACGCCCGCGAGAACTTCGCGCTGGCGGCCGTGCCCCCCGCGGACTCTTCAAGGGTGCTCGGCCTGTTCGCGTGAACCAGGCCGAGGTTTTCGCGGGACAAGGGGTTTCCGCGGGGTAAGATCCTCTTTGGGGTTTCCGCGGGGTGAGATCCTTTTTTCTGCGCCCGGCGGCGTTTTTGGGCTAGAATCAAGGTCTCCCGCCCGGACACCGAAGTCAGCGCGGCGGAATCCAGGAGCTGATGTCCGAAGATCCCTCGACCCCGGAAAGCGCTACGTCCTTTTCCGTTTCGGCGGAAACCGCAGCCTCATCCGCGCCCGCTGAGCAGATGCGCGAGCCCGCCACCGGAGAAGGGCACGGGCAGCCGCGTCCCCATCGCCGTCGCCGCCGACGCCGTCGGCGTGGCGGGCGCCCGGGGGCCTTCGGCGCCAACGGAGCGCCGGAGCGGGCGGACGAGATGGCCGCGACGGGACCGGAACGGCCGGTCGAGGGAGTCCTCTACACCCCGCCGAAGGACAACGCGGCGGGGGTGCTCGTCAAAGCGAGCACGAACTATCTCCCGACGCCTCGCGACCCGCTCGTCCCGCGAGAGCTGATCGCGCGCGAAGGCCTGGAGGCCGGCGCATTGATCGGAGGCTTCGCGGCCGACGGCGGTCGACCGGTCGTCAAGCGCATCGAGACCGTCGAGGGCCTGACCCCCGCGCAGTTCCGGCAGCGTCCCTCTTTTCAGGAGCTCGTTTCGATCGACCCCAACGCGTGGCTGAAGCTCGAGACCGAGCCGGACGAGATGTGCGGGCGCGTGGTGGACCTGCTCGCGCCGATCGGCCGCGGCCAGCGCTGCCTGATCGTCGCCCCACCGAAGGCCGGCAAGACGACTCTCTTGAAGAGGATGGCCCACGCGGTGGGCGTCAACGCCCCCGACGTCCACGTCATCGTCCTCCTGATCGACGAGCGGCCCGAGGAGATCACGGATTTCCGCCGCAGCGTCGTGCGGGGCGAGGTGATCGCCTCGTCCGCGGATCTGTCGGCCGAGAACCACATCGCTGTCGCCGAGATCGTGGCCGAACGCGCGCGCCGTCTGATCGAGTGCGGCAAGCACGCGATCATCTTCCTCGACTCGATTACCCGGATGGCCCGCGCCTACAACCACATGCAGAAGGGGGGCGGCAAGATCCTCTCGGGCGGCATCGACGCCCGAACGATGGAGAAGCCGCGCCGGTTCTTCGGCGCCGCGCGCAACGCGGAGGGGGGCGGCTCGCTCACGATCATCGCGACCGCCTTGATCGACACCGGCTCCCGGATGGACGAGATCATCTTCCAGGAGTTCAAGGGGACGGGAAACACGGAGATCCTGCTCGACCGGGATCTCTTCAATCGGCGGATCTTCCCCTGCATCAACATCCCCCTGTCCGGGACCCGCAAAGAGGAGAAGATCTACAACCCCGACGAGCTCCCGAAGATCGTCAAGCTGCGCCGCGCGCTCGTGGCCGTGGACAAGATCCAGGCGATGGAGCTGGTGCTCGGCCGTCTCTC
>DASWIB010000043.1:0-28989 GCA_036397915.1 Thermoanaerobaculia bacterium | reverse complement strand
CTGCCTCTACCTGGTGGACCGGTCACGCAGGCGCGGCTGGGGCTGGGGCTCGCGATCGTGAAGCAGCTCGAGTCCTCAGTTCCCAGCCAGGCGCGAGACCGTCAGCTGAGAACTGAGCCCAGCGAGCACTGAGAAACCGCTACGGCGCTCCAGCGGAAACGATCGTGGCGTGCTTCTTTCCTCCGACGTCCGTGTACGTCACCGTGACCGGCTGCCCGATCAGGATCGCCCCCTGAATCTGCACGCTGTCCTCGAGGACGAAGTCGTGCATGTTGCCGTCGGCGGGACGAATCTCGAGCTCGTTGCCCGGCTCGTATTTCGTGACGACGCCCGTCACGATCGTGGTCTTGACGTTCTCACCTGGCCCCGTCGTCTTCATCTCGGTCGCGGAGCCTTCCTGCTTGATCTTCGTTTCCGGCTGAGTGGCGCAGCCCGCGACCGCGATCAGGGACGCCGCGACGAGTAGCGCCATGAGATTGCGTTTCATATTTCTCACTTCCTGAAGAGCAAAGACTCTCCACGAAGTGATAGATCAAGAAACGTGCCGGAATCTGGCGGCCTAATTCTCGGAGGGCCTCCAGGCAAGTACTTCCAGGCACAGGGGTTGGACGGAGCCCGCTGATCCGGGCGGCGTGAAACGGATCTCGCAGGGAGGCTCCCCGGCCGAAGTGAGTGGGAATCCGACCCACTGGAGCTCGTCACCGGAAATCTCCATGGCCTGCGGTGAGCAGCTCGCGGAGACTCGCCACGCGCCTCCCGCTGCCGCGCCGTCGCTCGTCTGGATGCTCGCCGCGAGCCGAACCGTACCCTCGGACGGAGGCTCGACGACGGCGATCGCTCCCTCTCCCGGCAGACACCGCCGCGCCACGACCTGCTTCGACGATCCCGGCTCGACCGGCAGCCACGCCCCCGTGAACTCGAACGAGGGCGAATACCCGTCCGCCGCCGGTACGACGAGAGTGGCGAGCCGGTACTCGCGGCGACCGACCTCCTCGCCGTCGACGGCGAGCGGCCACCGGCGCTTTCCCGAGTCGTCGTACAGCCCGAACGTCATCTCGTAAGCGCCCGTCGGTAGGCGCTCCGCGATCGCGGACTGATAAAGCTCGATCTCGTAGCTTTGCGCGCGTCCCGGCGTCCAATTCTCGGGCAATGGATGGTCGAACGTCCGAAGGAGCCGGCGGCCGCCGTCGAGAACGTGGACGAAAACCCGGGGCTTCCCCCGAAGGCCGTCGAGGACGCCGGTTGGCCTCAGGCGCAAGTTGAGCGGCGCGACGTGAGGATACGGAAGGTCCACCGTTCTCGGATTCACTTTGAGATCGGCGACGGGTCGGGCACGCCCGCAGGCGGCGCCGACGAGCCCGCCCGCTCCGAGGGCCACGATCGCGATCGCGCAACGTGTTCCGGCTTTCATTGCACTCGAGAATGTCGCGGGGACAGGTCCTGCGGACCTGCACCCGCAGCAGTTCAACGCGGGGACAGGCCCTCCGGGTCTGCACCCGCAGCAGTTCAACGCGGGGACAGGCCTCCGGGTCTGCACCCGCCACAGTGCCAGAATCCTACCGTGGCGCCAAGAGTCCTGTGGAGTCCGCCGCCCGACGCCCTCGAGACCACGCGAATCGGCGACTACCTGCGCTTTCTCAGCGGAACTCGGAAGGTCACATTCGACGGCTACCCGCAGCTCTGGCGATGGTCGGTCACGGAGATCGAAGAGTTCTGGCGCTCCGTGTGGGACTACTTCCGGGTGATCGCGCACCACCGACCGACCGCCGTGTTGCCGGAGCGCGCCATGCCGGGCGCGCACTGGTTTCCCGGCGCGACGTTGAACTACGCGGAGCATGCGCTCACGCGTGCCGGCGAGCTCGCGGTCGTCGCACGCTCTCAGACTCGCGACGCGAACGTCGAGCTGACCGGGGCGGATCTTCGCGACCGGGTCGCGCGCGCCGCGGCGGGGCTCCGCCGGTTGGGTGTCGAGCGCGGGGATCGGGTCGTCGCGTACCTGCCGAACACTCCCGAAACGCTGGTGACATTTCTCGCGAGCGCGTCGATCGGCGCGATCCTTTCCTCCTGCGCGCCCGAGTTCGGTCCGCGCGCGGTCGCCGACCGCGTTCGCCAGATCGACCCCAAGGTGCTGGTCGCATGCGATGGATACCGTTACGGCAGGCGCGAGATCGACCGGGTCGAGGAGGTGGCGCGCTTGCGTGCCGAGCTCCCGACGCTCGAGGCGACCGTCGTTTTCCCCTACTTGCGCGGGGAATTCCCGCCCGAGCGCTTCCCCGGCGCTCTCGCCTGGGACGACTTCGTGTCGCGCCATGAGCCACTCGTCTTCGAGGCGGTCCCGTTCGAGCACCCCCTCTACATCCTCTATTCCTCCGGCACGACCGGGCTCCCCAAGGCGATCGTGCACGGACACGGCGGGATCCTTCTCGAGCACCTGAAGATGCTGGCCCTGCACCACGACCTCGAGCCCGGGGACCGCTTCTTCTGGTTCACGACGACCGGCTGGATGATGTGGAACTATCTCGTCTCGGGCCTTCTCGTCGGCGCGACGGTCGTTCTCTTGGACGGCGATCCGGCGTATCCGGATCTGTCCGCGCTGTGGCACCTGGCGGAGGAGCTCGGCGTGACTTACTTCGGAACGAGCGCCCCCTTTCTCCACGCGTGCATGCGTGCGGGCCTCGACCCCGGCCGCAACCTCGATCTCTCCAAGCTGCGCGGGGTCGGCTCGACCGGAGCGCCGCTTCTGCCGGAGGGCTTCGAGTGGGTCTACGAGAAGGTCGGCCGGGACATCTTGCTCGGCTCGGTTTCCGGGGGCACCGATCTGTGTACGGCGTTCGTCGGCGCCTGCCCCCTCGTACCCGTCTACGCCGGCGAAATCGCGTGCCGCTGCCTCGGCGCGAAGGTCGAGAGCTTCGATCCGGAGGGACGTTCTCTCGTCGGTGAGCTGGGAGAGCTCGTTCTCACCGAACCGATGCCTTCGATGCCGGTTGCCTTCTGGAACGACCCCTCGGGCGAGCGCTACCGATCGAGCTACTTCGATCGCTATCCCGGGGTGTGGCGGCACGGAGACTGGATCGAGATCACGCCGCGCGGCAGCTGCGTCATCACCGGCCGCTCCGACGCGACGTTGAAGCGGGGCGGCGTCCGCATCGGCACGAGCGAATTCTACGGAGTCGTCGAAGCGATCCCGGAGGTCGTCGAGAGCCTCGTCGTACACCTGCCCGACCAGGCCGGCGGACCCGGAGAACTGCTGCTCTTCGTCGCGCTTCGACGAGGAGCGGAACTCGACGACGCGCTGCGCGACGCGATCCGGCGCGCCTTGAGGGAGAGCCTCTCGCCGCGTCACGTGCCGGACGAAATCCGCGCGGTGCCCTCGATTCCGCGCACGCTGAACAACAAGAAACTGGAAGTGCCCGTGCGGCGGATCCTGTCCGGCGAACCTGCCGGGAAGGTCGCGAATCCCGGCGCGATGGCGAACCCGGAGAGCCTCGACTACTTCGTGACCCTCGCCGCCGCGCGAAGGAGGATCAGTTCACCGCCGGAGCGGCGACGTCGCACTCCTTGATACAGATCGAGCAATAGACATGCTCGATACCGTTCGCGTCCATCCGGGAGAAGATCGCAGCGCACCGCGAGCACCGACAGTGCAGGCAGTAGGGCACGATCGTGTTGCGCGTCCAATAGGAATGGCTACCGCAGGTTGAGCACGCGAACACGAGGCACAGATCCGGCTCGCTTTTCATGGGCACCGCCTTGTGGATTGAAACTGACCCACTACCCGCCGCGCGAAGTTTCCGCCGATCGGCTCAGGCCCTGACGAGGAAACCGATCGAGCGAATATCGTGCCCTGCGGGCCGAAAGAGTGAACCTCTTTACCCATGGAGACTTGCGGGTGCGGCCGACCCACAGCCGGAATCCCGCGTGTCGAGAAACGTCACTCGGAAGGTCGAACGACCGACGTCCGAACCGGCGCGGGGCGAGTGAGCAGCTATATGGGCGCGAGCTCTTCGATGGGGGTGACGGCGGCCTGGTCTTCTTCGCCGGTGCGGATGCGGTACACCTTCTCGACCGGTAGGACGAAGATCTTGCCGTCGCCGACTTCGCCGGTCCGCGCGGCGCGGAGGATTGCGTTCACGGTCGGCTCGACGAAGTGGTCGGAGACGCCGATCTCCAGACGCACTTTGTCGGAGAGCTCCATCTTGACCGTCGTGCCCCGATAGGTCTCGACCCGGTCGGTCTCGCCGCCATGTCCCTGGACGCGATGGAGCGTGAGCCCGCGCACCTCGGCCCGAAAGAGCGATTCGAGCACGTCGCTGAGCTTCTCCGGCCGCACGATCGCGACGACGAGTTTCATGGCGTGACGTCGAACCTCACGGCGCTTCTCCTCGCAGCAGCGCCGGCGGGGCGGCCGGGTGCGGCAGCTCGCGCGGCGTTCCGAGGTCCGGCAGGACGAGGATCGCGCCCTCTCCCCGCGAGTACGCCTCTTCGCCGTGCTGCGTCACGTCCAGGCCGAGCCCCTCGTCGCGCGCGGTCGCGCGGATCTGTCCGAACGCCGCAAGGAGCTTCACGATCGCGAAGGTGCCGGCCGCGCTCAATGCGATGGTCGCGGCGACCCCGATGGCCTGGACCAGGAGCTGCCGCGGGTTTCCGAACAGCAGGCCGTCCCCCACGCCGTTCCACGACTTCTGCGCGAGCACTCCGGTCAGGAGCGCGCCCACGGTTCCACCGACTCCGTGGGCGGCGACGACGTCCAACGAGTCGTCCACTCGCGTTCGCGCGCGCCAGAGGAGCGCGAAATAGCTCGGGAGCGCCGCGAACGCTCCGAGAAGGATCGCGGAGATGGGGCTCACGAAGCCGGCCGCCGGCGTCACCGCGACGAGGCCCACCACGATCGCCGTCGCCGCGCCAACTGCGGTCGCGCGCCCCGTCCGCGAGAGATCGAGGAGTGTCCAGACGACGAGCGTCGCGATCGGCGCCAGCATCGTGTTGACGAAGGCCAGCGCGGCGATGCTGTTTGCCGCGAGCGCGCTGCCGCCGTTGAAACCGAACCAGCCGAACCAGAGGAGACCCGCGCCAAGCAGCGTGAAGGGAACGTTGTGCGGAAGGATCGCCTGGCGCGCGTAATCCTTGCGCGGTTTCAAAAGGAGAGCCGCGACCAGAGCCGCGGCGGCCGCGTTGATATGGACGACCGTGCCGCCCGCAAAGTCGAGCGCCCCGAGCTTCGCCAGCCAGCCGCCTCCCCACACCCAGTGCGCGAGCGGCGCATAGACGAAAACCCCCCACAGCGTCAGGAACGCGAGGTAGGGGCGGAATCGCATGCGCTCGACGATCGCCCCGGAGATGAGTGCCGCGGTGATGATCGCGAACGTCCCCTGGAACGCGAAGAAGAGGAGGTGGGGGATCGTACCCTGCGGCTCGAGCCCGACGTTGCGCAGCAACGCCATCGAAAGGTCGCCGATCCACGCGTTGCCGGGCCCGAATGCGAGCGAGTACCCGAGGAGCGCCCACGCGAGGCCGACGAAGCCGAGCGCGCAGATGCTCATCATCATCGTGTTCAGAGCGTTCTTCTTGCGCACGAGCCCGCCGTAGAAGAAGCCGAGGGCGGGGGTCATCAGGAGGACCAGGGCCGTTGCGACGAGGAGCCAGGCGGTGTCCGAGCTGTTCAACTTGGGAGACGAGGATATCAGAGGTTCGAACGATTGCAAGTGAAATTCTGCAGGATGGACATTAGATTACGATCATCATATAACACCGGGGATGCGTTACCCTTCCGGCCAGAAGAAAAACACGCACGAACGCATCGTCCTGGCGGCGAGCCGGATCTTCCGCGAGCAGGGCTATCGCGGTACCGGGGTGGACGCCGCCATGAAGGCGGCGGGAATGACGGCCGGCGGCTTCTACGCTCATTTTCCGTCCAAGGAGGCGCTCTTCGCCGAGAGCCTCCTCGCCGCCTTCCGCGGTTTCCGCAAACGGTTGTTCGCGGGAACCCGGGCTCGTCGGGGATCCGCATCCGGCGAGCTCATCCGCAGATACTTCGAGGCGGAACGCCGGGACGAGCCCGGCGGCGGCTGTCCGATCCCCGCGCTCGCGGCGGACGTCGCACGCTCGAGCGGCGCCGTCCGCGAAACATTCGAGCAGGAGGTTCAGAAAATGGCTGCGGCCCTTGCCGCGCGGCTGCCGGGCCAGAAGGACGACCCCGGCGATGCGGCGCTCGCGATCCTCGCACTCGGAGCCGGGGGTGTTCTCCTCTCGCGCGCCGTCAAGACTCCGGCGCTCGCCGACCGGATCCGCGAGGCCTGTCTGCGGTTCTCGGAGTGACGAATCAAGGCGGTCGATCCCGGGGGTGCGGGGGACCGCAAGGTCCCCGCCGACAGATACTCGGACAATCTCCTGGAGGGTTCGGGGGACCGCAAGGTCCCCCGCCAAAAGATTACTCGGAGACACTCCTAGCCCCGGCGCGCGCCTCCCGGTAGCTGATCCGGTAGATCGTGCCGGAGTCGTCGTCGGAGACGAGGAGCGCGCCGTCGGGCATGACGAGCACGTCCACCGGGCGGCCCCACGCGCTCTCTCCCTGCAGCCATCCCTCCGCGAACACCTCGTACTTCGCGGGGCGCCCGTTCTCGAGCGGAACGAACATGACGCGGTATCCGATCTTCCGGCTCCGGTTCCAGGAGCCGTGCTCGGCGATGAAGATCCCTTTCCGGTACTTTTCGGGAAACATCCGCCCGGTATAGAAGCGCAATCCGAGCGCCGCGACGTGCGGGCCGAGCTCCAGGGCCGGCGCGGTCGTCGCCGAGCACGGACGCCGGCGCCCGTATTCCGGGTCCGAGGTGTTCCTGCCGTGGCAGCTCGGATATCCGAAGTCCATTCCCGGACGAGGGGCGTGGTTCAACTCGTCGGGAGGCACGTCGTCCCCGAGCATGTCGCGACCGTTGTCCGTGAACCAGAGCTCGCGCGTGTCGGGATGCCACGTGAAGCCGACGGTGTTTCGGATGCCCCTCGCGAAGGTCTCGAGTCCCGAGCCGTCGGGCCGCATCCGGTGGAGCGCCGCATAGATCGGCTCGGGCTGGCAGATGTTGCACGGCGCGCCGACCGGAACGTACAGCATTCCATCCGGGCCGAACGCGATGAACTTCCAGCCGTGGTGGCGGTCCGTCGGGAATTCCCGGACGAGAGCCGGCGCCGGAGGGTTCGCAAGCCGGGATTCGATGCCGTCGTAACGCAGGACGCGATGGATCTCGGCGACATAGAGAGAGCCATCGAGGAATGCAACCCCGTTCGGCATGCGAAGCCCCCGGGCGATCGTGACGACGGACGGCTCCCCGCCCGAAGCGGCGCGCACGGCGTAGACCTTGCCCTCCCCGCGTGTGCCGACGAAGAGCGTGCCGTTGGGCGAGAGCGTCATGGAGCGGGCGCCCGCCGCTCGCGCGTAGATGCGGATCTCGAATCCCGGCGGCAGCTTCACCTTTTCGAGCTGCACCGACCCCTGGCCTCGAACCGAGAACGAGCAGAAAAGCGCCGCCGCGGAGGCGAGCACGATTCCCACGAGAAAGGGGCGGCCGCGCGTCATGACTTGCGCCATCGGTTATTTCCTCCGCGTGTCGGTAACCTCGAGCGTCGGGCTCGCACCCGCCCCGGAGACGTCCGAGGTCGTGATCACGAAGCGATCGGCGCCGAGGAGCAGGGCGGGAAGGAGAGCGGGCGCGATTCTTCTCATGCGCCCGGTTCTATCACCGCTTCGGACCTTTCGGGTCACGGACGTCCTTCCCCATGGAACGCGCGCATCCGGGGCATCGGCTCGACGTTCGGCGTCCAGGGCGCCGGAACGAGACCCTCGTTCAACATCGGGCGCGTCCAGTACATCGGCTTGGGGATCCCGCGCAGGTGCTCGTCGATGAACTCGACCCGCACGACGCCTCCGACGGGGTCAACGTCGTCCTCCAGACCGAAGCAGACCGCGAGGCGCCGGTAGTCGGGCGTCAATTGCGATGCCGGGTAGGTCACGCGGTAGACGCGGAGCGTTCCGAGCGCCGCCGTCACGATCATCGTCAGCCGCTGGTCGCCGACCGCCGGCTCGGGCATTCGCGCTTCGATCGAGAGGCAAAGACGCTGTCCGGGCCGGAAGAGAGAACCGCCGATTTCCTGCGAGAGAAAACTGTTCACGGGAGGCATTTCCGGAAAGGTGTAGATCTCGCCGGTCGGCTTTTCCCCGTCGGATCGGAAGAACTCCGTCTCGCGGGAGACCGCGGGACCGGAGAACCAGGGCGTCCACGGCAGCTCGCCGGCGGCGTCCGGCGCGGCAGGCGGCGGCGGCTGGCCGGATGAGGGGAAAACCGATCCGCCTCCCGCGTATGCGCCGCTGCCCGCGGAATCGTCGATCGAAAAGCTCGTCGCGCTCGAAACGGTGATCGTCCACCAGCCATTGGCCGCGACGTTTCCCTGGATTCCCTTGATCAGGACGGAGTCTCCCGTCGCGAGGCCGTGGGGAACCGGCGTCGTAATCGCGATCGGGCTCTCGTTCGTCGCGCCCGCCACCGTCAGCCACTGCGGGATCGCGACGTTCGCCGTCGTCGCCCGGCTTGTGAACGCCGCGTTCGCGAGCTTGTTGAATTGGATCCGCTCGATTCCGAGCGGCCGGTCGTCGCCTCGCGTGCCGTCTGCACCGGAGCGGGCGAGCGCTCGAACCGCACCGGTCGCCAGCCCGGCGAGAGCGAACGCGACCGCGAGACGGTCGCCCGTCCGCCGCAGGCGTCGCGAGAGGAGGTTCGTCTCGTTCGACACGAGCGACGCTGGTGCCAATCGAGTGCCAACCTCCGAACGGTCGGCGACGTGGCTATGGATCTCTCGGGGGCCGAGCGGGTCGACACCCCGGAAGTCGGCGCCGCAGCCTCACTTCTTTTCCGGGGTGACGAGGGAGACCACCGTGACGTGCTCCTTCCCGTCGTCGGATTTCGTGTACTCGACCTTCACCCGCTGACCGACGGTGATCACTCCGTTGACCGTGACGCCCTTGTCGAGGAGAAAGGAAACATCCCGGTCGCTCGGGCCCGTCACTTTGATCCTCCTGCCGGCTTCGTACTCCTTGACCGTTCCGACGACGACCTCGGTCTTCGTCTTCACGTCCGGGCCGGGCTGGCTGACGGTGGATTCCGACTTCATGTGCATCGTTCCACCGGACGCCGCCGCCGCCGCGCCCGCCCCCTCGCCGGGATACTCCTTGAGCCAGGCGACGTCGACGGCCGCCGCTTTCCTCTTCTCTTTCTGAGCGACGAGCCATTTGCCCCGCTCGTTCTGGGTCACCGCCCCCTTCTTCGGGAGCTTCTCGTTGTGACAGTACATACAGTTGTCTGCGGGGAGGCCCAGCGCCTTCGCCTTCTTCTGCATCGGGAGGGTCGCCGACGAAGTGCCGGAGAAAAGAACCCAGGCCGCCCAGAAGACGAGGATGCCGACGCCGGCGATCCGCGAGCCGTTCCTCTTCATTTCTTCCTCCTCGGAGCTCGACGCATCGGGCTGCGTCGCTTCTCTCGCCGGCCCCTTTGGAGGGACCGACGTCGATGGAATCAAGATCCGTGCCCGCAGAGGAAGATGAACGGAGGAACCGCGGGGCGCCTCGTTCTCATGCCGCGAAACGTTCCTCGACGGTCGCGGCAAAGACCGCCGTCCCCGCGAGACCGACGGCGCAGGCGACCAGAAACGGTATCGAGGGGTCGACCCTCCAAAAGAGCCCTCCCGCGAACGCTGCCGGCGCGATGGCCGTGCTCCGGAGGAGGTAGTACAGACCGATCGAGCGCGCGCGGATGTCCGGGCGCGAGAGGTCCACGATCATCGCCTTGCGGGCGGGTTCGCCGACCTCGCGCAAGCCGCCGACGACGAAGGCCGCCGCGAGCGCGAAAAAGCTCTTCGAGAGCACGACGGCGAGCGGGAACGCGGCGAAGCAGACGAACGTCGCGATCACGAAGGGCTTGCGTCCGGCGCGGTCCGCAATCTTGGAGGCCGGCACGTACACGAGAATCGCGGTGGCCATCTGGATCGCAATGAGCACCCCATAGCGCGGGGTGCTCACGCCGACGACGTTGGTCGCATAGATCACCAGGAAGACATCCACGAGCCCCTCGCCGGTCCGAACGAAAACGTCGGAGAGGAGGAGCCACTTCAGCGGCGTGGGGAGCGAGTGCCAGACCCCGGCGATTCGCGTCGGTGTCTTCTCCCGGACCAGCGGGATCCGGACTCGCGCGACCACGGCGAGAGTCCCGAGAGCGAGCGCGAGGGTTACCGCGAGTCCGAGTCGCACGCCTCCGCGAACGCCGTCGGCGGCGATCGCCAGCCCCCCGAGCGTCGGTGCGACGACGATCGGCAGCCGCCTCAAAATCGACTGGACGGTGAAGCCGATCGCGCGCCGCTCTCTCGGAAGCGCGTCGCCGACGACCGCGAAAAGCGTCGGGCTCGCCATGCTCGACCACGCCATGACGAAGAGGAGACCGACGATCACGAACGGCCAGGAGGGCGCGAGTGAGTAGATCAGGTACCCGACAGAAGCGAGACCGACGAAAAGGAGCAGCGCGCGCCGACGTCCAAAGCGGTCCGCGATCCAACCGCCCGGGTACTGGTAGGCGCCGTCGACCAGATCCCGGAGGCTGCCGTAGAGCCCGATCGCGAGGACCGGCGCCCCGAGGGCCTCGAGGTACTTCGGGACGAAGCTCTTCCAGAGGTTCTCTCCGAGCCCGAGCAGAAACATCGCGGCGGCGACCGCCACGACGTTCCGTTCGAGCCCGAAATAGTCCGCGAGCGAGGCGATCCAACGCGCATGGGTTCTGCCCGGCACTGCGTAAGACTAGCAGTTGCTATATAGCTATGGCGACTGATAGAGTACCTCCGTGCCGAGGCCGACCGGTCGCATCTGGTATCTGCTCGTCCACCAGCTCCCTCCCCGACCGCTCTATCTGCGCGCAAAGGTTCGCCAGCGGCTCGCGAAGGTGGGCGCCGCCGCCCTGAAGAGCTCGGTCTACGTCCTCCCCCGTCGCGAGGACTGCCTCGAGGATTTCGAGTGGATCGCCGAGGAGGCGGGGGCGGGCGGAGGCGAGACCTGGATCCTCGAGGCGGGCTTTCTCGATCGAGGGACGGACGAAGAGCTCGCCCGGAGGTTTCGAGCCGAGCGGGACTCGGAATACGCCGCCCTCGCGCGGGAGGTTCGGGGGTGGTCCCGAAACGGCGCGGATCTGCCCGCCCGACATGCACGCGCCCGCAAGCGGCTGGACGAGATCGCGGGACTCGACTTTTTCCAGGCGAAAGGAAGAACCGCCGCGGAAGCGGCGATCGAAGGGCTGCGGAAGCGGCTGGAAAGGAGAGACGAGACGATGAAGAAGTCAGGTAAGAAGCCGGCGGGCGAGCTGGTCGGCCGCACCTGGGTCACGCGCCGCGGGGTGAAGGTGGACCGGATCTCCTCCGCCTGGTTCGTGCGCAGATTCCTCGACCCGAAGGCAAGGTTCCGGCTCATCGACCCGAAGAAGGAGGAGGCCCGAACCGGAGAGATCCGCTTCGACATGGTCGGCGGCGAGTTCACGCACGAGGGGGATCGCTGCACGCTCGAGACGCTGGTGCGCCGGACTGCCGTTCGCGACGGGGCGCTCTCCCCGATCACCCAGATCGTCCACGACATCGACTTGAAGGACGGAAAGTTCGGGCGGCCCGAGACGGCGGGCGTCGCGCAGGTGCTGTCGGGACTGTTCGCCGCGAATACCGACGACCAGAGCCGTCTCGACCGCGGCTTCGCGCTCTTCGACGACCTCTACGCGTCGTTCTCGAAGACCACTGCCCGCGGCCGCAGCAGCTTGCGGTGAGGCCGACCTCACCGCGGCGCCTTCGCCGTCCAGCTCTGGACAGGACCACGCCGAGCGCATGTATGAGCGAGCATTCATAATATCGACGCCACGAAGTCTCCGTCGAACTCGCCGACCTTTTCGGTATGGCAGTACAGTACAGATCGGACGGTGAATCTGCCGCGGCTCTTCCGCCTGACGGTATCGACGAACCGACGCCAGGCCGCGGCATCGGAGACCGCAGCCGAGGCGATAAACCTCCCGGTTATCGGGCGCTCATAAGTCATGGTGTTTTTCTGGATGACGATGCGGACGTTGAGTTGCTCTCTCTTCAATCGGAGATACATCAGCGTCCAGGCCGATAATATGGCGACGGCTGAGGCGCTGCCGCCGAAGACGGTCTCGCGATGATTGATGTTCGGCGCCAGCGGAGCGGCCAGTGTGACGCCGTTGTCTGTGGCCTCCACGACCTCGACTTCTATCGCTCTCGAAAGCGGGATGTGATCATGCAGATACTTCTGTAGGGTTGCTGTATCCATCGCAACGGCTTCTCCGTTTGCCGGCGGCGATTGCCAGTCGGGTGGAAAGATCATGCAGTCCCGACCCCTCCGGTTGTTCTTGAGAGCATTAACTGCTGCTATTAATAATTGGACGCCCGATAGATCTTGGTCGCCCACAACCAGCGACTGCCCTTCTTTCTAACTTCTATCTGGCCTTTAGCCATGAGATCCTCGATCAGACTCATGTGAGGCAATAAGTCGCTGCCGAGTGGATACCACTGTTCCCTGATCAGCTCGACTGCGGCGAAATGATCTTGCGCAGCACCGAGAATCGTGGATTCGCTCGAGAGCGTTAGAACCGGAAAGAAGATCTGCCCCTGCGGGGTGAGAAAGTCCGGGGCCTGCGAGAGAATGCGCACGATCCATCGCGCCCCGTCTTCTCCGGCATCGCTGGGAATGTGAGGCGGATACCAACGCGAGTGCCGGGCAATCGGTTCGGACATGCCGGCGACATCATCCACAATCAGATCGAATCTCATTCCTGTCCACGGCTCGAAGAGGCTGCCGCAGCGGCAATCGATGGCGAGGTGAAAGGCTTTCGCATTCTGCCTGGCCAATTCCACCGCTTCGGCGCTGATATCCGAAGCATAGATTGCGGCGTTCGGTAAAATCAGCTTTGCCAGAGCCACGGCAACGATCCCGCAGCCGCAGCCGAGATCCAGCGCCGAGGTAGCGTCTTTGTTGGCAAGTCTCCGCACGCCGTCCAGCAGCAAATTCGTCGTGCTCGTGGGATAAAACACACCTGAATTGGTGGCCACGACGATGCCTTGCGCGTCACCAAAGCCTTTGTCTTTGTACTCAAAATTCTCTGATGACGTGGTCATTTATCTTCTTCCGGATCGTAGGCTGAGGTCGCTCCTGAAGCCGCGCCGGCGCGACCCTACAGCTTCACCAGGCACCATTCCTCGGACCACGGCAGGCGCGACATCTGGAGAGAGGGCTTACCGCCGGACTGCACCACGAAGCCGTCGCTGAAGTTGACCCCAAAGTCACTCTCCGGATCGTAGAGGCCCGGCTCGACGGAGAAGATCATCCCGGGCTCGAGCATCGTGTAGTCGCCGAGCGCAAGGTACGGCGGCTGGTGGCCTTCCATGCCCATGCCGTGCGCGGGCCGGTGGTACACGTACTTCTGCATCCCTTCTTTCACCTGGTGCTTGTGGATCTGATACGCGACCGTCGAGCACGCGACCCCCTCGCGCGAGAGATCCTTCTGTATGAGGCATGAATCTCGGGAGATGGTCCAGACCTTCTTCTGGTGATCGGTCCAGGGATGGAGGAGAAACGCGCGGTAGAGCTCTCCGCCGCATCCTCCGATCCGCACGCCGCCGGCGATCTGCAGCGCCTGACCCTTCTGAATGCGGTTGTGGTGGAACTGGTTGGGGTGCGGATACGCGGTGCCCTTTCCCGCACGGACGCCGACGCCGAGCGAGATCCCGACCGCCGTGTGCGGCGCGCCGTCGCGTTTGATCCCCTTCATCAGGAGATTGATCCCGAACTCCTCGGTGGCGTGGCCGAGCTCGTAGTCGGTCAGGTCTGTTCCCTTCGCGAGCAGGAGGTCGCGGGCGAACGCGTGCGTCTCGTCGAAGACGCGATACGCGCGCCGCCAGAGGGCGAGCTCGTCGGGGGTCTTGACCATGCGCATCTTTTCGCACTGGTCGGCGATCGAGTTGAACTCGGTGTCTTTCCGGAAGACCTTCGCGACCGCGTCGCGCTGGCGGCTTGAGAGCTCCTTGTCCGTCGCGATCCGCTTGCCCTCGTAGCCGCGCTTCTTCAACCCCTTCATCGCCCACTCGAAGAGGTTCACCTTCTCGCCCTGCTGCACGTTTCCGAGGTTCGGGAACGCGCCTTCGGCGTGGTGGAAGTCGAAGTACTGGTCCGCGTCCGTCGTCCACCAGCTCTTGACGAGGTCGCGGTCGAGGCCGGGGTGGAACCAGATCGCGGCGAGCTTGTCCGCCGGGAGGAAGACCATGAAGGGCCGCTCGGTCGTCGAGTGGAAGAGGCCGGTGAAATAGATCAAGTTCCAGCGGTCGGAGAGGAGCGCGCCCGCATAGCCCTGGTCCTGAAGGTAATCCTGGAGCAGCTTGACACGCCCCTTGTGCCACTCGAGCGGCAGCCGGTCGAAGGTCGCGGGGGCGAGGCCGTCGTCTTCGGTCAGGAAGAGCGCGGCGGACTTCGAGCCGTCGACGCCGGCCTGCGCAGCCCGAGTCACGCTCGGCGCGATGAGCGAGCCCGCGGCCGCAGCCCCCGTCGTCGCGAGAAGCGAGCGCCGACTGATCGTCATTTTCGCCTCCGTCGAAAAACGTGAGACATCGTATCGAAGAGAGATCCCTCTCCGCCTGCGGCGGCTCGGGATGACCGCTTCGCGGTCACTTGAGTCCCTCGACGACGTACAGGATCGAGTGAACCCTGCGATACGCGTACGCGTAGGCGCTGCCGTCCGGCATCATGACGATGCGCGTGACGCCCAGAGTTGCATCGGTCGGCGAAATCTTCTTTCCCGGCGTTTTTCGTCCAGTCCCGAGATCGAGGCGCCAGACCTCGCCGGACGGCTCTCTGTGGAACCACAGCGACCGGTCCGACGCCCAGCGAATCGGGAAATCACCCCGCTCCAGGGCCATGATCTGAATCGCCTCTCCCCCGTCAACCGGAACCCGGAACCACTTTCCCGGCCCGCGCGTGCCGAGAAGCCACCGACCGTCGGGTGACACGGCACCGGTGACGAAGTAGGGCACACGAATTCCTTCCGGACTGATCGGACGCGGCCTTCCCCCCGCGGCCTCCAGCCGATAGATCCTCCCCTTCTTGCCCACCTCCTGCCCACCGAAGAGGAGCTCTTTCCCGTCGGGCAGCCAAGCGGCGAAGTTGAGAGCCTCGAAGCCGGTTAAGGCGATCGTCTTTGGTTCTCCGGTCCCGGTCGGGAGGAGCACGAGCCGATCGGCGACGCCCGGTAGAGCGACCAGAGCGGACTTGCCGTCGGGTGCGAGCGCGACGGCCTCTCCGTCTCCCAGGCGAACCGCTGGCGATCCGTCGAGATTGCGCAGGTACACGCTCGAGGTCTTTCCGCCTCCCTCGCCCGATTCGGTGAAGAGAATGGTCTTTCCGTCCGCCGAAATATCGGAGGGGATGGGGCGATCCAGCCAGGTCAGATCGCGTTCGGCCGAATCGCCCGCCGCCAATCCCCGCATGGAGCTGATGAGCGTGTGATATGCGAGAAGCACTCGTCCGTCGCCCGAAATGTCGTCGAGCTCGAGCTCGCCCGGCATCTGAGCGACGAGTCGGACCCTGCCTTCGAGGTCCGCCGCGTAGAGACCGCTCGGCTTACCCGGCTCGGGGGTGCCCGTGAACCACACCTCTTCTCCATTCGGTGTCCAGCAGGGAGCTCCCCCGGGTAATTCGAAGCCGCTCGCGATCGCTCGGACGGCTCCTCCCGACCTTCGAACGACCATGACGGAGCCCGACTTGCCGTATTCGAAGAAGGCAAGCGAGTCGCCTCCCGGGGCGAATCGAGGCGCGCTGATCGGCCGCCCTTCGTACAGGACCTTTCCGAGCGGAAATTCGAGACGCGTCTGCCCATCGACGTACCGGACGACCGCGAGCTCCTTGCCGTCGGGAGACCAGTCGGCGCTCGCATAGGGCACGGCCTCGACGGCGGGACGAGGAATGCCGCCGGCTAAGGGGACGCGGGCGAGAGTTCCGAACAACGCAGTCTGGTCCAGGTTGACCGCCATTTCTCCGGTGGGAGACACGGCGAGGATATCGGCCTTGATGTTGAAGGAGCGGGATTCCGGGCTTTCGGGGCGGACCGAGAAGAGACTCTGCGGCTCGCCGATCCAGGTCGCCCCGTAAACGATCGTCTGACCGTCCGAAGTGAAGCGGGCGTTGTGCAGAGCGCCGCTCCGGAACGTCAGGCGGTGGAAAGTCGGCGCCGCAGCCTTTGGAATCTTCTTCGCGGCGGCGAGCCAGCCCGCAACCGCGCCGACGAGGAGCAGGAGGAGTGTCGCGGCGAGGACCGTCGAGCGCCTGACCCGCTTGAGCGGCCGCGGTCCGACGTCGATCGGCGGCTCGGCGGCGCCCGTGATTTCCGAGACGTGATCCCGCACGCTGGCGAGCTCACGCGCGAGGTCACGCGTGGACGCGTAGCGTTCCTCCGGGTCCTTCACGAGGCAGCGCTCCACGATCCACCGCAGAGGCGGCGGGACCTCGGGGCGAACCTTTCCGATCGGCTCCGGCTCTTCGCGAATGATCGCGGACATCGTCTCCGCGGCCGTTTTCCTCTGAAACGGCTTTCGGCCGGTCGCGACCTCGTAGAGGATCGACCCGAACGAGAACTGATCGGACCGGAAATCGACGGGCTCTCCGCTCGCCTGTTCGGGCGACATGTATCCAACGGTCCCCATTACTACGCCCGGGTGAGTTTCGGGCTTTGCGAGCGTCGGCATCGCCGAGTGGTCGCCCGACTCCGGCTCGACCAGCTTGGCGAGCCCGAAGTCGAGGATCTTCACGAAGCCGTCCTTCGAGACCATGACGTTCTCGGGCTTCAAATCGCGGTGGACGATCCCGGCGCCGTGCGCCTTCGCGAGACCTTCGGCGATCTGAGTCGTGATCGTCAGGATCCGTCGCAGAGGCAAGGGTCCGGTAGCAGAGAGCTCGCGTAGCGTCCGGCCATCCACGAGTTCCATCGCGATGAACGAGTGCGAGTCCGAGCGGCCGATGTCGTGAATGGTGACGATGTTCGGATGATTGAGGGCGGAGGCGGAACGCGCTTCCTGCTCGAAACGAGCGAGCCGGTCGCGATCGGCCGAGAGCTCTTCGGGAAGGACTTTGAGCGCCACGTCCCTGCCCAGCCGGGGATCGCGGGCGCGATAGACCTCACCCATGCCGCCCGCGCCGAGCGGCGCGAGGATCTCGTAGGGACCCAGGCGGGATCCCGAGGGGAGCGTCACGAGCGAGCGGAACTATAGACCGCGTTCACCGGGCGTTCACGGTCTCCCGGCGACGATCCGGCCGTGAGGACGCCCGCGTCAGAACGCCTGCGAGCTCGAGAACGAGACGAGCCAGCCGCGACGGCCGAGGAGGTCGGGCCGCAGCGCGTACGCGAGGTCGAAGCGGAGGAGCGAGTGCTTCGCGGCGCGCGGGAGCGCGATGCGCAGGCCGACCCCCGCGTCGAGCCGCAGGTCGGAGAGCCGGATCGGGCTGCCGGCGGGCCAGGCGTAGCCGGCGTCGACGAAGACCGCGGCTCCCAGCTGAAAGAGGTGCAGCAGCTCGGGCGTCAGCCGGATGCGATCCTCCAGATTCGCGATCAAGCGCCGATCGCCGGTAAACGCGTGAAGACGGTAGCCGCGGAGCCCCGACGCCCCGTCGGCGGCGAGCTGCACCTCGCGGTCGAGACGACGTCCCCAGGAGAAGAGGAGCCTCCCGGCAAACGTTTGATCGGGAAGGCGCGGCGGCTTCCAGTACGCTTCGAGTTCCGCCTCGGCAAGCGAGTGTTCGAGGGAGCCGTCGTGCTCGCGGGTCTTGGCGGAGAGCGAGCCGATCAGGAGACCGTTCGGCAGTCGCGCCCCGCGCGCGAGCCTCAACACCGCGGCGACTCGCTTTCGCGCGCCGAAGAGCGGCGCGGAGTACGCCAGCTCGAGAGAGAGAGAGCCGCCGACGTCGAAATCCTCGTCCCGCGAGAGATTGGCGATGTCCTGCTTCACAAGGAAGTCCGGTTTGATCAGATCGAGGCGGGCGAAGAAGAAACCGAACTTCCGGTCGTCCGGCACCGTGTCGGAAGCTCCTCTCTCCAGCGTGAAGGTCGCTTCTTCGCGGCGGTACCCGGCGGAGAGCCTCGCCACCGGACGCCTCGAATCGACCGTCAGGCGGTGGCCGGCGGAGATCTCGAAGGACCGCGTCTCCATCCCGAATCGGGCGAGCTCGGATCCCCGGTCGTAGACCCGAGTCTCTCGGGTGCCGTCCTCGTATTCGAGCAGAGCCGCCGAGCCCCAGTCGAGCGATCGGAACGGTCGGGCGAGCTCGAAGTGGCGCCGCTCGCCGTCGCTGCTGCTGGCGTAGACGAGATCGAGCAGAAGCCGCCGCCCGAGGAACTGCGGATCACTGTAGACGACCTGCCGGGTAGTGCGATCGGGATTGGACGCGAAGTCGAGGGAGAGCCTCTTGCCGAAGCCGAGAAAGTTGGCCTCCTCCAGACCGACGCCGAACTTGCTCCGGCCCCCCACGCGACCGAGGGATCCGCTCACTTCCGTCGTCCAGGCGTCCCGCGCCCGAACGACCACGTCGACTTCCTCGTCACCGACCGGTTCGGTTCGGATCTCGACCGAACGAAAGAGGCCGAGCGCGCGCAGGTTGCGCTCGGTCTCGGCGAGTCTCGCGGAGTCCAGCGACTCCCCTTCAGAGAAGAGAAGCTCGCGGCGGATCACTTCCTCCCGAGTCGTCGAATGAAGCGCATCGGCGACTCGTGCCAGAAGCGATGTCTCCGCGTCTTCGAAGACGTTCTCGCTCCGGATCTCGATCTGGCGGATGCGGGGGCCGCTCTGCGCGGATGCGGAAGGAGCGCCGATCCCGACGAGCGCGGCGAGCCCGATCGCGAGCGCGGCGGCGTGCGACCGCCTTCGGCTCGTCGCCGGAACACTAGAATCGGCACGGGGAACCGATGAACGGGTCGTGGTCGTGAGAGCCCTCGTCGTCGAAGACGATCTACGGCTCCGCTCCCTGGTCGTCCGAACGTTAGCACGGGCCGGCCTCGCGTACGACGAGGCGTCGCGGATTTCGGAAGCCGAGGAGCTCCTGTCTCTTCACGAGTACGATCTACTCGTTCTCGATCGCCGGCTCCCGGACGGAGACGGCTTAGAGGTGTGCCGCCGCGCGCGGCGCCACGGCTTCGGTCGGTCGATTCTCGTGCTCACGGCGCTCGACGACCCGGATTCGACGGTCGAGGGGCTCTCCGACGGCGCCGATGACTATCTCGTCTACCGGGATGAGCGCGGAAGGATAGTGCCGGTTCGGTGCCGGCCTCAGCCGCGGGTCGGGCGCCGAGTGAGGGTGGGATTCTTGTCCGGGTCGTTCACCGCGTCGAGGGCCGCAAACACGATTCCGTCGTGGAAGAACGTGCGGTCGCTCGAGCGGAGGTTCAAAGCGAGCAGCCCGCTCTCGAAGACGCGGAACTCGCCGGGGAGGTTGTTCTCTTCGAGCAGGCGTTCGGCGATCGAAGCAACGCGCTCGATCACCTCGGCCGAGGCAGGCTCACCCTCCTCCTCGATCACGAAGAGGCGCTTTCCGGGAGAAACGTCGCGCATCCCTTTGACTTTGAGCACTCGTTTTCAGTCTAAGCGATCTTGGGGAGGGAAGGCGGACGGGGTCAGGTCTCCACTTGCCCATTTTGCTGCGCAGAATTGCAAGGGCATGGTGGTGATGGCGGCAACACGGCAACTCGTGAAGACTTGATCCGCTTCTCATAGCGGCGGGCTATCGGTCGGCTCGAAGTGGGCGTGCTCGCGCTCGCGGTCGGAGACGGAGAGGCTTTTCAGGATCCGCACGCATCTGTTCCACCGCAGGATCGCGTCGTCGTTGCCCGCCGGACGAATCTGCTCGGCGCGCTCGAACCACGCGAGCGCATCTTCGAAGAGCACGATCAGCCTGTGCGGCGGACGTCCGGCGGCGAGCTGCGCCTTCGCGACGCGTTCGCGCGCGATCCCGATGTAGTAGAGCCGCTCGTAAGGGCTCCGTAACCGCTCAAAGGTGGCCTCCGCCTCGGCGCGCCGGTCCGACGGTTCTCCGGTGAACTGGTCGGTGATCGCGAGGCCGAGCAGCCTCAAAGCCGTCTGTTCTTCCGGGTCGACGGCGAGCACGTCGCGGCAGATCGACTCGGCCTCGCCTGGCTCGTTCAGCAACCGGTACCAGTCCGCCTTGGCGGTCGCCTCGGCGATCGCCTCCTTCGAGATTGCCTTCAACTCGTACTCCATGACGAGCTCTCCCTTCCGAGAGCTTCCGGACCTCAGCCGTCAGCTCTCAGCCTTTGCCTGCTTCGATCGGAAGATCTTTCGCAGAAGCTTTGCGATGGGATCGTAGTGATCGTCGACGACCCGCTCCTTCAAGGGAATGATCGCGTTGTCGGTGATCTGGATGTCCTCGGGACAGACCTCGGTACAGCACTTCGTGATGTTGCAGTATCCAATTCCGAGTTCCTTGTCGAGCAGTTTCGTGCGTGAGACCGCGTCCAACGGGTGCATCTCGAGGGCGGCGACGCGGACGAAGAAACGCGGTCCCCCGAACTCCGCCGTCTTCCCGTGGTCCCGCAGGACGTGGCAGACGTTCTGGCAAAGGAAACACTCGATGCACCGCCGGAACTCCTGGACGCGGTCGATGTCGGCCTGCGACATCTTCCAGTCGGTTCCGGGACGGGGCGTGAACGGCGGGATCTTTCGATTGACCTCGTAGTTCCAGGATACGTCGGTCACCAGGTCCCGGATCACCGGAAACGCGCGCATCGGAAAGACCGAGATCGGCCGGTCGAGCGGCAGCGAGTCCATTCGGGTCTTGCAAGTGAGTCTCGGCCGTCCGTTGACCTCGGCCGAGCACGACCCGCAACGCCCCGCCTTGCAGTTCCAGCGAACGGCGAGATCGGGAGCGAAGTGCCTCTGGATGTGGTGCAACGCGTCCAGGACCACCATTCCGGGCGCGACGGGAACGCGATAATCAACCGGAGCGCCGCCCTCCGCCGTTCCGCGGAAAACCGCGAGGATCGCTTCCGGCATCAAGCCTCCCGACTTTCCCCTAACAGCGCCTTCAGCTCGGCCGGCGGTTCGGGCAACGGCCGCTCGGACAGCCGCATCCCGTCTTCCGCCCGGGCGACCACGATGTTGCGCCGGCCCCACTCCGGATCTGTCTTCGGAAAGTCCGTCCGACTGTGCGCGCCGCGACTCTCCTCGCGCGCGAGCGCACTCCGCGCGACCGCCTCCGAAACGGTCAACATCGACTTCAAGTCCCGGGCGAGGTGCCAGCCCGGGTTGAAGAGGCGGGATCCCTCCACGCGGACACCTTCCGCACGTTCCTCGAGCTCACGGAGCTTTTCGAGGCCGCGCTCGAGATCCTCTTTGTTACGGAAGATTCCGACCAGATCGTGCATTGTGCCCTCGAGATCGCGCTGGATCGCGTAGGGGCTCTCGCCCTCCGGCCGCTCGAAGAACACGAGCATCTCGCGCGCCGCCTCTTCGAGTTGCGCCGTTCCCGGAGACCCGGCTCCCGCGCGGTTCGCGTGTGAGGCGGCCGCAAGCCCCGCGCGGCGCCCGAACACCACCAGGTCGGAAAGGGAGTTGCCTCCGAGCCGGTTCGCCCCATGGAGCCCCGCGGCGACCTCGCCCGCGGCGAAGAGGCCGGGAACGGTCGAGCTCGCGGTCTCGGCATCGACGCGCACGCCACCCATCATGTAGTGGCACGTCGGTCCGACCTCCATTGGCGCCTTCGTGATGTCGACATCGGCGAGCTCCAGGAACTGATGGTACATGCCGGGAAGCTTGCGTTTCACGTACTCCGGAGGCTTGTGGGAAATGTCGAGAAACGCTCCGCCGTGCTCGGTACCGCGCCCCTCGCGCACCTCGGTATAGATGGCGCGTGCGACGACATCCCGCGTCGACAGATCCACCTGCTCCGGGTCGTACCGTTCCATGAAACGCTCACCGAGGCGGTTTCGCAGCACGCCCCCTTCGCCGCGGACCGCCTCCGTGACGAGAATGCCCTGCACCCCGGGCGGCCAGACCATGCCCGTCGGGTGGAACTGGACGAACTCCATGTCCTGGAGCTCCGCACCCGCGTCGTACGCGAGCGCCATCCCGTCGCCGGTGCACTCCCAGGAATTCGACGTGATCCGCCACGCCTTGCCGATGCCGCCGGTCGCGAGCACGACCGCCTTCGCCTTGAAGACGACGAAGCGCCCCTGCTCCCGCCAGTATCCGAACGCCCCGCATACCCGATCGCCGTCGCGGAGGAGCTGGGTCACCGCGCACTCCATGTAGACGTGGAAGCCCATCTGGACGCCACGGTCTTGCAGCGTACGGATCATCTCGAGCCCGGTTCGGTCGCCGACGTGGCAGAGCCGGCGGAACGAGTGACCACCGAACGCCCGCTGCAGGATGTCGCCTTCCGGCGTGCGGTCGAAGAGCGCGCCCCACTGTTCGAGCTCGCGGACCCGGTCCGGCGCCTCCTGGGCGTGAAGCTGTGCCATCCGCCAGTTGTTGAGGAACTTTCCGCCCTTCATCGTGTCGCGGAAGTGCGACCGCCAGTCGTCGGCGCGGTCCAGGTTGGCCATTGCCGCCGCGATACCCCCCTCCGCCATCACCGTGTGCGCCTTGCCGAGCAGCGACTTGCAGACGACGCCGACGCTCGCTCCCTGCGCGAGCGCTTCGATCGCGGCGCGCAGACCCGCTCCACCGGCTCCGATGACGAGGACGTCGTGCTCGTGGGTCTCGTATTCGGTCACAGCAGGCGCAGGTCCCGAATGGCCCCGCGCGCGACTTCCCGGACGTACAGGTCCGCCAGCCCCACCGAGATGAGGCTCAACCAGGCGAACAGCATGTGCCGCTCGTTCAGGACGGTTGCCCAGCGCCACGCCCGGTGACGCGCGCGCGCGGACGCCGAGCAGGAGAAGCAGTCCACGTGCCCACCGACCAGGTGACGAAGCGAATGGCACGAGAACGTGTAGAGCGTCAGGAGCGCGACGTTGGCCGTCAGGACGAGCGAGCCGACGCCCACGCCGAACTGCCCGTCGAAGCGGAACGAGCGCACGGCGTCGTACCAGAGGAACACGAGGAAGAGAAACGCGAAATACAGGAAGAAACGGTGGAGATTCTGCAGCACGAGCGGGAAGGCGGTCTCCCCGCGATAGCCGCGCCGCCCCTCGTCCACGGCGCAGGCAGGCGGATCCAGAAAGAACGCCCGATAGTAGGCCTTCCGGTAGTAGTAACAGGTCGCGCGAAACCCGAGAGGACCCGCGAGAATGAGGAGCGCCGGCGAAAACGGCCACCAGTGGTGCTCCGGATCGATGAGTGGCGAGTAGAACGGGGAGAGGTACGGCCCCCACTCGTAGTAGCGCCCTTCGAAGGCGCGCGCGGTCGCGTAGACCGCGAAGAGGCCGAGCAGCGCGACGACCGGCAGGATCTCGATCCACCACGCGTCCCGCCGCAACGTCGCGCCGAAACGGCCCCGGGCCGGAACGCTTCGACCTTCCGACATCGCGCGCACCTCTCGCCGAAAAAACCCCGCCGATTCTAGCCGGGATTATTCATGGGCACCCGGCCGAAGCTCGAGAGAGTGTCCGAGTATCTGTCGGCGGGGAACCTTGCGGTCCCCCGCACCCCCTGGCGCTATCCGGTCCTCAGCCCTCGGCCTCCAGTGCTCGGTCGGGCGCGGAGGCTCTCTCCCAGCTTTCTCCCATCCGGCGGAATCTCTCGGTCGCCGCGGGGACGAATGCGCGCGCCCCGGGAGTCCAGACGTGGCGCTCGACGGAGACCTCCGGCGGATCGATCCGGAGGACGTTGAAGGAGTTCGACTCTCCCCTCTCCCGCGTCGAGGTCGCCGTACCTGCCTGCACGAGCAGAGCCGAGCGACCCGGCAGGCGATACCGGATCGAGGTGTGGCCCATGTGGAACACGTGAAGATGACCGGACACGATAACGTCCGTTCCGGAGGCGACGAAACCCTCCATCGCCATCCGGGCGCGCCCGACGAGATCCCCCTCGGCCCGACCCTCGGGGAGGTCGAAGGGATGGTGGGTCACGATGATCCTCGTGATGCCGGGCGAGGCCGCGCGGAGCCTCTCGCGGACCCGCGCGACCTGGCTTTCATTGATGCGCCCGCCCTTGAACGTGAGCGAGCGGGCCGTGTTGATCCCGATCACCGCGATCTCTTCGTCCTCATAGTAGGGCTCGAGGTCGCCCGTGATGTAGCGGCGGTAGTTCGCGAGTGGACGCAGGAACCGGAAGGCGACGTTGTAGAGGGGCACGTCGTGGTTTCCGGGAACGACGAGCTGCGGGCGCGGAAGCGCGGCGAGAAAGTCGCGCGCTTCCCGGAACTGCCACCCGCGAGCGCGCTGAGTCAGATCACCCGACACGATGACGAGCTGGGGGCGCAGCTTCTCCGCGGCCGACAACACGGGCCCGAGCGTTGCCGGGTTGGTCTTTCCGAAGTGGAGATCGGAGAGGTGCAGGAGGGTCCTCACGGCGCCCGCTCCCCGGCGGCCTTGCGGGGCACGATGACCCGGAGCGCGCGCGGTCGCACCCGGTACCGGAGCGGCGTCGAGAGGATCACGATCTCGCCGTCGTTCGCGACGCGGGCGCGCTCTCCCCGAGTTTCGATCCGGAGTTCGGTCGTGCGGAGCATCTTGAAGCCCGACGCCCGCCGGAGCCGGCCGAAGAAGGCGCGAAGAGCATCCACGGCCGGATTGGTGACACGCCTCGACAGCGGCGACGTCCGCGCGAGCTCCTGAGGTGATCTTCCTGGCGTGTCACCACAGCGCCAGGGACCGAGGGTGGCGGTGGGCGCGCAGCTTGCGGTCCTTGGTGATGAGTCGCCATCCGTGCTCGATGGCCGTCGCGTAGATGAGCCGGTCGGCGGGATCACCTGGGAAGGATGAGGGCAACGAGACGGCCGTGTCCGCGATCGCCGGGGTGATGCCGACGGTGCGGACCTCGCGGGCGAACTGCTCGAGCCAGGACCGGATCGGGATCGTCACGATGATCCGTTCGCGGTTTGCCAGCCACGCCAGCTCGAACCACGAGATGGCCGCCACCGCCAGCTCGTCGGCATCGTTCAGCGCCCTGGTTGCGGCACGGCTGATCCGATCCGGCTCGGCCGACCACCAATGGATGACGTGGGTGTCGAGCAGGACCGTTGTCACCGGAGGTTCCAGGCTGCGCCGGTCGTGAGCAGGTCGTCGTTGTCGGTCGCGGTCATCGCCACGCCAGCGAACATTCCCTTGAGTGACCGGGGACCGCTCGCCGGTACAAGCCGCGCCACGATGCGGCCGTGTTTGGTGATCTCCACCTCATCGCCGGCCGCCACTTCGTCGAGCAGAGCGAGGATCTTGGCCTTGACCTCGGTTGCGGTCAGTTTTCTGGACATATGGTCATTATATCGATCATCCATTCGACGAGAGCGGTAGCGCGGAGAAAACTAACCCCTGGTCTCCGGCCCTTCTGCCCCTGCCTCCCTTTCACCCGACTCATTGGTCGGCATCCGGGGCCCGAATCTCGCTTTGAGCCACTCTTCCACCTCTTCGGGGTGGAAGCCGAAGGGACCAGGTTTTCCCTTGAAGGCGATCTTTCCGCTCTCGTCGACGATGTAGAAGCGCTCCGGCCACCCGGCGTAGAGCCCGTTCGCGCGGTTCGTCATGTCGTCGACTGCGATCGGCACGTCGTAGCGAAAACGCTTCACGAAGTCGTTCGCGATCGCGACCCTCTGCGCGAGAGTTCGCGGCTGCGGATAGCAGACGTTCTCCTTTTCGTTCGAGTCCATCTGCCACTCGTCCTCGGGATGGGCTTCCTTGATGTACACGGTGAGGAAGCGCGCGCGATCCCCGTACTGGCGGTAGATCTTCTGAACGCGCTCGACCGCGCGCCGGAAGGGAGGTCAGGTATAACTGCCGAAGACGAGGATGAGCGGCTTCGCTCCCGTCCAGTCGGCGAGTTGCACGCGCGTGCGGCCGTCGAGCGAAACGAGAGAAACGTCCGGGGCGGGTTGGCCGATGGCGAGATCCCCCTCCCGACGCTGATCGTAGCGGAGCATTCCGTAGACGTTGCGCGGCCCGATCCTCCACACGAAGAAGATCACCACCGCTGCGGCGGCCGCGAGGACGATGAGAAGTACTTTCTTCCAGGCTCGCATGCGAGGAGTCCCAGTAATCTTTTGCGGGGGATCTTGCGGTCCCCCGCACCCCTGGCGCAATTATCCGCCCGTGGACGAAGTCACTACGAGTTTGTCCGAGTAATCTTTTTGCGGAAGACCTTGCGGTCCCCCGCACCCCCGGGGCCCGGTGTCAGGTTCTGCGCCTCGACGATCCGCGTGAACGGAATCTTCGCGGTCTCGTTCAGCTCCCGGACGGTCTCGGCGTTGGGCGCCTCGAAGAGGCACATGCATCGCTCCTCGTCGAGGAATCGGATTTCTATGTCTGGGGTCTGTCCGAGTAATCCTCAGCGGGGGACCTCGCGGGGTCCCCCGATCCCCCTAGGCGCGCCGGCTCCCCGAGCCGCGCGGCTCGAGGCACGCTTCTCCCCGGGTGACGAGCGCCCGCACGAGCCCGACGTAAGCGCCGACCGCCGCCTCGACTTCTGCGAGCGACACCTTTTCCTCGCTGCCGTGCGCGTCGCGGATCGAGCCGGGGCCGAAGAGGATCGGTTCACCCCAGGCGGGAAGAAGCGGCAGGTCGCAGGCGAACGAGGCGATGTCGGCGGGCTCGCCTTTCGGGCAGCGGAAGGAGACTGGATCGGACCGGTATCCGACCCGGAGATCCACGCGGCGCTCGGCCATCGGCCGGATGTGGGCGAGGAGCGTCTCGATCGGCTCCCCCGTCCGGAAGATGATCTCCGCGCGGGCGCTGTCGGCGATCACGTTCGGGGCGGTGCCGGCCTGCAGCACGCCGACGTTCATCGTCGTCCCGCCGAAAGTGGGATGCGCGGGGAGATTCAGGGCCCGCAGGTCGTTCAGGAAGTCGAGGAGCGGATCGACCGCGGACCGACCGCTCTCCGGAATCGAGGAGTGCCCCGAGATTCCTCGCGCTTCCACTTCGATGCGGAGACACCCCTTCGAGCCGGCGACGAAGCGGCTCCCGGTCGGCTCGCCGCCGATCAGATAGCGGGCGAGGTGCGGCCGCCGGTTCGCGGCGAGAGCGCCGTCAGAGCCCCGTTCTTCTCCGACGAGCACCAGGAGACCGACTTCTTCCGTTCCTTCCCTTGCTTCGCCCGTTCCTACCCTTGCCAGCTCTTCGAGCGCGACCGCCTGTGCCGCGAGGCTCGCCTTCGCATCGCACGCCCCGCGCCCGATCAGGACGTCACCTTCGCGCCGCGGAGGAAAAAAGGGGGGAACGGTGTCCGCGTGAGTCGTGAGGACCACGCTCGGGTGTCCCCGATGGAGAAACAGGTTGCGGCGGTCCGGAGCGACATCCATCGATTCGACCGTCCAGCCGGAACCCGCGTAACGCTTCTCGAGGAAGGCGAGGAGCGGCTCTTCCGAACCCGTCACGGACGGAATCGCCACGAGCTCGAAGAGGAGCTCGACCGCCCGCGCGCCGGCGTCGGAGGAGAGAGCCTCGGAGGGACGATTTAGCGAAGGGCCGCTCGACACAGCCGCGCGATCATAGACTGGGCCCAGGGGGTTCGGGGGACCGCACGGTCCCCCGCCAAAAAGATTACTCGGACGCATTCCTGGTGAAGAAGCTCCTCGCCGCCGCGGCGCTCGTGGCTCTGCTTTCCTTCCGCTCGTTCGCGCTCGTCGGCTCCCAGACCGCTTCCATGGACGATCTCGTGTTCGAAGGCGGCCGGGTGGTGGATGGAACCGGTGCTCCCTGGTTCGTCGCCGACGTCGCGGTGCGCGACGGACGGATCGCCGCAATCGGCCACCTGGACAAGCGGACGGCGCGGCGGCGGATCGACGCCCGCGGCCTCGTCGTCGCGCCGGGCTTCATCGATCTCCTCGGCCAGTCGGAGTACAACGTGCTCGTCGACTCCCGCGCCGCGTCGAAGATCACGCAGGGAATCACCACCGAGATCACCGGCGAAGGCGTCTCGATCGCACCGGTAAACCAGCGGCTGATCGAGGAGGACCGCGACACCTACGAGAAGTACGGCGTCTGGCCGGACTGGCGGACGCTCGACGGTTACTTCAAGACGCTCGAGCGTCGCGGCACCGCGGTGAACCTCGGCACCTTCGTCGGCTCGGGCGGGCTGCGTAGCTACGTGATCGGCCGGAAGAACCGGGCCGCAACCTCGCCGGAGATTGCCTCGATGAAGGCGCTCCTCGAGCAGGCGATGCGCGAAGGCGCGCTCGGCGTCTCCTCGTCGCTGCAGTACATCCCGAACATCTATTCCTCCACGGAGGAGCTCGTCGCGCTCGCGAAGGTCGCCGCGCAGCATGGCGGCGCTTACTTCACCCATCAGCGCTCCGAGTCGTCCTGGATCGACTCATCACTGGACGAGGTCTTCCGCATCGCCCGCGAGGCGAACGTCCGCACGCAGGTCTGGCACCTGAAAACCGCGTATCGGCCGAGCTGGGGGCGGATGCCGGAGATCCTCGCGAGGATCGAGCGCGCGCGCGCCGAGGGACTCGACGTCAGCGCGAACCAGTACCCCTACAACCGCGCGTCGAATGGGGTCGATGCGTGTCTCCCGCGGTGGGTTCGAGAGGGGAGCCGCGAAGCGCTCTTGAAGAGACTCGCCGACCCGGCGACGCGCGACCGTGTGAAATCCGACATGGCGCGCGAGACCACGGAATGGGAGAACCAGTATCTCGGCGCCGGCGGACCGGAAGGCGTGATGGTCTCCTCCGTGCTCTCCGACGAGCTCAAGCGCTACGAGGGGCGGACGATCGCCCGGATCGCGCAGGACGAAAAGAAGGATCCGCGAGACGCGCTGATC
>DASWIB010000042.1:0-16553 GCA_036397915.1 Thermoanaerobaculia bacterium | reverse complement strand
GTCCGCCGAGGCCCGTCGCGTTCGGGTTCCTGCGTCCCGCGAAACCCCGCCTCTCGTACGCCGCGACGAGGTCGAGGCGAGGCTTCAGGTCGCTCCGCCGCGCCTCGACCTGCACCTCGAACCGCGCCCACCTCGCCTTGGCCTCGGCGATCTCGGGCCGCCGCGCGAAGGCCGTCCCGAGCGCCTCCTCGACGTCGGCGCGGACGGTCGGAAGCTCGGGAGCGTCCGTGGGGACGATCTCCGCCGACCAGGAGGGCTCCCTCGGGTCCCCGAGCGCCAGCAGCTTCAGCGTATTTTCCGCCTCGGCCACCCGCTGTCGCGCGAGAGCGAGGTCCCCTTTGCGCCGTTCACGCTCGGCGGTCGGCTGCGCGACCTCGGTCTCGCCGAGCACGCCCGCCTCGACCCGGGTCTTCGTCTCGGAGAGCTGCTTCTCCGCCAGCGCGACTGCGCTCTCGATCGAGGCGACGTCGCGCCGGGCGGCGACGAGGCTCCAGTACGCGACGTCGACCTGACGAACGGTGTCCGAGACGACGCGGGCGAGCCGGGCCTGCGAGGCGCTGCGGTCCGCGGCCGCCACGCGAATCGATTCGCGAGCCGGGTCGATCGCGAGATTGCGCAGCAACGGCTGGCGAAGCGAGATTCCCACGTCGGTCGAGTAGGCGGGCGAAAGAACCGTGAAGACACTGTCCGTGGTCGTCCGGTCCCAACCGCTGAAGAGCGAAACCGTGCCGCCGGTCGGAAGGAGCCGCGAGAACGACGTCGAAGCGGTCGCGCTCTCGATTTCAGGCGCGAGTCCTCCGGCCGGCGCGCCGGAGAACGCCGAGTTGACCGGATCGGTGTGTTGACGCCATTCCAGGTCGGCGCTCCAGAATACGTCGTAAGCGCCTCGGGCGCCGAGGATCGCGAAGCCCGCCTGCTCCACGTTCTGGCGCTCGACCGCCAGAGTCGTGTTGCGCTCCAGCGCCCGTCGCGTGGCTTCCTCGAGAGTCAACGGGAGAGACTCTCCGGCGGCAGCGGCCGTCGCCGCGGTGAAAAGAAAGAAGAACAGGGGAATACGTGACATCAGGAACCTCGCTCGTCTCCGCCGGCGACGGCGGCGGTGACCTCATCTTCGTCTTCGGCAACGCACGACCGCGAGATCCGCGGATCCAATGTTCGCGCGGCACACGCGAGCGGCCGGCGGCGCAGCGCTGCCAGCGCGCTCCGTTCGACGGCGGTGAATTCCAGGCCGAACCTCGAAGCCAGCTCGAAGCTCCCCGCGCCCACCGGGAGAAACGACTCCCGGAATCGGTCGTCGGTGAGGATTTTTCCGAGCAGAAGCTCCACGTTTCTTTGTGACATTTCGGCCTCTCCGACACCGGGTAATTACAGGAGGCGTGCCGGCAAAGCGTCGCGGGTGTTGCTACAGATAACACTCTCATTACAAGCGACTTAGATGGCATCGGCAGCCGGTCGAGGAAGTCGGGCAGGGTCCGTCAACTGCGGGGAAATCGACAGGTTGTGGAAAGAGCGTCACCCGCGCGGGAGGGACTTCTGGAGCGCGAATCGAGCCGCCAGCGCGAAGGAACGCGAGCCGCCCGTAGGTTGGCGCCGGGGTTGCTCGAGGAGATCGATGTGCGAGGCGCGGGGCGCGATTCCAGCGGCTGCGGCGCCGATGTGAACAGAGCTACCGGCGGGCAGCACCCGGGCCAGGAAGACATTGGCCTGGGTCCATCGCCCGGAAGGTGAGGGAGGCGCAATGGCGAAGTGGTTTTTCGAGCCCGGACACACGGCGGCGGAATTTCGAGTCCGCCACATGATGGTCACCTGGGTACGCGGTCACTTCAAGAACGCCCACGGAACCCTGGAGTTCGATCCCGAAAACCCGCGCGCGACCTCCGTCGAGGTGGCGATCGACGCCGGTGGTCTTTGGACCGGCGAGCCGGAGCGTGACGCGCACCTGCGGAGCGCGGACTTTCTCGACGTCCAGACCCACCCGAAGATCACCTTCCGCGGCAGCGGCGTCGAGCTCGTCGGCGCCGACGAGGGAAACCTGCGCGGCGAGCTGACGATTCGCGGAGTCACCCGGTTGGTCTCCCTCGACGTCCGCTACCTCGGCCAGTGGGAAACACCGTGGTGGGAGGAAGGGGTCGACAAAGGCCCCAAGACGCGCGCCGGTTTCCTGGCCACCGCTCGCGTCGATCGGAAGGACTTCGGAGTGAGCTGGAACGGCACCCTCGATCGCGGCGGCGTCGTCGTGGGCGACGAGGTCCACATTACGATCGACGCCGAGGCGATCCGCCAGGAGTGAAGGAGTTGCTGGGAGGAAGTCGCGGGCGCCAATCCTTCCTTCATTCCTCCACGAACTTCTTCAGGCGATCGAGCGCCTCGTCCCACCGCTTCGAGATCTGGTCGAGCCAGCGGCGCGCCTCGCCCAGGCGGTGCGTGTCGAGCTCCCAGATGCGTTCCCGCCCACGCCGGACGTCGTGGGCGAGGCCGGCGGCGGCGAGGATTTTCAAGTGCTTGGTGATCGCCTGTCGGGTGACTGCGGATCCGGTCGTGAGTCGGGTAATCGACTGAGGACCGCCCGCGCAGAGCCGGGCCACCAGCGCGAGCCGGGTCCCCTCCCCGAGCGCCGCAAAGATCGGCTCCGCACGGGCGAGGCCGCCCGCTCGCGCGCTACGCCATGACATGTCGTTCGATGTTCTTGATCTGTTCGGCCCACCCCTGGTCGTTCATGCGGAACGCGTCGGCTCGGCGCGCCAGCGGGATCCGATCGAAACCGGACTCGATCACGGTGAGCCGAGTACCGCCGGCGACCTCGTCGAGGCGGAATTCGACGAGTGTCGTGGGCTCGCCCGAGTAGTCCACGCCGGGATCGATTGCATGGGGATGCCAGCGGTAAGAGAACAGGCGCTCGGGATCTATTTGTTCGATCGTGATCTCCAAGGTGAGGTGCGCGTAACCCGGCGTGGTGATCCGGCCCCGGACGCGGGCGCCCGGCGCGAAGGCGCCCTCGAGCTTGACGCCGAACCAGGCGCCAAACTCCTCCGCGTTGGCGATCGCGCGCCAGACCCGCGATCGCGGCGCACGCAGAACGACGGTCTTCTCGATGCGGTCCGTGCTCATGCGCAACCTCCTGATTGCATATTAGCCCGGCCGCGCCTGGAAGGCAACCCCGAGGTTGCATATGGGTGGTCGAAGCTTACGCTCTCTTTCTCTCCTCGCTCGTTCTCGTCGGGGGCTCGCTCGCGGATCGGTTATCGATGCGGATTGCTGCGGCCCTCGCGCTCCTCTCGTCGGTGTGCGCTCTCATCTTCATTCCGTCTCACCGCGGCAGGGAACCTCGATCCGGCCCAGTTACGCGACCGATCTAGGATTCGCTCGTGCCTCTCCCCTTCGCTCCGCCGCTCGCGCCCATGTTGTCCAGAGCCGCGGACGCCCTGCCCGGCGGCGACGGCTGGCAGTTCGAGCCCAAGTGGGACGGGTTTCGAACGCTGGTGTTTCGCGACGGCGACGACATCGTGCTGCAGAGCCGCGACGAGAAGCCGATGAACCGATATTTCCCCGAGCTCGTCGCGCCGCTCGCCGCGGCGCTCCCCGACCGCTGTGTCGTCGATGGGGAGATCGTGATCGTGGGCGCCGGCGGGCTCGACTTCGAAGCGCTGCTCCTCCGCATCCATCCGGCCGCGTCGCGCGTGAAGCTCCTGGCGGAGCAGACTCCGGCTTCCTTCGTCGCGTGGGACCTGCTGGCGCTCGGCGACGAGGACCTGCGCGAAGCGCCGCTCGTGGGGCGGCGAGAACGGCTCGAGCGCGTGCTGGCCCGCGCGGCGCCGCCGGTGCACCTCTCGCCGGCGACACGGGATCGGGCCCTCGCCGAGGACTGGTTCCGCCGCTTCGAGGGCGCCGGCCTCGACGGCGTCATGGCCAAGCGTCTCGATGGACCGTACCGAGCCGGCGAGCGCACGATGATCAAGGTCAAGCACACGCGCACCGCCGACTGCGTGGTCGCCGGCTTCCGCTGGCACAAGAACGGCGCGGGCACGATGGTCGGCTCGCTCCTGCTCGGCCTCTACGACGACGAGGGAACCCTGCACCACGTCGGGGTCGCCGCGGCGTTCACCAATGCGGTTCGGAGACAGCTCGTCGACGAGCTGGCTCCCCTGCGAGAGAACGCGCTCGAAGGCCATCCCTGGCGCGGCTGGGCCGAGGCGCAGGAAGAAGCGAACGCGAAGGGACAGCGCCTGCCCGGCGCGACGACCCGGTGGAATCGAGGCAAGGACCTCTCCTGGGTGCCGCTCAAGTCCGAGCGCGTCTGCGAGGTCGCGTACGACCACATGCAGGGGACTCGCTTCCGGCACGCCGCGCACTTCGTGCGCTGGCGACCCGACAAGCGACCGCAAGAGTGCCGATACGATCAGCTGGAGGTCACGCCCCCTTACGAGCTGGAGCGTGTCTTCGGCGCGCGGGACCCTCGCGGGGCGGATCCCGAGCCGCGCCAGGGATCGTAGTCGGGATCGGGCGGCTCCTCGGCGGGGCGCTCCTCCTCCGGAACGTGGCGCAAGTTGACCCGGACGCGTGTCCACGTGCTGGAGCGGCCGCGCATGGAATCGACGAGCACGTCATCTTCCTGCAGAAGATCTGCAGCCTCGGGGTGCCGCGCCTTCCAGCGCTCGAGGCCGGCGAGCGCGTCTTCTTTGTGCTCCGCCTTCGCGACGGTCACGAGCGGTTGGGTCGATTGGCGGCGGCCGCTGCCCCTCTTTTGCACGCTCGTGCCTCTCCGTCGCGACGGCGCGACGCGCGGCGGTTCGTCGCCTTGTTTCCTGTAGTGCGGCGGCCACGGCGCGTCGCCGAGGCCCGCTGCTTCCTGCGCGGCGGACAGCTCGAGCAGTTTGTCGAGTGATCCCGCGGCGGCGTCGATGCCGGCCGACGGGTCGCCGCGCTCGGTCATGCGCGATGGTGCGGTGACCAGCGTGAACGCCGCCGGATCACAGCCGGCGACCTCGTCCCATTCGAGCGGCATCGACACGCGCGCATCGGGCGTCGGCCGGACCGACCAGGCCGAAGCCACCGTGCGGTCCTTGGCGTTCTGGTTGTAGTCGAGGAAGACGCCGTGGCGCTCCTCCTTCCACCACTTGCTGGTCGCGAGCTGCGGCGCGCGCCGCTCCACCTCGCGGGCGAGGGCCAGCGCCGCGCGGCGCACCTGGTCGAAGCTCCAGCGCCGTTCGAGGCGCACGTTGACGTGCATACCGCGTGATCCCGATGTCTTGGGCCAGCCGCGCAAGCCGTGCTCATCGAGCACGTCGCGCACGATCAGCGCCACCCGCCGCACTGCGTCCCAGTCGACGTCCGGGCCGGGGTCCAGATCGACGCGGAGCTCGTCCGGATGCTCGAGGTCGTCGACGCGCACCGGGTGCGGGTTTAGGTCGATACACCCGAGGTTGACGATCCAGAGGAGCTGTGCCGCGTCGCGTACGACGATCTCTCGCGCCGTCCGGCCCGACGGGAAGCGCAGCTCGACGGTCTCGACCCAATCGGGATGGTGCTCGGGGGCCCGCTTCTGGAAGAAAGGCTCACCCTCGGCTCCGTTCACGTATCGCTTGAGGACGATCGGCCGCGCCGCGATTCCCCGGAGCGCCTCGTCGGCGACCGCGACGTAGTACCTCGCCAGGTCCAGCTTCGTGTGTCCGGCCTTCGGAAAGAAAACCTTGTGCGGGTTGGTGATCACCACCTCGCGGCCGGCGGCTTCCAGGGCGATCGGCGCCTTCCCCACGAGACAGTTTTGGCAGATCGATTCTCGGCGCGCAAGGCGACCGCGCGGCGCGGCTCGTTTCGGCGCGACAAAGCTGATAGCCGACCAGATCGCTGCGGGCGCGCAGGGTTCATTAACATGACTTTCCGGAAGGGACATTGGTGGACAGGGACATGACACCCGACCGTCAGAGGGAGGCCGACGACTGCTGCGTTCGGCGGTGTTCGCACTCACGATCGTCCCGGCTACCGGCCTCCGAGGCCCCCTTCGTCGGAGCTCTTCCTCTCAGCCTCACCGATTAGCCGGAGTGGATCGTCTGCCTGCGCCTACCGACGCCCTGTGACCGGCATTCGTGATTTCTGCGGACCGGCCGCAGTCGAGAGCGGGACGATCGCGCCATGACTGACGCGAGTTATGCGCTGGCCGTGGTTTCCTCGATGGCCTACGGCGCGGCCGATTTCCTCGGGGGGCTTGCCGCGAAGCGCGGCTCCACGGTGTTTTCGGTCGTCGTCGTTTCTCAGTCGGTGGGTCTCGTCCTGGTGCTGCTCTCCCTTCCATTCCTCCCGCCGGCTTTGCCACGCGCCGTCGACTTCGCCTGGGGAGCGGCCGCAGGCCTGGCCGGCGGGATCGGCCTCGCCCTGCTCTATCGAGGTCTGGCCGTCGGCGCGATGAGCGTGGTCGCGCCCGTGACCGCCGTCTGCGCGGTGATCGTTCCGGTGGCCGTGGGACTGGCGCTCGGCGAGCGCCCATCCCCACCTGCTGCCATGGGCGTCTTGCTGGCGGTCGTGTCCATCGTCCTGATCAGCCGGACCGGACACACCGAAGAAGGAAAGCACGGAGCGATCGGACTGTCGATCGCCCTCGCCTCCGGGATCGCCATCGGAGTCTTTCTAGTCTGCCTCGAGCGCACCGAAACGGCGGCCGGGCTGTGGCCGCTCGTCGCCGCGCGCGTCGTGTCCGTCTCCTTCTTCACCGCGGCCGGCCTGATCTCGCGTGAAAAGCTCGTGCCCCGCCGTGAGTCGATGCCGATCGTGATCGGCGGCGGCGCGCTGGACATGGCCGCCAACGTCCTCTACCTGCTCGCCGTCCGGCAGGGACCTCTGAGCATCGTGGCGACGCTGACCTCGCTCTACCCGGCCAGCACGATCCTCCTCGCGCGGATCGTTCTCCGCGAACGGCTACGGCTCGTGCAAGGCGTCGGCGTGGCCTGCGCCGCGACAGCCATCGTTCTGATCGTGTCGGGTTGACGTCGTGACGCCCGACACGGACTCCGCGCTATCGCGCGCCCGGTCGGGACGTGTCGACTGCGCCGCCAGCCGGCATCTCCAGGCGCGAGGGGTCGAAGGGCTTGGAGAACGACCAGTCGCGGAGCCGGACCGAGACGTAGGGCACGTGCCCCTCCTTGCCGAAGATCTCGTAACGCGTGGGAACGACGAGGCCGTTCACGGTCGCGTGCTCCTCGTAGAGAAGCAGATTCGGCGGCGAGGATTTGACTCCCTCCGGCAACGCCCCCGCGTAGGTCACGACGTACTCGACCGAGCGCAGCCTGCGGGTCTGAGGGTGCACGAACAGAACGTAGTAGTCGCGGGGCGAGTCGCCCACCCCTCTCTCGAAGGTCATCCGCAGGGTCATGTAATCCGTCGAGTCCCCCGGCAGCTTCGCAGTGCCCTCCGAGGCCAGCCGCACGCCGGGGTCACGGGTCAGCCAGGGGAGATTCGCGAAGTAGTAGTGCAGCAGGGCGGTAAAGCGCGGCGGAAAAGGAAGCTTCCAGTTCTCGCTCCACGCCTTCGTCCCGTCCCAGGCCATGCGCGCCGATAGGGCCGGGACGTCGTGATACGCGCGCCGCCGGCCCTGCTCGACCGTCACCCGCGAAAGCATCCTTTCCTTTTTCCCCGCGAGGGATTCCTCTACTTCGAAGGAGACGGTGGGCGCCGATGCCCACGTTTCCATCCCTCCGTGCGCTGCGATCATGGAGTCCACGATCTGGCGCGGAGACTCCGCGGCCTGGACGTGTCCGGCTGACGCGACGAGCGCGAAAACAAACGCCAGTGCTCCGCGAAAGCGAGTTTTCATACGTCCTCCTGCTTCGAACGTTTGCTGCTTGGTGACGTGCCTCCCTCCGCCTCACTCGGGCCGCGCCGCCGGCCGATCTTCGGACACAGTGGCGGGAAATCGGCATTCCCAGGCGGCGGATCCGAAAGAGGGTCGACCGGTCGAAACAGCCCGTTTCGTCCCGAAAGAGCGGCGCTTAGGTAACGCCGTATTTCTGGAGCCGCGAGTAGAGCTGCGCTCGCGTGATCCCCAGCAGCCGCGCCGCCTGCGCCTTGTTGTTTCGCGCATCCTTCAGCGCGTTCTCGACCAGCTCGCGCTCGACGTCTTCGAGGCTCTTCCCCGCCGTCGCAACCGACGCCGCTCCGCGGCCGTTGCCGACGTTCGGCAGCGGAAGGTGGGTTGCCGTGATCAGGCCCCCGGCGCACAGGATGATCGCGCGCTCGATCGCGTTGCGAAGCTCGCGCACGTTGCCGGGCCACGAGTACGCGAGCAGCGCGTCCCGCGCCTCTTTCGAGATCCCGGCACAGGGCCCGACATTCGGACCGATCTCGTGTACGAAGGACTCCGCGAGCAGGAGAATGTCCTCTTTCCTTTCGCGCAGCGGCGGCAGCGCAATCTCGAAGACCTTCAGCCGGTAGTAGAGGTCCTCGCGGAAATGCCCGGATGCGAGCGCCGCCGTGATGTCCCTGTTCGTCGCCGCGATCACGCGCACGTCTGCCTTCTGCACGCGGGAGCCGCCGAGCCGCTGGAACTCGCGCTCCTGAAGGACCCGCAGGAACTTCGCCTGGACCGACGGCGACATCTCGGCCACCTCGTCCAGGAAAAGAACTCCGCCGGCCGCCTGCTCGATCTTCCCGGCGCGCGACTGCAGCGCCCCGGTGAAGGCGCCGCGCTCGTAACCGAAGAGCTCGGACTCCAGGAGCTGCTCCGGCAGCGCCGCGCAGTTCAACGCGAGGAGCGGCTTGCTCGAGCGCGGGGAGGCCGCGTGGATCGCCCGCGCCACCACCTCCTTGCCTGTGCCGGACTCCCCCGTCAGGAGGACCGTCGTCTCCGCCTTCGCGACCTTCGAGACGAGGTCGAGCACCTCGCGCCAGCTCTTCGACTTCCCGATGATCTGCCGTGCCCCGCCGACCAGAGCGAGCTGCTCGGTGAGCGCCGCGACGCGCCCTTCGAGCCGGATGGCTTCCTCGCGCGCGTCGGCGGCGATCCGCGCCTCGTCGGCGATCTTCTCGTGCGAGAGGACTAAAGCGACCTGGTCGGCGATCCGCCGCGCGATATCGGCGTCCTCTTCCCGATACTGCGCAACGTTTCGCGAGAGAAAGTTCAGGCCGCCGACGATCTCCCCTTCGAGCCGGATCGGCACGCGGAGCATCGAACGGATCCCGTCGCGCTTCATGAGCTCGAACTTTTCGGTGCAGCAACCCGGTTCTCGACGAATGTCCGTCACGAGGAAGAAGCTCCAGTCTTCCCTCTCTCGCGCTTGGTCGTCGAGCGGGATCGTCTGCGGCATATCCGCCATGCGCTCCCCGGTGTAGGCGTGGATGCGCACCGAGCTCCGATCCTTGGAAAGGAGTCCCAGCGCCATCCGGTCGTGCGGCAGGATCCCGACGACGCCCTCCGACAGCTGGTCGAACACCTCGCGGATATCCAGCGCCTTCGAGAGCATCGGAACGAGCGTTTCGAGCCCTTCGCTGCGTTGCCGGCGCTCTTTCTCCTCGCGGAACAGCCGCTCGTGCTGGAGCGCGAGCCCGAGGAGGTCGGCGATCGCGAGAATCGTGGCTTCGTCTTCCGGGCCATACGTGTCGGCTTCATTCGACGCGAACCAGATGCTCCCCAAGAAACGGGGTCCGGGCAGAAGCGTCACGAGGAGAGACCGGCACCCCAGCTCGATCGTGCGGCGATCGAGAGCGAATGATGGGTCGAGCTGCGTCGTGACGTCGGAGTGCCGCGCGACCTCACCGACTCCCTTCAAGCGCAGCTGCGGCGAGATATCCGACCGTCGGTAGCGCAGCCCGATCTCCTCCACGCCGTCCTTGCCCACCGCGGAGTAAGCCGAGATCCACTCGTTCTCGGGTATCGCCTCGTCGGGCGGGAGGTTCGGGTTTTCCGCGACGTTGACCCCCATGCTGTCGAAAGGCAGCGCGAGCCGCGCCGCCTCCGCGACGCGCGAGAAGACGTCTTTCAGGCTCATGCTCTCGGCCACCGCGCGCGCGATGGCGGAAAGAGCCGGCCCCAATCCCTCCTCACGCGAGGGCCGCGCCGGCCGCGGAGCGGTCTCGATGGACTCCACGAGTCTGATTCTAGGCAAAAGCTCCGGCCGGCGCGCGGCCCGGGAGCCCGGAGGATCGCTCGAGATGTGCAACTTCGTCACTCCTCTGGCAAAACGAGTGAATGTTCGCGCGGTTTTTACACCGCGACCTCGGTCAGCTCCGGTGCCGCGGGCTCCGGCAGCGTCTCGGCGGACTCGACCTTCGTTCGCGTCCGAGCGACGAGCACGTAGATCGCCGGCACGAAAAAGAGCGTGAAGGCCGACCCGATGATCATGCCGGACACGAGCGTCATGCCGATCGAGTTGCGCGCGCCGGCGCCCGGACCGCTTGCGAAGACGAGCGGGAGGTGCCCCATCACCGTGGCCGTGGTCGTCATCAGGATCGGACGCAGCCGCGTCGCGGCCGCTTCGATGACGGCCGCGAGCTTCTCGCGCCCCTGCTCCTGCAGGTTGTTGGCAAACTCCACGATCAGGATGCCGTTCTTCGCGATGAGGCCGACGAGCGTGATGAGGCCGATCTGGCTGTAGATGTTCAGCGTCGTCGCGCCGAGGAACGGGAAGAGCAGCGCGCCGGAAAGAGCGAGCGGCACCGATCCCGCGAGGATGATGAAGGGGTCGCGGAAGCTCTCGAACTGCGCGGCGAGCACGAGGTAGATCAGGATGCCGGAGAGCAGGAGCGTGCCGAGGAACTTGCTCCCCTCGGTGCGCAGCTGGCGCGACTCGCCGGCGTAGTCGATGGTGAAACCCTTGGGCAGGATCTTCCGCGCCTCGTCCTCGAGCATGGTGAGCGCGGCGTTCAACGACACGCCGGGCGGGATGACGCCCTGGATGCGCACGGCGTTCAGCTGCTGGAATTTCTTCAGCTCGCGCGGCTCGGTCGAGGTCCTGAGCGTCGCGAAGGTCGAAAGCGGAACCAGCTTGTCGTCCTTCCCGGTGACGTAGATCTGCTCGAGCTGATCGGGCGTCAGCCGTTCGGCGCGCTTGATCTGCGGGATGACCTTGTAGCTCCTCCCCTGAATGGAGAACCGGTTGACGTAGTTTCCGCCGAGCATCGTCGAGAGGTCCTGCCCGGCCTCGGACAGGTCGACGCCCTGAGAGCGCACCTTGTCGCGGTCGAAGACGACCTCCGCCTGCGGCTGGTCGAACTTCACGTCCGAGTCGGCGAACATGAAGAGCCCGCTCTGGAATGCTTTCCCGACGAGCTGACCGGCGAACTCCGCGAGCTGCTGCGGCTCCGCCGTCGAAGCGATGACGACGTCGACCGGGTAGTCCCCGCCTCCCGGGAGGGCAGGCGGGACGAGGGAGATCACGCGGACGCCGGCGATCTGTCCGAGCTTCATCTGAGACTCGACCTGGAGCTGTTGGGTCGACTTTTCGCGCTCGCTCCACGGCTTCGTGACCATGCCGCCGAAGCCGCCCGTCGGGAAGGTGATCTGAAAGATGCTCTCGTTCTCGGGAAACGACTTGTAGACGTCGGCGACCTGCGACGAGAAGAGCTTCGTCTGGTCCAGCGTCGCGTTCGCGGGCGCCTGGATGATTCCGAAGACGACGCTCTGGTCCTCCGTCGGCGCGAGCTCCCGCTGCGAGAACATGTAGAACGGCACGATGAGCAACGCGACGATGACCCAGACCGTGAAGACGATCGGCCGATAGTTCAGCGTCCCCGTGAGCAACCGCGTGTAGATGTTGCGAATGGCGTCGAACCCCCTGTTGATCCGGCCGGCAAACCCGCGCTCGGAGTCGCCGGAGCGCAGGAGCTTGGAGGACATCATCGGCGAGAGAGTCAAAGCCACCACGCCCGAGATGATCACCGCGCCGGCGAGGGTGAACGCGAACTCGCGGAAGAGCGCGCCGGTCAGGCCTCCCTGGATGCCGATCGGCATGTAGACCGCCGCGAGCGTGATCGTCATGGCGATGATCGGGCCGACCAGCTCGCGCGCGGCTTTGAGCGCCGCCGGGAACGGCTTCTCCCCCAGCTGAAGGTGCCGCTCGACGTTCTCGACCATGACGATCGCGTCGTCCACCACGAGGCCGACCGAGAGCACGATCGCGAGCAGCGTGAGCAGGTTGATCGTGAAGCCGACCAGCATCATCAGGAAGACCGCGCCGACGAGCGAGAGCGGGATCGCCACGATCGGAATGAGCACCGACCGCCATGAGCCGAGGAACAGGAAGATGACGACGATGACGATCAGAAGTGTCTCGGAGAGGGTCGTCAGTACCTCTTTGATGGCGTCCCGGATGTAGGCCGTCGAGTCGTACGGGATGCCGACATTCATCCCCGCCGGCAGCTGCGCCTGGATGTCCGGGATCGCCTCCCGTACCCGGCCGATCACCTCGAGCGAGTTCGCCGTGGGAAGGACCCAGATGCCCATGAACGTGGCGGCCTCGCCGTTGAATCGGACGTCCGATTCGTAGCTCTCGGCTCCCAGCTGGACGTCGGCGATCTCGCCGAGGCGGACGATCGTTCCGTCTTTCTCTTTGACCACGAGGTCGCGGAACTCCTCGGGAGTCTTCAAGTCCGTGTTCGCAATCAGGTTCACCGAGACCATCGATCCCTTGGTCTTGCCGAGCGCCGACAGGTAGTTGTTCTTCGACAGCGCCTCCTGGACGTTCGACGGAGAGATGCCGAGCGCCGCCATCCTCTCCGGCTTCAGCCAGACCCGCATGGCGAATGTGCGGGCGCCCAGGATATCGGCGCGCTGCACGCCGCTCACCGCCGAGAGCTTCGGCTGCACGACGCGTGTCAGGTAGTCGGTGATCTGGTTTTGATCCAGCTCCTTCGAAGAGAACCCGATGTACATCGCCGCGAACTGGGTCTCCGCGGTCTCGACCTCGATGATCGGCGCCTCGGCTTCCGGCGGCAGGTCGTTCCGGACCTGAGCCACCTTCGCCTGGATCTGGGTGAGGGCCGCGTTGGTGTCGTAGTTCAGCTTCAGGTGAACGGTGATCGTCGAGACACCCTGCGCGCTGGACGACTCGACGTAGTCGATGCCGTCGGCGCTCGCGATGACGCGCTCGAGCGGCGTGGTGATGAAGCCCCGCACCAGGTCGGCATTCGCGCCGACGTAGGCGGTCGTCACTTTGACGACCGCGATATCGGTGCGCGGGTATTGCCGCACCGTGAGCGACCGGATGGCCTGCAGACCCGCGATCAGGATGACCAGATTGACGACGATCGCCAGGACCGGCCGTTTGACGAAGAGATCGGTGAGTTTCATTTCAGTTCCTTTTGAGCCTTCGCCTTGCTGTCATCCCAGCGAAGCACCTTTGTCATCCCGAGCGGAGCGAGGGATCTGGCCCTGCCTGCGATGCCAGATTCCTCGTCGCTTCGCTCCTCGGAATGACAGAAAAACTCCCTCAGCTGTCTTCCGGCTTCGGGGCCGGGTTGTTCGACGGCTGAACCTTGTTGTTGACGACGACCGCGGCGCCGCTGCGCAGCTTGAAGACTCCGGAGGTCACGACCTCCTCGCCCGCCTTGACGCCGGACAGAACTGCGACCTGATCGCCGCGAGCGCCGCCGAGCTTGACGAACTGCTGGCGAACGCCGCTGTAAGGCTTCCCGTCGGGGCCCTTCATCTGTCCGACGATGAAGACCGAGTTGCCGTACGGCGCGTAGTTGATCGCCGACGCGGGAAGCGCGACGATCGGGTTGCTCGCGCCGAGCACGACCTGCGCCTGGACGAACATCCCCGGCCGGAGCTTCTCTTCGGGGTTACCGAGCGTGGCCTGGACCCGGATGTTGCGCGTCGCCTCGTCGACGACCGAGTTGATCGCCGTGATCGTGCCGGCCGCGGCGGACTTTTCGATCCCCTGGGCGGTCACGCGGACCTCCGCGCCGACTCGAAGGTCGCCGAGCTGCTGTTGCGGCACGTCGAAGTTCACGTAGATCGGGTCGAGCGACTGCAGCTCCACGATCGGATCCCCGGGCTTCAGGTACTGTCCGAGGTTGACCTGCCGTATCCCGAGCACTCCGGAGAAGGGCGCGCGGATCGTCTTGCGCCCGATCGAGGCCTGCGTCTCCCCCGTCTGCGCGACCGCCTGCTTGTGCTCGGCCGCAGCCTTGTCGTATTCCGCCTGGGAGGTGATGCCCTTTTCGCGCAGACCTTTCATCCGCTCGAAGTTGACGTTCGTGAGGCTGCGCTGCGCCTCGGCGGAGGCGAGCTGAGCCTGCTCCTGTCGCGTGTCGAGGCGCACGAGAACGTCGCCGGCCCGCACTTTCTTGCCGGAATCGAACTCGATGCGCCAAACGAGGCCGGGCAGATCCGCGGCGACCATCACGCCGTGGACCGCCTCGACCGTCCCGATCGCGTCGACGCTCGCCGGCCACCGCTCCTGCTTCGCGCGGACCGTGGTGACGGCCTCGGGCGGCGGCTGAAAAGACGCGTTCTGCGCGATCCCCGCCTGCACCTGCCGGATTTTCACGAAGGCGATGGCCCCGATGAAAACGGCCACGCCGCTGAGAACCAGGATCATTCGCTTCTTCATGAGAGAGACCTCCAAGCTCGCTGATTCGTTTGCTCTACTTCGACTTCCTTCTTAGCCAAGGGATGTGCCAACCGGTGACTGAGGCCTTCGCGGGCAGCAACGCCTTGCGCGGATGAGAGTTCCGCGCCGACAATGACACTCGCCCGACCGGAAAAGCGCCGGGGCGGTTGTCGAAAAATCGACAGGTTGCCGGTTTCTCCGCGGTTTCGGGTTGCCCGGGGGCTCTCTCCGAGCCCCGGGGCCGTCGAGGGCGTAGGTTGGGGTGTCCGCGGCTGCCTTCATGAGAAATTTCTCCCGACCTCGATGGACTCGCACCTAAGACGAAAGAGCGGGCGCCGAATCGACACCCCTGATGTCTCGTAATTCTGCCAACGGGAACGCCGCCGCCGCATTCGGAAGGGCGGCGACGGGCGCCGCCGGGTTTCTGCAGTCAGGGGCATCCGAGCCGCTGGCGGAGGGCGCGATGACGTATGCCGAGATTCAATGCGCTCATGGCGGGCCGCTGATCGGATTCCGTTCATGAAGTCCACGACCGCCGCCACGACTCATCCGATGTCGACCCGAACGCACCTCGCGCGCACGGGATATCTCCTTCGGCCGCCTCAGGTCATTGCCAGTCCGGAGACGCGGCTCGAGTACCGGATCGATCGGATGCTCGGCGAGGGCGGCTTCGGACAGGCTTATCTCGCGACACGGCTCGGGCGCTCTCGCGTGGTGCCGACGATCGTCTGCATCAAGGTGAGCGGGCGCATCGACGGATGGCTGCGAGAGGCCTACTTCGGCCAGCTTCTCGACGGCCATCCGCGGGCGATTCGCGTTTTCGACGCGTTTCCGTTGATGGGCGGAGACGGTCACGTTCTGTACTGCCTCGCGCTCGAGTACGCGCGTCAGGGCGACCTTCAGGCATTCCTGCACCGCCCGGGAAGGGATGGCCGGAATCGACCGCGCGGCGCGAGATCGCGGGCATTCTCCAGGTGCTCGGAAAGCTTCACCGCGGCCAGATGCTCCACCGCGACCTCACGCCGATGAACGTGTTCGTCTGCGAACGCCGGAATCTGAAGCTCGGAGACTTCGGGATCGTCCGGCACCAGAGTGACCGGGGAGGGACTCGAGCGGGCACCATGAACCCGTTGACGGCCCCGAGCGAATTCCTGGCGGGCGCCGCTCCCAAGTGGCAGGCGCGCGACGACGTGTACCAGGTGGGGCAGCTCCTGGGAATGCTGGTGAAGGGGGACGCGCGGGCGCGGATCCGTACGAGCGAGATCCGGCGTCTCCCGTGCAGCGATCACCTGAAGGAGATCGTCTACCGCTGCATCGGCGAGCGCCGCAAGCGCTATGAGAGCGCCCATGAGCTGATCGAGGCCCTGAGCAATCCGCCCGCTCTGCTCAGAGTTGGAGTGCTGCGGACACTCGAGGGAGCGCACCTCGCCTTCACCGGCATCCTGAACCGGCGGCGGCCCGAGGCCGCCCGGGCAGCGCGGCGAGCCGGAGCGATCGTCCACAGGAGCCCGTCGGCGCGGACGAACGTCGTCGTGCGCGGCCGCCCGAATCCGCTGCAGGCCGCCGGCCGGGACGCCGGCCTGAAGCTGATGGAGATCAAGCGGCTTCGCGAAAAAGGACACCGGATCACGCTGCTCAACGAGACGCAGTTCTGGCGTCTCGCGGGCCGAGACGCCGTAAAGAGAACGGCGTCACGAGCCGCTTCGACTCGTGGCGGGGAGATTGCAGTCCGAAAGAACAAGGAGTCGACATGAAGAGATTTGATCTCCCGGTGCCTGCTTTCTTTTTCATCGTCGGAACCCGCGCGCTCCTCGGAGCCGGCATCGGCCTCCTCGTCGCGGACAAGCTCGACCGCAAGTGCCGGCGTGCGGTCGGCGCGACGCTGGTCATCCTCGGTGCATTGACGACGGTACCGGCCGCGTTCCTCCTCTTCGGCCGTGAATCGAAGCCGCGGCCGGATGCGGTCGTGGCCGGCTGATTCGTCTGCATCACGGCGTGGCAATCGGATCTCGC
>DASWIB010000041.1:0-12593 GCA_036397915.1 Thermoanaerobaculia bacterium | reverse complement strand
AAACCGAGGAGCAGACGTGAAGCAAAGCTCGAGCGCGGATCCAGCCGCCGCCAGAACGGGCTCGCGCCGGTCATGGACAGATCGCGGTCCCCGGAAGGTCCCGGCAAGCTCTCATGGATCCAAACGATACATTTTACTGCGCGATCCCGGCCGACGCGCGCGTCATCGCGTGAGTCGGCAAGGAGAGTGTCCGGGTATTTGTCGGTGGGGGACCTTGCGGTCCCTCACACCGACGAGATTGTTGAGTGTTCTTGTCCGTAAGGGACCTTGCGGTCCCCCACACCCCCGGCCGTCGCCTTCCCCGGCTTACGGTTTGCGGCTCACGTCACTCGTAGCGCAGCGCTTCGATCGGGTCGAGACGGGACGCCTTCCGGGCAGGATAGAAGCCGAAGAAGACCCCGATCGCCGCGGCAAACCCGAAAGCGAGCAGAATCGACTCGGGAGTGAGGGCGATGTTCCAGTGCGCCCTCCAGGCGAGGAATCGCGAGGCGCCCACGCCCAGAAGAACGCCAATCCCGCCCCCCGCAATCGACAAGGCCAACGCTTCGATCAGGAACTGAGTCAGGATGTCCTTTCCCTTCGCGCCGATCGCCATCCGAATCCCGATCTCTCGCGTCCGCTCGGTGACGGACACGAGCATGATGTTCATGATCCCGATTCCGCCGACCAGGAGCGAGATCGACGCCGCGGAGGCGAGCAGCAATGACAGCGTCCGGGACGTCTCGTCGGCGGTCTGCGCGATCTCCTGCTGCGAACGGATCATGAAGTCGGCGTCCTGCCCGGGCTGGATCCGGTGGCGCTGACGCAGGAGCGCTTCGATCTCGGTCTGCGCCTGCGGCACAGCGTCGCGCGAGACCGCCGAGGCCATGAACATGTCGATCCGGTTCCGCCCTTTGAGCAGACGCATGACCGTCGTCCAGGGCGCGACCACGACGTCGTCCTGGTCCTGTCCCATCGTGCTGCCGCCCTTCGTCTCGAGGACTCCGATCACGCGGAACGGGAAGTTCTTGATGCGCACCGTCGCGCCGACCGGGTCCTGATCACCGAAGAGGGAGCTCGCGACGGTCGAACCGAGCACGCAGACTTTCGACGCGGAGCGGACCTCGCTGTCGCCGAAGAAGGTGCCCGACGCCGTGTTCCACGATCGGATGAACGGCCACTCGACGCCCACCCCCTGAACGGAAGTCCCCCAGTTGAGGTTGCCGTAGACAACCTGTCCCGCAGTCCGGGACATCGGCGAGACGTAGGCGACCGAGGGGCACTCCGCCCGGACGGCCTCGATGTCCTCTTCGGTGATGGTCGACTCGCCCGTGAAGATGCGCGCGCCCGACTGCGTCGCCACCCCGGGAAAGACCATGAGGAAGTTGGTTCCGAGAGCGGAGATCTGCGACTGGATCGCCGCCTGGGAGCCCTTGCCGACGCCGATCATCGCGATCACACAGGCGACGCCGATGATGATGCCGAGCGCGGTCAGCGCCGACCGCATCTTGTTGCGCGCGATCGCCTTCATTCCGACTCTGAGGATGGTCAGGAACTTCAGCATGGATTCACTGGCTCAAGGTTCGGAATTCGATGTTCAAGACGAGATCCGTTGCTGGTCGATCGGATGGTCTTCCACGACGCGCCCGTCGCGGAAAGTCACGACGCGTTTCGCATAGCCGGCGATGTCGTGCTCGTGCGTGATGACGACGATCGTCTTCCCCTCGTCATTCAACTGCTGGAAGACTCCCATCACTTCTTCCGACGTCTTCGTGTCCAGGTTCCCCGTCGGCTCGTCCGCCAGCATCAGCTTCGGATCGTTGATCAACGCCCGGGCGATCGCGACGCGCTGCTGCTGGCCTCCGGAGAGCTGGCTCGGATAGCTATCCTCGCGTCCGGCCAGGCCGACCAACGCGAGCGACCGGCGGGCCTTCTCCGCGCGCCGCTCGGCGCGGTGCCCGTTGCCCGAATAGATGAGCGGCAGCTCGACGTTTTCGAGCGCGGAAGTGCGGGCGAGCAGATTGAAGGACTGAAAGACGAAGCCGATCTTGCCGTTGCGAATCTCCGCCCGTTCGTCGCGATCGAGCTTCGAGACGTCGACCCCGTCCAGAAAATACCGGCCCGACGTCGGGCGGTCGAGGCAACCGATGATGTTCATGAAGGTCGTCTTGCCCGATCCCGAGGAGCCCATGACGGCAACGAATTCCCCGGGTTCGACGACGAGACTCACGCCGTTCAAGGCGCGAACCTCGACCTCTCCCATTCGGTAGATCCGGACCAGGTTCTCGACCCGGATGACCGGCTGCGCGTCCGCCGAGTCGTTCCACTTGGACTGCTGCGGGTGCAGGCCCGCAGGGCCTGTCCCCGCGACATTCTCAGGGGGGGCGGTCTCAGAAGCCACGGCGACCGCCCCCGGGTCCGCGGCCGCCGGGCACCGCGCCGGCAGGCGAATCGGCCTTGAGCGTGGCCTGACCCGTAATAACCATATCTCCCATCGCCAGATCTCCGGAGACGAGCTGCGTGACCCGGCCGTCCGAGATGCCGGTGCGGATCTCGACCGGCGCGGGCTCTCCCTTGCCGAGCGGGAGCTTGTAGACGGTCTGCGGCGCCCGGGGGCCAACTCTTGCGCGCCGCCCGGAACCACCGCCGGCGCCGCCGCCGCGCGACTGTTCGACCTGGCGCGCCATCGCGGCCGTGCCTCCTCCCTGGCCGATCTGGGCCGCGCGCTCTTCGGCCGAAGCGCTCGACTTCTCCTCGGGCCTCCAACGAAGCGCCGAATTGGGTACGCGCAGCACTTCCCGTACCCGGGCCACCTCGATCGAAACGTTGGCGGTCATCGTCGGGCGGAGCGTGCGGTCGGGGTTCGCGACCTCGACGATAACCGGGTACGTGACGACGTTCTGATTGACGGTCGCGTTCAGCCGGATCTGGGACACCTTGCCGCGGAATTCGCGATCCGGATACGCGTCCACCGTGAAGCGAACGGGCTGACCGACCGTCACGGTCCCAATGTCCGACTCCGAGACGTCCGCCGCGACCTGCATCTTGGTCAGGTCCTGCGCGATCGTGAAGAGGGTGGGCGCCTGAAACGAGGCGGCGACGGTCTGACCGACGTCGTACTGCCGGTCGACGACGACGCCGTCGATCGGGGCAAGGATCTTCGTGTACTTCAGGTCCGTCTCGGCCTGCTTCAACGCCGCGGTCGCCTGCTGAACGCTCGCGCGCGCCGAGTCATGGTTGGCCTGGGCGGCGTCATAATCGGCCTGCGGGGCGAGACCCTCCTTGCGCAAGGCTCGCTGGCGCTCCAGGGCGATCCGCGTGTTGCGCAAGTCGACCTGTGCCTTTTCGAGGCCGGCGCGGCTGGCGTTCACCTTCTCCTGGAATGGGGTCGGGTCGAGCTCCGCCAGCAGATCTCCCTTCGCAACCTGGCTGTTGAAGTCCGCGTAGAGCTTCGCGATGATCCCGGAGACCTGGCTGCCCACCGCGACGGTGGTGACGGCGGAGAGAGATCCGGTCGCCGTGACCGTCTGCGTCACGTCGCCGCGATCGACCTTCGCGGTCCGATATTTCGGCTCGGACTTCTTCCGTCCTCCGAGGAGAAAGACGACCCCGGAGAGAACTCCGACGACGACGGCTGCCCAGACGATCCTCTTCATGCTCTCTTCGAAACCCTCGGCCGGTATGTTCTTGTTCCTAGATTGATGGTCTAGGGGGTGCGGGGGACCGCAAGGTCCCCCGCCGACAAAATACTCAAGCAATCTTGTCGGTGCGGGGGACCGCAAGGTCCCCCGCCGACAAAATTCTCGGACACTCTCCTGGCCTTCGGGACGAGCGAGCCGGCGATTGGTTTACAACTCGTTTACATATCGTCCGGTGCCGGGGCCGCCAGAGCCAGGGTTACGACCTCCGCCGACGCCGGGCTGAGGGAACGAAACTCCAGCGAATCCCGTACCCGTTCCGGCACGTCCGCCCGCGGGACGTCCCGGAAGCCGAGCCGGCGGAAGAAGGGCGCCGCGGTCTCCGGGTCGATCGAGGATTTCGTCCGGCTCACTTTCCTCCCAGGAACGCGTACGCGCCGGCGCCGACGAGCGCCGCGACCGGGAGCGTCACCATCCAAGCGAGGAGCATTTCGCGCACCGTTCTCCAGTCGATGGTCCGCGCGTCGCGATGGAGGCCGATCCCGATGATCGCCGAGGAGGAGACGTGCGTCGTCGAAACGGGAAGCGCGGCGAGCGAGGCGGCCCCGACGAGAAGCGTCGTGACCAGGTTCGCCGAAAAGCCTTCGGTCGGCGACATCCGCGTGACCCGGCGGGCTAGAGTCTCGGTGACCCGAAAGCCCCCGATCAGGCTTCCCGCGCCCATCGCGAGCGCGATCGCGCCGTAGAGAGGAGCCGAAGACGTTCCGAGGCCCGCGGATGCCAGGACGCCGAGCGCGACGATCTTCGGCGTGTCGTTCAACCCCCGTGCGAAGCTCGTAGCGGCGGAGGAGAGCCAATGAATGCCGTCGAGCACGTTCAACCGTCCGGCGACGGCAGTCGAAGCGGCGCAATCTTCCTCCGCTGCGACGACGGTCTTCTGCTCGATGACGATAGCGAACGCCTTCGCGCCTGCGGGAAGGATTGCCGCCCGCCGCTCGAAGCAGACGCAGTAGGCGTCCACCCGGGCCAGGCCGCGCCGGAGCAGGGGAAAAATCGCATACAGAAGGGCAATCGAGGCGATCGGCGACAGCGCCAGCGGCAGAATCGCCTTGCGCGCGAGGAAACCCCAGTGGAGTGTTCCGGCGCCCTGGGCGACGATCGCGGCGCCGGCAAGAGCGCCCGTGATCGCGTGCGTCGTCGAGACGGGCAGTCCGGTCTTCGAAGCGAAGAGGACCCACGCCGCCGCGCCGAGGGCGACCGACGCGAGAAAGCCCGGACCGGCGATCGGCCGGGCGAGAAAGCCCTCCCCCGAGAACGTGGCGACGAGTCCCTGCGTCGCGAATGCGGCGAGCAGGGCGCCCACCACCGTCCATCCTGTTCCCCAGAGAACGGCGGTGCGCTCGTTCGACACCCCGCTCCCGACCAGCGTGGCGACTCCCTTCGAGACGTCGTTCGAGCCGTTCGCCCAGGCCAGGAAAGCGGCGAGGAGCGCCAGCGCGAAGAACGTGAAGGTCATGCCGTTGCGACTTCTAGCAGCAACCGGGAGCGCAAGGGTCTCCCGGCCCGCATCGGATGCCTGCTTCGAGCGAAACGGCGCCTTCCGGCTCGATCACGCCGAACGAGCCGGCGTATGGGAGACGGGAGAGCTTCGCCGCGGTGTCCGTGCAGATCTCGACTTCGAGCCCGCGCGGGAAAGTGTGCCCCTCCTCGTCGAGGAAGGCCTTGCCGGGACCGAGGTAGACCGCGCGCTGGCCGCGGAAGACGCAACCCGCCGTCTTCTCGAACTTCCAGCCCCGCACGGTCATCGAGTCGAAGCGATACCCCTCGATCGACTTCCAGTACGTCTTCCGCAGGACCTCGATCCCGTAGAAGCCCGCCTTCTCGAGACCCGCGACGAAGCTCTCCGCGGTCAGCGCGCCGACCGTGCACTCTCCCCAGAGATCCGCGTTGGTCTTCAAATGCGGCGGAACTTCCCGCTCGCTCACGATGTCGGCGATGACGACGCGGCCGTGGTCCTTCAACACGCGCCAGATCTCGGCGAAGACCTTTCCCTTGTCCGGCGAAAGGTTGACGACGCAGTTGGACGTCACCACGTCCACACTTCGGTCGTCGGCCGGAATCGATTCGAGGAAGCCCTTGCGGAACTCGGCCGCGTCGAAACCCAGGTTTGCCGCGACGAGCGGGCGGTTCGCTTCGGCGACCGCCAGCATCGGATCGGTCATGTCGACCCCGATCGCGCGGCCTTCCGGCCCGACCTCCTTTGCTGCGATGAAGACGTCGATGCCCGCCCCGGAGCCGAGATCGAGAAAAGTCTCTCCCGCCGCGACGTCGGCAAGCGACACGGGCGACCCGCAGCCGTAGAACCGCTCGACCACGGCTGACGGGATGTGGCCGATCTCCGCGGGATCGAACTTCGTCGGGCAGCAGAGCTCCGGCTTCGGCTCCTCGGCCGCCTTCCCGTAGAAGTCGCGAACGAGCTGGCGCGGCTTGTCGACGTCGAAGGAGAGGACGCAGTTGGAGTGGAGCGTCAGGACCGGCATCTCTGCCGCGGCGCCGTCGGCGACGCCGCAGGCAATCGAGGCTTCCCCCATCGCGTGGTAGAGCGCGGGCGGGTCGTAACCGCTCTTGCGGTTGCGGGCGGCGCGCGCGGCCCCGGCGATCTCGCGCATTGCGCGGCGGACGAGGGCGACCGACAGCGGGTAGTACGGATCGGGAGCCGCGAGGTCTCCCTCCCCCTTTTCATCCACGGAGAAGAAGTAGGCATGCTCGAGGTCTCCTCCTCCGGTCAAGAAACGGAACGGATCCGCGAGCGCCTGCGCGCGCCGCGCGAGCGTGGCGTCCCGGAAACGCGCGAGCACGGGGCTCTCCTCGAGAATCGCGGCGAGTGCCTTGTCGGTGATCCGGCCGCAGGCGACCGGGGGATGAGCGGCAAGCGCCGCCGAGGGATAGACCGTCCCGTCCGCATAGACACAGAGCGAGTCCCAGCCTGCGTTTCCGAGGTCGTACTTGACGCCCGGCTGTCCGTCCACCCGCCGTCTCACGGCCTCGAGATTGTCGAGCGCGATCCCGAGCCGCGCCGCCTCGTCGGCCGTCGAGAAAAGCGCGACGAGGATCTTCTCGACGTCGGGGAAAAAGCCATTGTCCGATTCCTTCGCGCGGCCGCGCCGGTGCGACCACATCAGGTGCTGCGATTTCGCGCCGGCATTCGCAGCCAGCCGCGTGAGCTCCGGAAGCTCGGAGAGATTCTGTCCGGTGACGACCGTGGTGAGCGAGATTTCGAATCCGAGGTCGGAGAGAAGCCTCGCGCCGTCGAGCGCTTTGCCGAAGGTGCCTTCGCCGCGAATGCGGTCGTTCGTCTTCGGCCCTGCGCCGTCGACCGAAACCTGGAACTTCACGCGCTCGCGGGAGAGCCCATGGAGAAAAGCGCCGCGCGGCCCGCGGAAGAGGGTCGCGTTGGTCAACACGATCGCCTCTCCCCCGCCCTCCTCCGTGATCGCGCGGAGGACGTCCCCGATGTCCGGGCGCAGGAACGGCTCCCCTCCAGTCAGGTAGAACCGCTCGACGCCGAGGGCGAGCGCTTCGCGAACGACCTTGCGCAGCGTTTCTGGCGAAAACCCGGGCGTCTCCCCGGGTCCCGAGCTGACCAGGCAGTGCGCGCACGCGAGATTGCACGAGTTGTTCGTGTGCAGCCAGAGCTCGTGAAGGCCCGTGGGCGCGGCGTGCCGGCGCCTCCCTTCGTACGGCGGCCGTTCGAACGGCACCTCCGCCAGAAACCCCGTTCGCAGGCAACTCTGGAGGAAGTCATGGACGTGCAGCCACGCCTTTCCCGCCTCCAGACCTTTTCGGGAGGCATACTCGGCGACGAGCTCCCCGAAGGTCACGCGCCCGTCCACGCGGCGCAGGATCTCCGCGCCGCGGTCATCGACCGCGACCCAGTGGGGCGACTCCTCGTCGAGGAAATAGTCGATTTCCCCCTCCCGAAACGCGTACAGGGGCGGGGCGTGGACAATGGTCGTTTCCGACAGGTGCGGCATGGCCTCCTCCAGCTGCCTCGATATCTGGAACAGCGCGCGGGGGTCGTTCGGTTCCGCGCGCAGCGCGATCAGGCGGCGGCGGGAGGCGCGCGCAGACCGGTCGGGGAGGTCGGTCCGGAGAGGAGAGAGAGCGGCCGCGGCTCGGTGAACGCGCACCGGGCGGCGAGAAGAGCCCGCCGCGCGGCCTGCCGGAGCGGAAGCGGAAGCCACGCGAGAAGGGACCGCAGCCTCCGCCGTCCGTCCACGTCGGGGACGGACGCCACGAAGGCGACGCGTCGTCCGCGCGCTCGGAGCCGTTCGCAGAGACGCGCGAAGACGTCGCGGCGTCTCGGGGCGATCCCGCGAAGGAGGTCGAGGTCCTCGGCCGCGAAGGCGAGAAGTGAAACGCCGCCGTCGGGGGCCGCCGCGAGGACGGCCTCGGCGTCGCGGTCGAGATGCTCGAATGCGTCACGAAGCAGTTCCGCGGAAGGTGGGACGTCGCCGCCGACGACGACCGTCCTTCCGCCGAGAGCCGCCGCGTCCCGGGCCGCTCCGTGAAGCCGCTCGCCGAAGGAGTCGCCGCGCTGTTCGACGAAGAGGACGTCCGCGCCGGGAAGCGCCCGGCGCCACGCAGGGCGATCCCCCGGCGCCGACGCCAGCACGACGCGAGCGCCGGCGCGGCGCGCCGCCGAAATCCACCCTGCCGCGAACGCGCCGAACAGCTCCTCGCCCGCGCGACCATCCAGACCCTTCTCGCGCGCTTCGCGCCGCGGCGCTCGCGCGAACAGCACGACGAAGCGGGGAGCCATTTCCGTGATCTTACGACGAGGTCACGGCGGCGGACGAATTCTTAAGTTCTTACTGCAGGTTGCGGTTGATGAACTTGACGAACTCGCTGCGCGGGAGCGCACCGAGCACTCGATCGGCCACGCGGCCGTTCTTGAACAGGATGAAGGTGGGGATCGACGTCACCTGGTACTGGAAGGCGACTTGCTGAGATTCGTCCACGTTGACCTTCGCCACTTTCAGTTTTCCCACGTACTGGTTGGCGAGCTCGTCGACGATCGGCGCAACCGTCCGGCACGGCCCGCACCACGGGGCCCAGAAGTCCACGAGAACCGGCACCGTGCTCTTCAGGATGTCGCCCTCGAAGCTCCCGTCGGAGACCTCCTGGACGTTCGGATTGTCCGCCATCAATCAACCCTCCGATGAGCAAATATGCAGGATTGCAGCCATCGGATTCAAGACAAGAAGAGAGAGAGGACGACAAACACGACGCGACTCTCCTCGGGTTCCGCGTCCCATCTGCCGTCAATGTACGTGCGCATGGACCCGGCCGCGCACGTGAGCGAGCCCTTCGCGGACGAACCACGGCACCATCAAGAGCGACAGCGCCGGATCCGTCCAACCGGGCGCGCCGGCCAGCCCGGCCACCATCGCGAGGAGCGTCAGGAACGAGTCGATCGAGCAGGCGATCGATTCTTTGGCTTCGGCGGCCAGGCCTTTGCTCCCGAGACGGCGCGCCGTCCTCCACTTGCCGTACCCGATGAACGGCATTCCGAACGAGGCGAAGAGCGTCAGCAGGAGACCGATTACACTCGGCTCCGCGTGGGTCCCGACGGCGAGCTCGATGACGCCGCGCACGAAAACGTAAGCCGCGAGCAGCAGGAATGAAACGCCGATCCAGCGCGCGAGCGCGTGGTCGTGCCGCGCGTGGTCCTGCTCCTCGTCGGACAGGAGTCGCAGATGTCGGACCGCGAGAAAGGCCGCTCCCCCTTCGATCGCGCTCTCGAGACTGAACGCGAGGAGCGCCAGGCTGCCGGTCCGCAGCGCCTCGTACAGCCCGATCCCGCCCTCCCCCACGACGTGCGCGAACGTCAACCCGAGCAGCCAGTACATCCGCCGTTTGAGAGTGGCAGCTTCCGAAGCGGCGATGCGCAGAACCGGGGCGGCGGCGACGTGGTCCGACACCGCGCCATTTTAAGCGGCAGGAATGCGACGTCGGAGTAACCCGTTTCCGGTTAAGATGTTCGGCCGGATGGAGAAAGCGCGCCGCTCCCGCGGTGTCCGGCTCGCGACACTCCTCGCGGCGTGCCTGGCATCCGCGACCGCCTTCGGCCTCCACCCCGAGCCGGGCGGCGACCGCAGCGCCGCGCCCGGCCTTCCGGGAATCGAGCTCCCCGCTTCCCGAATCGTCGAGTCCGGGCGGCACGACTGTCTCGCGTGTCGAGCACATCGTCCGCTGGTGTCGATTCCTTTTCTCTCCGTGCTTCCGAGCCCGCGACGTTCCGCGCCGCGAGCTCTCGTCTCACGTCCGTCGGCGATCGCGGCGTTTGAGCCCACGACTCCTGACGGACGTGCTCCGCCCGGCCTCTCTTAGCGGGTTCCCTTTCCCTCGGGCGTGTCGCCCGCGGGAGATCAGGCGCTGAGGAGGCATCGTGAGCCGTTCCGGAACATTCCTTCTGGTGTTGAGCCTGGGTCTCGCACCGGCGGCGGCGGCGCTCGACGAGGGGCCTCCGCCCACGCCGACTCCTACTCCGGCTGCGGGACCGAGCCCTTCTCCGCAAGAACCTACGCCTGCGGCGCCCGAGCCCGCACCGGCCGTCCCCGAAACTCCGCCGCCCGCCCTGGAACCGACGCCGCCTCCGGCCCCGACACCGACGCTCGCGGGGGCGGCGCCCCAGCAGGCTTCGAACGTCCTGAATCCGAACATCAGCCTCGTTGGCAACCTGGTCGGCGTTTCCGGCGGTGACCGGTCCCTCCCGGATCGCGCATTCGATCTGTCGGAGCTCGAGCTCGGAATTCAGGCGCCCATCGATCCCTATGCCCGCGCAGACGCGTTCATCGCGTTCACTCCCGAAGGAATCGATATCGAGGAAGGCTACGTGACCTTTCTGACCCTGGCGCGCTCGTTCAACCTCAAGGTCGGAAAGTTCCGCTCGAACTTCGGCAAATTCAATCGTACGCACCCGCCCGAGACGCCGTTCGCCGACCGCCCGATCGCGGCGGAGCGTTTTTTCGGCGAAGAGGGTCTTGCCGCTGTCGGTCTCTCCGGGAGCTATCTCGTGCCGACGGCTTTCTACCTCAACATCGACGCGGAGATCACGACGATCTGGGATGAGGCGCCGCTCTTCGGCGAAGAGACGACGGAGGGTGAGATTCGCTCGGGGGGTCGCAGGCGCGACCTGGGCTACCTCTTTCGGGCGAGCACCTACGTCGATCTGACCGAACGGACGAACGGCACGCTGGGCGTCACCTTTGCCCGCGGCGTTCACGACCCCGAGGGCGAGCTCGCGAGCGATGCGCTCGGCGTCGACTTCACGCTCCGCTGGAAGGATCCGCGTCGCGCGATCTACCGCTCCTTCATCTGGCAGACCGAGGGGTATTTCACGCGGCGGGAGGAGGACTCCGGCCGGGACGACGCGTTCGGCGCTTTCTCCTACGCGGAGTTCCAGTTCGCCCGCCGCTGGAGGGTCGGGCTGCGCGGCGACTACGTCGAAAGTCCGGAGGAGAAGGGCGCGCTTGCCTATCTGACCTTCTGGCCGTCCGAGTTCTCGGCGCTTTCCGCCCAGGCGCGGCTCATTCGTCGGCCCGACGGCCGCGACGATTACGCCGGGTTTCTAAGGCTGACGTTCAACATCGGCCCTCACGGGGCCCATCCGTTCTAGGAGTACTGCCCTCATGAAACCGAAAACCCTCGCCGCAATCCTGCTGATGACAGTGACGCCTCTCTTCGCCGACAGGACATTGCGCGTCGTGACGACGACGGCGGATCTTGCTTCGCTGACCCGGGAGGTGGCGGGCAACCGCGTCGAGATCGCTTCGCTCGCGAAGGGCTATCAGGATCCTCACTTCGTCGATCCCAAGCCTTCTTACCTTATCCAGCTCTCGCGGGCCGATCTGCTGATCGCAGTCGGCCTCGAGCTCGAGGTCGGGTGGCTCCCGGCTCTCCTGCAGCAGGCGCGCAACCCGAAGCTCCTGACGCCGACGAGCTACCTCGATACGTCGACGACCGCCGAGATCCTGGAACGACCGAGGGAACAGGTCACTCGAGCTTCCGGCGACGTCCATCCGTTCGGCAACCCGCATTACTGGCTCGACCCGGACAACGGCCGCGCGATCGCGCGGGCGATCGCCGGAAAGCTCTCGGCCCTGGATCACGCGGGAGCCGACTCGTATCGACAGAACCTCGCCGCCTTCGAGGAGCGCCTCACGGCGAAGGAAAGGGAGTGGGACACCGCGATGGCGCCTTACGCGGGCACGGAGATCGTGACGTACCACAATTCGTGGCCCAACTTCGCCAGACACTTCAAGCTCAAGGTCGTCGGCTACGTCGAGCCCAAGCCCGGCGTGCCGGCCGGGCCCGCGCACGTGGTGGGGCTCATTCAGATGATGAGGTCGCGACGGGTTCCGCTCTTGCTGATGGAGCCCTATTTCGACTCCAAACTCCCCAGGTCCATCGCGGAGAAGGCCGGGGCCACGCTTCTCGTCTTCCCTCCCTCCGTCGGTGGAGAACCCGAGATCAAGGACTACTTCTCCCTGTTCGACCACGACCTCGGGCTCTTCGTGAAAGCGATGCAACAGAAGAAATGACGGTTCTCGAACTCCTCCTCCCGGCCTTCGTGGCGAGCCTCATCCTCACAGGGATCCACGCCTACCTCGGAGTCCACGTCGTCGAGCGGGGCGTCATCTTCGTGGACCTGTCGCTCGCCCAGATCGCCGCGCTCGGGACGACCGTGGCGTACCTCGCGGGCTACGACCTGCACTCGACCACGGCGTACCTCTTCTCGCTCGGGTTCACTTTCGTCGGAGCGGCGGTCTTTTCACTCTCCCGGCCCCACAGGGAGACGCGCATTCCGCAGGAGGCGATCATCGGGATCGTCTATGCGGTCTCCGCGGCCATGGCCATCCTCGTCATGTCGAAGGCGACCCAGGAGACGGAACACCTGAAGGACATGCTCGT
>DASWIB010000040.1:0-3760 GCA_036397915.1 Thermoanaerobaculia bacterium | reverse complement strand
GCTGCCGGAGGGGCGGCTCTTCGAGTTGCAGGACGAGATCTCGCAGCGAATCGCCGAGAAACTCCAGATCCGGATCGCGCCGGAGGAGAAAAGGCTCCTCGAGCGCTCGCAGCCCGTGCCCGACCAGGCGGTCGAGGAATATCTTTCCGCTCGGGCGCTGCTTCGGGAAGTCTCCAACACCACGCCCGAGCGCCGGATGGAGATCGTGGGCGTGTTCGACCGGATCCTCGCCGATCAACCGGACTTTGCCCGCGCACTCGGAGCCCGCGCTTATGTGAAGGCGTGGCTCGCCTTCGTCGTCCCGTCGCCGGAGAACTACCAGGCGGCGCTCGCCGACGCGGAGCGCGCGCTCACTCTCGACCCCGGGCTCGCGGAGCCGCGCGTCGCGCGGGCCTCGCTCGCATGGTCCTCGCTCGGCGGCTGGGACGTCGTGACGGCGGTCCGGGAGCTCGCGAGCGCGATCGCGCGCGCGCCGAACCTCGAGATCGCCCACCTCGACCTCGGGCGGATCCTTTACCACTCGGGCTGGGTTTCGGAGTCCCGTCGGGAGACTCAGGAGGCGCTCCGGCTCCATCCGTTCGGGGAGGCGCAGCGGATGTCCGCATCGGCGATCGCCTGGCTCGAAGGCCCCACGAAGGGGCTGCCGGAGCTCCGGCGACTCTCGCCCGAGATGCAGCGGAGCTGGGCGGCGCGCTGGCAGCTCCTCTGGGCGCGCGCGGTCGTGGAGCCTCCCGCCCGGGTCCTCCCGGACGCGGAAGCGCTGATTCGCGAGGCGCCCCGCTCCGAGCCGGCCTTCGCCGCCGTGCTCGCCATCGTCCGGGCGAGGATGGGTCGGCCGACGGCCGACCTGGAACAGCGGATCGCGCAGGCTGACCGGCGGCTCGGCCATTTTCACCACGTGCTGCACTTTCTCGCGGACGTACGCGCGATCCAGAACGACGCCGCGGGCTCCGTCGAGCTTCTTCGCGAGGCGTCGAAGACCGGCATGCCCTGCGGCCTCTGTTTCGAAATGGACCCGATGCTCGCGTCGATCCGGCGCTCGAAGGAGTATGCGGCGCTGAAAAACGAGATCGAGCGCCGCAACGCCGGCTACCGCGCCGCGCTGAAGGGCGTGCTCTAGAAATGTCGCGGGGACAGGCCCTGCGGGCCTGCACCCGCAGCAGTTCATCGCGGGGACAGGCCCTGCGGGCCTGCACTCGCAGCAGTTCATCGCGGGGACAGGTCCTGCGGACCTGCACCCGCAGCAGTTCCCCGGCGCCTACAGCGCCGCGGCGAGATCCGGGGCGGTCAGGGGTAGCTTTCCGACGTTTCCGACGACGGAGAGAGACAAAACACGCCCGTCGAGCAGCCGCTCGGCCTCGTGGGCCACGTCGTCGGACGTGACGGCTTCCGCTTTCGCGAGCCACTCTTCCATCGGGGCGACGCGGCCCAGATAGAACTCCTGCCGCGCCTGCGCCGACATGCGGGAGATCGTGGACTCCAGCGCGAGAATCATGTTGCCCTTCAGGTTCTGCTTGGCCCAGGCGAGCTCCCGCGGGCGGACGCCGTCGCGCTTCAACTTCCGCAGCTCCCGGAGCGTGACCTCCAGGACCCGGGCGAGGTTCTTCGGCGCGCAGGCCGCGTAGATCGTCTCGTACCCGCCGAGGCGGTAGGAGTTCAGAGTCGAGGCGATCGAGTAGACGAGCCCGCGCTTCTCGCGAACCTCCTGGAAAAGGCGGGACGACATTCCGCCGCCGAGCACGATGTCCAGAAGATGCGCGGCGAAGCGGCGGCCGCTGCCCTGGGGCGGACCCTCCACTCCCAGGCAGACGTGCGCCTGCTCGAGACCCCGGCGGGACTTGACCTGGATGTGCTGGTGCGAATGAGGTTTGCCGGCCGAGCCGTTGTTTGAGGGACGACCGTTGGCCCTTGCCGACTTCCGCCGGAACAGCTTCTCGAGCGAATTGAGGACGTCGAGCTCGCGCACGTGTCCGGCGATGGACACAATCAGGTTGCCCGGCGTGTACCGCTCCCGGTAATAGCGGTAGAGATCCCCGAGCCCGATCCCCCGGACGGACTCCGAAGTCCCGAGGATCGGCTCACCCAGAGGATGTGTGCGCCAGAACGATCGGATGAACATCTCGTGCACCAGGTCGTCCGGGCTGTCGTTGGTCTCGCCGATCTCCTCGAGGATCACCCCGCGCTCGACTTCGATGTCGTCCGATTCGAAGGCCGGCGCAAGGACGATATCTCCCAGCAGATCCAGAGCTTCGGGGAACCGGGAGTCGAGCGTGTGCGCGTAGAAACCGGTGTACTCCTTGGTGGTGAAGGCGTCGACGTCGCCGCCCAGTCGATCGATCGCCCGCGCGATCTCGACGGTCGACCGGCGGCGGGTCCGCTTGAAGAGGACGTGCTCGAGGAAGTGGGAGATGCCTCGCTTTCCGGCGGACTCCTCCCCCGACCCGGCTCCCACGAAGAACCCGAGCGCGAAGGAGCGGACGTCCTGCATCTCGTCGATCAGGACGGTCGTTCCGTTTTCGAGGAAGTGCTTGCGAACCATCGGACCCACGGCGGGCAGGCCAATTCTACTCCGGGCCGGGGGCGCGCGAACTAACTGCTAAACAATAGAAAATAAGGTACTTCTACCTCTGAAGCGCGTCTGACCCGGCTTTTCCGAGCCGCCCTCGGGCCGGCTATGGACGTCTCGAAGGCATCAACCGGAGGGAACCCGGGTCGAAGCGCCTGATGGGAACGTCGCTGTCCGCGTCCCCGACGATGAACCGCCACTGGTCGTAGAAGCGCTGTCCGCGCCACTCGCGGAGCGCCTGCTGGTGGCTCTTCGACCGCACCCCGATGATCGGGCCGACGTTCTTCTCCTCCTCTCCCGACGCGAGGAGCCCGGGAGTCGGTGTGGGGCGGAGCAGGTTCCCGTACGTGGAGGGGGGGCGATTGCTCGGGTCCACGTTCTGGTCCGTGAAGGGGGTCGAGTCCGGCTGGCCCTGGATCAGGAGCTTCCAGTCGTCGCAGTCGCACATCGGGTCCTTCCAGAGCTTGCGAATGCTGCGTGGGCGGTTTTCGTACATTTCCTTGAGAGAAGTCGGAAACCGGCCGTAGCGGCGCTGGAACAGCGCGATCCCCCGCGCATACTGCTTTCCGCGGAAGAGGAGCTCCTCCTCCCTTTCGCGACGCATGATCGTCGAGATCGAGGGGCCGACCGCGGCGATCAGGATCGTCAGGATCGCGATGAACATGACCACTGCGACCATCGTGTAGCCGCGCGGCGGCCGCCGTCGTGAGACGAAAGGCATGCGGCGTGAGACGGCGGAGACCAGGGCCGCCGATCCCGAACTCACCATTCCTTGTACAGCGTCCCGTCCAGCGCCTTCCCCTCGGAGCTGCTGTGGACGTCGATGATTCCGGGAGCCACGGTCTCCTCGGGCGGCGGCTGTCCCTCCTCCCCTGCCTCGATCTCCTCGTAGGCGACGACCCAGGTGTCACGGGACTTCGTCATCGGATCGACCGGGATCTGCCGCAAGTAGCCCTCCGTAACCAGGCTCTGGAGGTCGGGCGGGTAGTAGCCCTTGTCGCCGTGGAACTGGTCGATCGTGCTCCGGAAGGTGAAAAGGTTTTCCCGGAGCGCTGCCTCCCGGGCGCGCTGCGGGGAGTCGCGAAGCGCCGGGATGGCGACAGCGGCGAGGATCCCGATGATGGTCATGACGACCAGGAGCTCGAGAAGGGTGAAGCCCTTCTCGGAGGACGTGAGGCGGGAGAGGCGAGGCGT
>DASWIB010000039.1:0-26698 GCA_036397915.1 Thermoanaerobaculia bacterium | reverse complement strand
GCGGCTCTCTCGCGCGCACCCGACGCGGCGCCGGCGTACTTCTGGGCGGCGGTCGCGTGGGGCGAGTGGGGACTCCTCGCGGGAAGGCTCAAGGGGGCGAAGACGGGAACCGCAACGAAGGTCCGCGACTACGCCAGCACGGTCATCGCGCTCGATCCGGAGTTCGAGGAGGGCGGAGGCTACCGCATCCTGGGACGCCTTCACCACCGCGCTCCTCGAATTCCGTTTCTCACCGGCTGGGTCTCGAGAAGCGAGGCCGTGCGCAATCTGCGTCTCGCCGTCCGTACCGGCCCGCGCAACTTCGTCAACCGCCATTTCCTCGCCGAAGCGCTCGCGGACGGCGGGCCAGCGGAGAGAAAAGAAGCGATCCGCATCGAGCGTGAGGTCGTCGCGGATGCGCCGTCGCCCGGCCATCTCGTCGAGGACCTCGCGATCCAGGAGGAGGCGAAGAGGAACCTGCTTGCCTGGAGTAAAAGAACGTAGAGCGTTCGAGCGCAAAAGGTCAAACGAACCGAAGAGTGGTCCTGCGTTTTGCGCTTTTCTTCTCACGTTTCACGATCCTCCGCACCCGCGGCCCGCGCGGCAATGCGTCGAGCAGCTCCGCGACGCTGCGCCCGGAACGAGGATCGACCCAGTTTGGATTGATCTCGGCCAGAGGGACGAGCGCGAAGCGGCGCTCGGTCAGCCGCGGATGCGGGAGAAAGGGATCCCCGTCGCGGACGCGGCCGCCGAAATCGAGGACGTCGACGTCGATCTCCCTGGGGCCGTTCGCGAAGCTCGGCGTCCGGCCCACGCGCCGCTCGACTTCCCGCATCGCCCGGAGAAGAGCGCGCGGGGACCCGGTCCAGGCGACCTCGACGACCGCATTCCAGAAGTCGGGCTGTTCCCGGAAACCGACCGGCTCGGTCCGATAGAAGGAAGAGACTCTTCTCAGGGGAGCGAGGCCCTCGATTTCTCGAAGCGCCGCTTCCAGGTGGGCCCGCCGGTTGCCGAGGTTCGAGCCCAATCCGAGATAGGCGAGCGTCGAGCCCGCCGACCGGTCAGAACTCTTCCTCTTCCTCCCGATCGGCCTCGACGATCTCCTCGTCCTCGGCGAATTCGTCGTCTTCGCCCCGCTCTTCTTCCTCGGCGGCAGCCGGCTCTTCACCGAACTCGTCCGGGTTCCCCTCGGGCGGCGGCTCCATGATCACCGTCGAGCGTCGCGGAGGTCGCGGCGCGGAAACGGGCGCGTCTTCCGATTTCGCGTTCTTCTGGTTTGCGCCGCACTTCGGACAGATCGCTTCCGGACGGCCGAGGTTGTAGAACTTCGTCCGGCAGTTGTAGCACTCGAATTTCTTCCCGAGCTCGGGCATCACTCTCCCGCTGGCGCGGCCGAAACCTAGCACGCGACCCTCCAAAGGGCAACCGGCGCAAACTCCCGGAAAAACAGGCGTTGCGCGTCTGCTAACATCGCGCGCCTTTGCCGCGAACGATCCCCTTCCGGAAGCATCTCCCCTGGTGACTGAGCCTCCATTTCGGGTCATCGCCCGCGATCCCTCTTCCGCCGCGCGAGCGGCGATTCTCGCGACCGCGCACGCCGACGTCGAGACGCCGTGCTTCCTGCCGGTCGGCACGCGCGGCGCGGTCAAGGGCGTCGAGTTCGATCGTCTCGAAGAATGGGACTGCCGGGCGATTCTCTCGAACACTTACCACTTGATGGCACGGCCGGGGCGGGAGGTCATTCGACGCGCGGGAGGACTACACGCGTTCCTCGGCTGGCGCCGCACGATCTTGACCGACTCCGGAGGTTTTCAGGTCATGAGCCTTTCCTCGCGCCGGCGTGTGACCGAAGACGGCGTCGAGTTCCGCGGTCCCGAAGACGGAACCCGCCACTTTCTGACTCCCGAGCTCGCCGTCGAGCTCCAGTCCGAATTCGGGGTCGACATCGCGATGGCGCTCGACGTCTGTCCGCCTTTCCCCGCCGAGCGGCGCGAGGTCGAGGAAGCGTGCCGAATCTCCGGACTCTGGGCCGAGCGGTCGCGCGCGGCCTGGACCGGAGGCGGGGACGGACGGCTGCTCTTCGGGATCGTGCAGGGCGGAACGCACGAGGACCTGCGGCGGAGCGTCACACCGCCGCTACTCGACCTCGACTTCGACGGCTACGCGATCGGCGGAGTGGCGGTTGGAGAGCCGAAGAATGCGGTCCGGACGATCACTTCTCTCGCCGCCGCTCTGCTGCCCGCGGAGAAGCCGCGCTATCTCATGGGCGTCGGCACGCCGGCGGACCTCCTCGCGTCGGTTCGGGCGGGCGTGGACCTCTTCGATTGCGTTCTTCCAACCCGCAACGGCCGCATGGGACACGCGTACACCCGGGCGGGCGAGGTCACGATCAAGCACGGGCGGTTCAAGGAGGACCTCGCGGCGCTCGATGCCGACTGTGCGTGTCCGGTCTGCCGCCGCCACTCGCGCGCATACCTGCGGCACCTCTTCGTGCTCGGCGACTTCTCGGCTCCGATGCTCCTGTCGATCCACAACGTGTTCTTCTACCTGGAGTGGATGAAGCGGATCCGGAACGCGATCCGCGACGGCAGTCTCGCCCGGCTCGAAGCACCGCCGGAGGGGAAAATCGCATAGGTGTCGGCTCACCAGGACCCTGGCACCTACTTCCGGACCAGCACCTCGTCTTCCGGCTTCCTGGGAATGTCGGGCACTTTGGCGTTTGCAGCCGGGTATCCCACTGGCACCAGCAAGTACGGCTTCTCGTGCGCCGGCCGGCCGAGAATCCGGCTCAGAAATCCCATCGGCGAGGGCGTATGGGTGAGCGAGGCGCGGACCCCCCCCGGAGAAGTGGAGCGCGGCGAGCAAGAACCCGCAGGCGATCCCGACCGACTCGGACGCGTAGTAGTTCTTCCGCTTCACGACGGTCCCGTCGTCGACGCCCCCCGGCGCGGGCGCCGGCTCGAAGTCCATTTTGAAAACCGCGATGAGATACGGGGCAGTTTCGAGAAACGGCTTGTGCCAGTCGGTCCCGAGCGGCGCCAACGCCTCCAGCCACTCTTCGGGCATCCGGCGCTCGTAGCTGTCCTTCTCTTCGGCTTCGGCGGCGATTCGGATTTCTCGCTTGACGGCCGGATCGGCGATCACGACGAACCGCCAGGGCTGCCGGTTCGCGCCCGACGGTGCGAGAGCTGCGGCGCGGACCGCGTTTCGAACGAGCTCCCAGGGCACAGGCTCGTCGGAGAAGTCGCGGACCGTGCGGCGCTTCGCAATCCGGGTCAAGAAGTCCTCGGAGCGTCGGAGCTGCTCGCCCGGCGTCAGGCGCTCGAAGTCGAGAGGAAGAAACTGCGGAAGTTCACGCATGGCCCGCGATGGTAGCCTCTCGCGCCATGAAAAAGGCGCTTTTGCTCCCGCTCCTGCTCATTCCGGTTGCGGCGATTCCGCCGACGGAGCAACGCGACGACGTCCACGCTCGCGCCATGCGCATCCACAGGAGCGCGATCGTCATCGACACCCACGAGGACGTCCCGTACCGGCTCGAGGAGAAGGGTTGGGCCGACATCGGGAAGCGGCTCTCGACCGGCCACGTCGACATCCCGAGGTTGCGGGACGGCGGCGTGACCGGGCCCTTTTTCGCCGCGTACGTGCCGGCGGCATTCGCGGAGTCGGGAGGATCGGCGAAGAAGGCGCTCGAGACGATCGAGCTCATTTACCGCCTCGTCTCCGACCACTCCGAGCTCACGTTTGCCGACTCGCCCGCTGCGATCCGCGCCGCCAAGCGAAACGGCAAGATCGGAGTCCTGATCGGCATCGAGGGGGGGCATGCGATCGAGAACTCCCTCGGGGCGCTCGCGGCCCTCCACCGGCTGGGCGTGCGGTACATGACGCTCACCCACACGAACACCAACAGGTGGGCGGATTCCTCCGGCTCGTTCTGGCGTCCGGACTTCGACCCCAAGAAGTACGAGGTCCACGGAGGCCTGACCGACCTCGGCCGCGAGGTCGTCCTCGAGATGAACCGCCTCGGCATGCTCGTGGACGTCTCGCACGTCTCGGACGACACGATCTCGGACGTGCTCGAGACGTCCCGCGCGCCCGTATTCGCCTCGCATTCCTCCTGCCGCGCGCTGTCCAACATCCCGCGGAACTTGACCGACGACCAGATCCGTTCGATCGCAGCGACGGGCGGCGTCGTGATGGTCAACATCGGTTCGATCTTCCTGGACCAGAAGGTCGTCGACGACTTCCTGGCGAAGCGCGCGGCGCTCGCGCCGCAGTTCGCGGAGATCGCGCGAAAGTACGAGAACGACCCGGAGATGCGCGACACAGAGGTGGGCAAGCTGATGAGCGACATCCGAACGCGCCGCGCCTCGTGGCGCGCCGCTGTCGATCACATAGAGCGCATCCTCAAGGTCGGGGGCACTCACGCTGCGGGCCTCGGTACGGATTTCGACGGCATCGAGGATCCGCCCGACGGGCTCGAGGACGTCTCGAAGCTCCCGGTGATCACGGAGGAGCTCCTGCGGCGCGGCCACTCCGAGCAAGAGGTCCGGGGAGTTCTCGGCGAGAACTTCCTGCGATTCTGGGTAAGAGCGGAGGCGGCTCGACGGAACGTCCCGGCGCGCAAGGAGCCGCTGCCGTTTTCCAAGCCCTAGAGAGTGTCCGAGTATCTGTCGTCGGGGACCTTGCGGTCTCCCGAACCCCTGCGGGCCGGGGCTCCGTTATGATTCCGGATGCAATGACCACGCAGATCGTCGATCTTCTCCAAGGCACTTCTCAACCGCCAGGCGGGGGGCTCATCCAGTTCCTCCCGATGGTGTTCATCTTCGTCATCTTCTATTTCCTGCTCATCGCGCCCATGCGCAAGCGGCAGAAGAGGCAGCAGCAGATGCTGTCGCAGTTGAAGAGGGGGGACGAGGTGGTGACGAGCGGCGGGATCTTCGGGCGGATCGCCGCGTTCGACGAGTCGCATGGGGCGGTCATTCTGCAGATCGGCGACAACGTGAAGGTCAAGGTGCTCCGCAGCGCGATCTCCGGGCAGGCAGGCGAACCGGAGGCCGGCACGCCGACCGCTCCGGGCAGCTGACAGCCCGGACTTCTTCCGTTACACTCCACCGTTCTTTTTCAGGAGGAAAGCCTTGTCCAAGAGGGTGCGCTGGCGGATCCTGCTGATTCTCCTGGTCGTCGCCGGGATGATCGCAGGCTACGTCGCCATGGGTTACGCCAACGTCCGTCGGGAGTGGACCGGTCCGGGGAAACCTCCGCTCGCCGAAGCGCTCAAGAAGGGGGTCAAGCTCGGACTCGACTTGCGCGGTGGAATTCACCTCGTTCTCCAGGTCAACACCGCCGATGCGATCAAAGCGGAGCGAGACGACGCGGTCGAGCAGCTCCAGACGCAAGTCCTCGAGCAGGGATTGACGCTCGGTCCGGTCGAGCTTCCGAACGACCGGTCGTTCTCCGTCGCGGTGACTCCGCAGACCGACGAGCGAAAACTCGAGGAGACCGTCCGACGCTTCCTGCCCGATTGGAGCGTCTCGGCCGCCGGCGGCAAGTGGGTCTTCACGTTGAAGGACCTCGGTCAACGGCAGATCGAGGAGAACGCCGTCTCTCAGGCGGTGGAGACGATCCGCAACCGCATCGACGAGTTCGGCGTAGCCGAGCCGCTGATCGCACGGCAGGGAACGAACCGCATCCTCGTGCAGCTTCCGGGCATCGACGATCCCAAGCGGGTCAAGGACCTGATCAAGAGCACGGCGTTCCTGGAGCTGAAGCTCGTGGTTGCCGGGCCCTCGTCCGACCGCGCTTCGCTCCTCGTGCCGCACGGCGGGCAGATCCCGGCCAACATGGAGGTCGTCGAAGGGGCCGCGGTCCCCGGCCAGAGGGAGCAGGTCTGGTATCTCGTCCAGAAGTCTGCTGTGATCACCGGCCGCGACCTGAAGAACGCGCGCCCGACGCAGCGCCAGCTCGGCGGCCACGCCGTCTCCTTCTTCCTGAATGCCGCGGGCGCGGAGAAGTTCGGCAAGTCAACGGGGGAAAACGTCGGCAAGCAGCTCGCGATCATCCTCGACAAGCGCGTCAAGTCGGCGCCCACGATCAACGAGCGAATCCACGATCAGGGCGAGATCACCGGCAGCTTTACCCCCGAGGAGGCGAACGACCTCGCGCTGGTGCTGCGCGCCGGCGCGCTGCCGGCGGGACTCACGTATCTCGAGGAGCGGACGGTCGGGCCTTCTCTGGGCCTCGATTCGATTCGCAAGGGCGTGACCGCCTCGATCGCCGGCGCGCTGTTCGTCTTCGCCGCCGTCGTCTTCTACTATCGGCTCGCGGGGTTGAACGCGGTGCTTGCGTTGCTCCTGAACGCGATCCTGCTTCTCGGGGCGATGGCGCTCTTCAACGCGACGCTGACCCTGCCCGGGATCGCCGGCTTCATCCTGACGATCGGCATGGCGGTCGACTCGAACGTGCTCATCTTCGAGCGCATCCGCGAGGAGCTGCGGGCCGGCCGCGCTCCCAAGACGGCGATCGAGAACGGCTTCTCGAAGGCCTTCGCGACGATCATCGACACGCACCTGACCGTCATCATTTCGGCGGTCTTTCTGTTTCAGTTCGGAACCGGACCGGTGAAGGGATTCGCCGTCACGCTGATCCTCGGCCTTCTCGTTTCCGTCTTCACCGCGGTTTTCGTTTCGCACACGATCTTCGAGCTGATGTACGGGCGCCGCCCGCACATCGACGCCCTGTCCATCTGAGAGCACCCAAATGGAACTGTTCCGTCAGACAAACATCGACTTCTTGAAGTACAAGTGGTTCGCGATCGGCGCCTCCTGGCTGCTGATCGCGATCGGCGTGTTCGCGATCTTCGTTCAGAAGGGCTTGAAGTTCGGGATCGACTTCGCCGGGGGAACGCAGATTGCGGTCCGGTTCGCCGAACGCCCCGACCTCGACAGGCTGCGCAAAATCCTCGACTCCGCGAACCTGGGCGAAACCGGCCTTCAGCGATACGGGGAGGCGGAGAGGAGCCAGGTGTTGATCCGCGTGCAACTGCAGAGGAAGGAAGGTCGCGACGTCTCCCACGAGGTACAGAACGCGCTTCGCGCCGGTCTCCAGCCCGGAGCGGACCCCGCGAAGATCGACGTGAACCGCGAGGGCAAGGACGTCATCGGTGCGCGGCTCGCGGCGGCCGACCCCGATCGAATCTCGGGCCGGCCGGACGTCGTCGGCGCGGAGTACTACGGGGCGATAGGCGAGCGGATCGTTTCGTACCGCTCGGAGGTCGGCATCTTCCGCTCGGTCGCGGACCTCGACCGGGTGCCCAACATCTCCGCGGCCGTGCGCGATCAACTCAAGGCGAGCTCCTACACGGGCCCGTTCGTACTGCTCTCCGCGGAAAACGTCGGCCCTCAGGTCGGCGCCGACCTGCGCCGGAAGGCCACCCTCGCCGTCGTTTGGTCGATCGTCGGGATGCTCGGCTACATCGCGATTCGGTTCCGGTCGCTGCCGTTCGGAATCGGCGCGGTCGTGGCGCTGATCCACGATACGTTGATTACCGTCGGGATTCTCGCGCTCCTGGGGCGCGAGTTCAATCTGGTCGTGGTCGCGGCGCTGCTGACGCTCGTCGGCTATTCCGTCAACGACACAGTGGTCGTCTACGACCGCGTGCGCGAGAACCAGCGCACTCCGAAGAAGGAAGCGCTCGAGTCGGTCATCAATCGGTCGATCAACCAGACGCTCTCGCGTACGGTGTTGACCGCGGGCGCGACGCTGCTCGTCTGCGTCGCGCTCTTCTTCCTCGGCGGCGAGGTCTTGAATACCTTCGCGCTTACGCTCATCATCGGGATCTTCATCGGGACGTACTCGTCGATCTACGTTGCCGCCGCGATCGTCGTAATCTGGAAGGACCTGCGCAGCCGGCGGAAGCTCCAGGCGGTGCCGGCGCCGAAGCCCGCGGCGCCCGTTCCGACCGCGGCGAAGAAGAAGAAGTCCGGAAGACGCTAATTTAGGAGTGTGTCCGAATAACCTCTTGTCGGGGGACCTTGCGGTCCCCCGAACCCCCAGCGCCCCTAGGGTCAGCGCCGAATGACGGAATCCAGCGGTTCCGCATTGACCCCATAATTGTCGCCGTGATTCGCTTCGAGGACATCCTCGACAAAGTCGAGGTATACAACCCGCAGTCCAACCAGGACCTGCTGCGGCGGGCCTACGTATTCTCGGCGCTCGAGCACAAGGGACAGGTCCGGCGGTCCGGAGAGCCGTACCTCGTCCATCCGCTGAACGTCGCGGCGATCCTCGCGGAGATGAAGGCGGACGACGTCTCGATCGTCGTCGGACTGCTGCACGACGTGCTGGAAGACACACTGACGACGAAGGCATCGATCGCCCAGCAGTTCGGAGCGGAGGTCGCCGATCTCGTCGATGGTCTGACAAAGATCGGCAAGTTCTCCTACGTCTCTCGCGAGCAGGAGCAGGCCGAGACCTTTCGCAAGATGATCCTCGCGATGGTGTCCGACCTGCGGGTCGTGCTCGTCAAGCTCGCCGACCGGCTCCACAACATGCGGACCTTGCAGTACCTCCCCGAGGAGAGACGACGGGAGATCGCCCGCGAAACTCTGGACATCTACGCGCCGATCGCGCACCGGCTCGGGATGGGTCTCGTGAAAGGGGAGCTCGAGGACCTCGCCTTCATGCACATCGAGCCGGAGGCGTACGCGCGAATTGCCCGCGAGGTCGAAAGGCAGATGAAGGTCTCTCAGTCGATGATCGAGAAGGTCCGTGCGCGCCTCCAGGCGAAGCTCGCGGAGACCGGAATCGCCGGCGAGGTCACCGGCCGGTTGAAGCGGTACTACTCGATCGCGGAGAAGATGCGGCGCCGCGAAGTGGACGCCGCGGAGCTCTACGACATCCTCGCATTCCGCATCGTCAACCCGGAGACTCGCGACTGCTACGCGGCGCTCGGCCTCGTCCACCAGCTCTGGCGTCCCGTTCCGGGACGAATCAAGGACTACATCGCGATGCCGAAGCCGAACTTCTACCAATCCCTCCACACGACCGTGATGGGAGAAGCGGCACAGCCGTTCGAGATCCAGATCCGGACCCGCGAGATGGACCTGATCGCCGAGCGCGGGATCGCGGCGCACTGGAAATACAAGGAGGGTCGGCTCGGCCCGCACGCCGACGACGAGCGCTTCCAGTGGCTGCGGCAGCTGGTCGACTGGCAGAGCGAAGTCTCCGATCCGCGGCAATTCCTCTCCGCGCTCAAGGTGGACCTCTACCCGGACGAGGTCTACACCTTCACCCCAAAGGGCGAGGTCTTCGCGTTTCCACGGGGCGCCACGCCCGTAGACTTCGCCTATCGCATACACACCGACGTGGGGCACCGCTGCGTCGGAGCCCGGGTCAACGGAAAGCTCGTTCCGCTGCGCACGACCCTGGCGAGCGGAGACATCGTCGAGATCCTGACCGCTCCCAACCAGACTCCGTCGAGAGACTGGCTGTCGTTCGTCGCGACGAGCCGAGGCCGCCAGAAGATCCGGCAGTTCATCCAGGCGCAGGAGAAGGCGCGGGCTGTCGAGCTCGGGCGAAGGCTGCTCGAGCGGGAGCTCAAGAAATACAGGAAGACGCTCAAGAAGCTCGAATCCGCCGGGAAGCTCCAGGCGGAGCTGCCGAGCTGGGGCTTCTCGAAGCTCGAGGACCTCTACGCCGCGCTCGGATACGGCAAGCTCGCGCCGCGCAACGCGCTCGAGCGACTGATTCCGGCCGACGAGCTCGATCGCCCCGAACCGGTGAAGCCGGAGACCGCGGTCTCACGCGTCGTCCGGAAGATCCTCCCCTTTGGCGCTCCCGACATCACCGTCGTCGGGCACAACGATCTCCTCGCCTCGCTCGCGAAGTGCTGCAACCCGGTGCCCGGCGAGAAGATAATCGGCTACATCACTCGCGGCCGCGGCGTCTCGGTCCACTCGGACAGCTGCCCGAACGTGGCGAATCTCCTCTACGATCCCGAGCGACAGATCGATGTGGCCTGGGCGGGGAAGAAGGGGGCGTCCTACGCGATCGAGCTCGATGTCGTCACCGACGATCGGCCCGGGCTCCTCGCGGATCTGACGCAGGCGATCGCCGGCGAAGGCTCGAATATCCGGGAGATCGAAGCGCACACGTCGGAGGATCGGAAAGGCTACGTCTCGGTCTCGCTCGAGACCTCGGACCTGAAGCAACTGGAGAAGATCTTCAGCCGCCTGAAGGCGATCTCCGGAGTGCGGGAGGTTGTGCGGAAGTACAACGTGCCGCGAGCCGGAGAGAGAGACTAAGATTCTGTCCGAGTAATCTCAGCGGGGGACCTTGCGGTCCCCCGAACCCCCCCGGAGAGCGTCCGAGTATCTGTCGGTGGGGGACTTTGCGGTCCCCCAACGCCCCCTAGGTCTCAGGGACCACCGGGACCAGGAGAGCTCCGAGTATCTGGCGGCCTGCCCTGCTCCTGACCCCGGGCACCAGAAACCTGACCCTATGCCTCTGATCCCTTCTCGCCGGATACCTTCCTCCTGGGTGCGGGCTTGATCACCTTCCCCGACCTCAGACAGCGCGAACACGCTCGAACGCGTCGTGTGCTTCCATCGACCACGGCGCGCACCGACTGCAGGTTCAGGTGCCATTTGCGGCTCGTGACGTTGTGCGCGTGGCTGACGTTCGACCCCGTCATCGGGGTCTTTCTGCAAAAGTGGCAGTGCTGAGCCATTTCGTTTCCCCTTTTCCGGCCGCGTCGCCCGCGGCAAAAGCGCGGCATCCTACAACGACCGATTACAAGTTCCAAGTTTTCGGCTGAACGCTGACACCCTCGCGAGCCGCGAGACCTTTTGAAACCTGCGACTTCCGACGTGGAACCGCCGCAAAAGCGGGCCGTAAACCTTGACTGGAGAAAAACTTTCTGTTAATTTCCCCCTCAGCCGAAATAACCCAAGGTCAAAGCCCACAACCGTATGAATTTTTTCGGTGGGGCGAAAGCGTGCTGTTCCGGAAGTCGAAGAACCTCGTTGGTCTCGACATCGGCTCATCAGCGATCAAGCTGGTCGAGCTGAAGGACGCCAAGGGCGGGGGGTATCGCCTCGTCAAATCGGGCCTCGAGACACTCTCTCCCGAGGCCATCGTTGACGGCGCGATCATGGACTCGTCCCTGGTTGTGGACACCGTCAACCGCCTCGTGTCGGCCCTGAACGTCCGGAACCAGGACTTCGGGACCTCCGTGTCCGGGCACTCCGTCATCGTCAAGAAGATCACTCTCCCGGCGATGTCGCCCGAGGAGCTGGCGGAGTCGATCCGGTGGGAGGCGGAACAGTACGTCCCATTCGACATCAACGACGTCAACCTCGACTACGTCGTGCTCGAAGGGAGCGCGGGCGACTCGATGGACGTGCTCCTGGTGGCGGTCAAGAAGGACAAGATCGGGGACTACACGAGCGTCATCACACAGGCGGGGCGCAGCCCCATGCTCGTCGACGTGGACGCGTTCGCCCTGCAGAACGCCTTCGAAGCGAACTATCCGATCGAGGCCGGTCGGGTCGTCGCCCTCGTCAACATCGGAGCCTCGGTAACCAACGTGAACATCCTCTCGGGGCCGCACACCGTCTTCTGGCGAGACGTCTCTTTTGGTGGAAACCAGTACACCGACGCGATCCAGAAACAGCTCTCCCTCTCCTTCGACCAGGCCGAGTCGCTGAAGATGGGGGAACGAGCGGGCGACCATTCCGTCAATGAGATCCTGCCGATCTTCCGTTCGGTCTCCGACGACCTCGCGCAGGAGCTGCAGAAAACCTTCGACTTCTTCCTCGCGACCACCTCGACCTCGAGGATCGACCAGATTCTGCTGTCGGGCGGGTCGTCCCGCGTCGTGAACTTCGATACCCAGCTCAAGGAGCGGTTCGGGATGCCGGTGGAGGTCATGAACCCGTTTCGCCAGATCGACATCACGGGTAGCTCCGCGTCTCCGGAGTGGCTGACGGAAAACGCTCCCAGCATGGCTGTTGCGGTGGGTCTCGCGGTCCGGCACGTCGGAGACGAAGCGGCTTGATCCGGATCAACCTCCTGACCGAGGCCCGGGCGGCCGCGGCGCGCAAGAAAACGCCTTTCCTGCCTTCCGGGGGCCGCCTGAACAACCTGATCCTCCTGGGCGGCGTCGCCGCGGGACTCCTCTACATCGGGGTGATGGCGCTCGTGCTCACCTCGAAACGCAACCACCTGGACGAAGAGATCGCCCGGGCGAACGAGGAGGTTGCGCGGCTGAAATCGATCATTGACGAGGTCAAGGGCTACGAGGATAAGAAGGCGAGCCTCGAGGCGAAGATCCAGCTCATCAACAACTTGAAAACGAATCAGAAGGGGCCGGTTCGCCTGATGGACGAGATCTCTCGCGCGATGCCCGACCTGGTCTGGCTGTACGACTTGAACGTCTCCGGCCAGCAGGTCAACCTGAAGGGCCGGACCCTCTCACCGAACGCGGTCGCCACCTATCTCGAGAACTTGAAGAAGAGCCCATTCTTCGCCGAGCCGGTCTTCCGCAACCTCGGCCGCGAAGGCGGCACGCAGGGCCTTTACAGCTGGGAAATGAGCCTGACTTTCACGAACGCGCAGGCACTCTCGGTAGGTCCTTACAATGCCCCACCCGCTCTGGAGGCCCCGGCCGAGTCCACCACTCCGCCGGCGCCGGGGACGTAGGAACGACCCGTGGCGATCGACCTCAAACTCGAAGACAAACCGTGGTACTACGCGCTCGCATACGGGCTGGTGATCGGGGCCATCCTCGCCGGCGCTGTACACTACGTGTGGTTTCGAAACCTGAACAAGGAAATCAAGGGAAAACGCACCCAGCTCGAGACGCTGCAGCAGGAGATCCAGAAGGGTCGCGCCGCCGAGCGCAAGCTGTCGCAGTTTCGCGAGGAGGTCCGTCGCTTGGAGCTCGAACTCGCGAAGCTCCTTCAGGTCCTGCCTTCCAAGCGGAACACCGAAGACCTGATCAAGAGGATCGAGACGCTCACCCGGCAGGGAGACTTCACTCTCCGGAAGTTCACGCCGGGCGACTTCGTGGCAAAGGACTTCTACGCGGAATGGCCGATCGACATCGCGCTCGATGGCACGTACCACAACCTCGCGCTGTTCTTCGACCGCATGAGCCGGTTCTCGCGCATCATCAACGTCGAGGACCTGAAGATCGGGGCGCTCGAGAACGTGCCGCAGAAGTCGATTTCCGCGAACTTCGTGGCGAAGACGTTCATCTACACCGGAGAGGAAATCACAGCGCCGGGCACGGGATCGCAGCCCGCCGCGGGTGCGCCGGCAGGCGCGCCAGCGCCTCCACCCGCCGGGACGAGCGCGCGGAAGCTGAAAGAGCGCGCGGAAGGCCGGGGCGTCGAGTGAAGACAGTTCTCCGCACCGCCGCCCTCCTCCTGGCCGTCGCGGCGACCGCCGTCGCCGCCGAGGCGCAGCAAACCACACCGGGGCCTACGCCCGCGCCCACTCCCGGCGTGCTCGCCTCGCCGGGACAGGCGATGATCGAACAGGATGAGGCCGCGCTCTCCGGCCGCGCGTACACCTACGATCCGGCCGGGCGGAGAGATCCCTTCCGATCCCTGCTCGTCCGCGCCGACGAGCGCCGCGGCGAGAGGCCGCCGGGGATCGCCGGCATGTCGATCGATGACATCGTGGTCCATGGGATCTGGAAGACCCGCTCCGGTTACATCGCGCAAGTCCGCGCCACCGACAACAAGAGCTACCTCGTCCGCGGGGGGGACCTCCTCTACGACGGGGAAGTGACCCGCGTCGGTCCGAACGAAGTCGTGTTCCGCCAGAACATCAACGATCCGCAGAGCGTGAAGCCCTTTCGGGAAGTGACGAAGCAATTGAACGTGTCGGCGAGACCGTGAGGATCCGCGGGCGAAGGATTCCGGCGCGACGGGAGGGACGATGAGAAGGACTTTCAGAGCAGCCGCGACGGCGATCGCGATGGCCGCCGTACTTGCGGGGGCGTCCGGATGCTCCGCCGTCAAGAAGGGCAACCGTGTCTCCACCGGCACCATGGACTCCTCTCCGGCGACCGGGCCAAGCTCCCCGACGGCCGCCGAACCGACGGCCTCGGGTCAGGTCACCCAGGCGGGGTACAACGAAGACGGCGACGGCGCTCGCATCGTGGTTTCCGCCGACGTGCCGCTCCTCTACACCTCGTACGAGCCGCGCCCCGATCTGCTGGTCGTCGACCTGCCCGGCGTCCGGCTCGCTGACGGCTTCACGCCGCCCGAGGCGGCCGGCAGTCTCGTGCAGTCGGTGCGCGTCGAAACGCTCGAGGAGCTCGGGAAGAGGGTGACCCGGCTCTCGGTCGAGCACCGGCCGGGCCTCAAGTACGAGCTGCGGTCCGTTGGACGCGGGCTTGCGGTCGCCTTCGAGACTCCGCGCGAGGCTTCCGCCGAAGTCGCGCCGGTTCCTCCGCCGCCGGTGGTTGCGACAGAGCCGCTCGCGCCGCTCGCGCCGCCCGCGCTCGTGCGGACCGAGCTGGCGCACGCGCTCGAGGAGGTCACCGCCGAGGCCGCCGGGGAGAGTGTCTCGGTTCATCTGCTCGCCGACGGCAACCTGCAGGCGAAGGACTTCGTCCTCGCCAACCCGCCGCGAGTCGTCCTCGATCTGCCCGGCGTCCGGAACGCCGTCCGGAAGCGGGTCCTCCCGGTGACGAGCGGCATCGTTTCTCGAGTACGGATCTCCCAGTTCCAGTCGGCGCCCGAGCCGGTCACTCGGATCGTCCTCGATCTCGTGCGCCCGGCTTCTTACTCGGTCCATCTCGACGGGGAACGGCTCTCGGTCGTCGTCGGCGAAGCGCCGAAGACTGCTGCGGTTGCTGCGTCGCCTCCCGTCGTGATCGCCGAGGCGACCCCGCCGCCGGCTCCCATCGAGAAGGCGACCGAGCCGGCCGTCGCGCCGTCCCGCACGGAGATCGTGAGTGCGCCTCCGGCCGCTCCCGCTGCCGCACCGACTGTGACGGCGACTGCCACCGAGGACCCGAGCGCGCCGCCCGCGCCCGTGGAAGCGCCGGTCGCCGCGGCTCCCGAGCCGGCGGCCACCACGCCGACTGCACCCATCGAGGCGCCGGTCGCCGCGGCTCCCGGGCCGGCGGCCACCACGCTGCCTGCACCCATCGAAGCGCCGGTCGCCCCGGCTCCCGGGCCGGCGGCCACCGCGCCGCTCGAGCCCGCGGTTCGCGAGCTGCAGGACCCGGCGCCCGCGAGCCTCCCGCCCGGTATCCGCGAAGCGCGGCGCTCGCGCCCGAAGGAACGCGCCACCCCACTCCCCGCGACCTCGAAGGAGGACGCGCTCTTCGAGGCCGCTGCCGCCGTACTCGCCCAGCAGGAAGAGACCCAGCGCGCGGGCGAGCTCACCGCCTTTCAGTCACGGACGCTCGCCGAAGCCCAGACACAGTTCACCGGCGAGCCGATCTCTCTCGACCTCAAGGACGCCGACATCAAGGACGTGTTCCGCACGATCTCGCAGCTGACCGGCCTGAACATCGTCATCGATCCCGAGGTTCGCGGGACCGTCACCGTGCAGCTCGAGAACGTCCCGTGGGATCAGGCGCTCGACCTGATCTTGAAGCAGAACAGCCTCGGCTACGTCCTCGAGAACAACATCATGCGGATCGCGACGACCCAGAAGCTGCAGGCGGAGGAGTCCGACCGCGCGCGTCTGGCCGAGGCGCGCCAGGCGGCCGAGCCGACGCGCACGGTCATCAAGAAGCTCTCTTACGCCCGCGCCTCGGAGATCACTCCGACGCTGAAGAGCATCATGTCTCGCCGAGGCGATATCGTCGTCGACACGCGCACGAACACGCTCATCATTCGCGAGATCCCGACGTTCCTGCCCGCCGTTCTCCAGCTGATCGAAAACCTCGACACGGCGACGCCCCAGGTGATGATCGAGTCCCGCATCGTGGAGACGACGAAGACGCTCGGCCGCAGCCTCGGAATCAACTGGGGTTTCAACGGTGTAGCGGACGTCGCGCATGGCAACACGACGAAACTGACCTTCCCGAACAGCGTCGAGGGAGGTTTCCGCGTCGGCCTCGAGAACGGGCCGGTCATCGGAACGATCCGGCTCGGCAACATCCTCGATACCTTCAACCTCGACGTGTCGTTGACCGCTGCCGAGAACCAGGGCCTCCTGAAGATCATCTCTTCGCCCAAGCTTGCGGCGCTGACGAACACGGCCGCGCTGATCCAGTCCGGCGTCCAGATCCCGGTTCAGACCACGGTCAACAACACGACCACGGTCATCTACGTGGACGCGACGCTGCGGCTCCAGGTCACGCCGCAGATCACGGCCGAGGGGACGATCCTCTTAGACGTCGCCGTTCAGAAGCGCGAGCCGGCTGTGGCGCTGAACCTCGCGCTCGGAAACAACGTTCCGCTGACGATCCGTGAATACCGCGGGCAGATCCTCGTGCGCGACGGCGGAACAACCGTCATCGGCGGCATCTTCCAGATAAACGATCAGGACCAGAACAACATGATCCCGGGCCTGTGGAAGATCCCGATCCTGGGCAACCTCTTCCGCAACAAGACCCGGACCGAGAAGCACGACGAGTTGCTCATCTTCATCACCCCTCGGATCCTCCGGTGAAGAAAAAGGACGAACTCATGAAGAAAAGAGCTCTGATCTTAGCGGCCCTTCTCGTGATTGCGGTCGCGCCCGCGTGCACGAACGACGAGGGTGAGAGCGAGGCGCCCGTCTTCATCACCGTGTCGCTCGAGCTGCAGCCCGGCTTCGTCGACGTCGGGGCGCCGGCGGCCGTCCAAATCCAGACGATCGATCTGGAGAGCCATCTGAAGAACCCGACCCAGACCGATCCTCAGGGATTCGCAGACACCCAGATCAACAGCTACACGGTGCGTTTCCGTCGGACTGATGGCGGAACGCGTGTTCCCCCTCCGGAGACGTTCGGGGCGGGAATTCTGGTGCCTTCGGGCGGGACAGCGACGCTCAACAACTTCCCGATCATGAAGGAGTCCTCGATCCAGCAGGCCCCGTTCGATCAGCTCCTGCCATTCAATGGCGGCGTGGATCGCGAGACGGGCCGCAGCGAGATCGCCATCGCCTTCGACCTCACGTTCTTCGGGAGAACCGCTTCGGGCCACCGGGTCCAGAGCGAAACCGCTACGGGAATCCTCCTGTTCTCATGCGTCGGCTGTTTCTAGATCGGGGAGCAGGACAGTAACGGAGGCCTTCATGCGCCGGATCGCAATCACCCTGACCGTTCTCGCGCTCGTCGCGGGCGCCTTCGGCTGCTCGTCCGACGCGCCGACGCCTCCCAAGAGCGGTGTGCCTCGGGACCCGAGCGGCTCGACCGCGCTCCAGATTCGGCTCTTCACGAGCAACCCGAACCCGTCGGCCGGGACGTGCACGCTGATCCAGGCCATCGTCACGCTGAACGGGGTGAACGTCCCGGACGGCACCGGCGTCGCTTTCTCGACTGACTTCGGGGTCTTCGCACAGAACGGCTTGCCGCTCATCTCGGTGGTGACACAGAACGGAGCGGCGCTGACCGCTCTGTGCTCCGAGTTCCCCGGCACCGCCGTTGTTCGCGCCACCTCCACGGTCGGCAGCGAAACCGGCTCCGCGACGATCACGATCGCGTTCCAGCCCGCCGCTGCGGGAGCGGGGCCGTTCGTCTCCTTCTGCGACCCGAGCTTTGGGCCCTCCACGGGCGGAACCGCGCTCGCGATCCACGGTGGCCGGTTCTGCGCGACCTCCGGCTGCACGGGCTCAGAGACCGGGACGACCCGGGTCGTGTTCATCGTCAACGGCATCGTGCGAGAGGCGACGGTCGTGAGCGTCACGAGCGACGTGATCAACGTCCTGACGCCCGGCTTCCCCGAAGCGACTTCTCCGACCACGCCGGTCGAGATCCGCGTGACTCTCAACAACAACACGGCGACGCCGACCGTTCTCACCTTGCCGAACTGCTTTGCCTTCGGAACGACGGGCGCCTTCACGCCGACGATCACCGCCGTGCTTCCGTCCTCCGGTGTGAACGAGGGCAACACCCGCGTGACGATCATCGGCGCCGGGTTCCAGGCGCCGGTTCAGGTCTTCTTCGGAGAGGTCGAGGCCACCGTGGTCTCGGTCTCGTTCAACCAGATCGTGGCGCTGACCCCGCCGGCATTCGGCGCCGGAAGCAACAACCTGAACCAGACCGTGGACGTGCGCGTCCGAAACGTCACCTCCGGCCTGGAGGACACCCTGGAAAGCGGCTTCCGATACGTCCAGCCGCTCCAGCTCATCGCGATCACCAACAACGAGCAGCGGGTCGATCAGCCGTTCGTGCCGGTCACGATCTTCGGCCACGGCTTCCAGGCGCCCGTCGCGGTTACTCTTGCCGGGAGACCGGCCACGGTCATCTCCGTCTCGGAGAGCGAGCTCGTAGTGCTGCCCGGCCGTCTGCTGGACCCCTGTTCAGGTAGTTCTGGCGCTGTTGTCGTTACGAACATAAACACCGGGGACACCGCGTCCGGCCTGACCTTCACCTACATCGGCGCCCAGCCGACGATCACCCAGGTGCTGCCGAACTTCGGCCCGCCCGGAACGGTCGTGACGATCACGGGCACGAACCTTCCGAGTCGGCTGGAGGATGCCAGCGTCCGCTTCGAGAACGCTGCGCTGGGAGTGAGCGTCCAGGCCGCAGTCAGCGCGACGTCCGAAACCCAGATGACGGTCACGGCGCCCGCGCAACCCGTCTTGACGAGCCCGCTGTGCACGGGAACCAATCCGCCGGGAACGCTCCAGAATGCGGGACCTGCTTTCGTGATCCGCGTGACGAACCTCGTGACAGGGTGCTTCGTCACAAACCCGTTCCAATATCAGCTTCCGTGCGTGGTCCCGACGGCGACTCCGACTTCGACGCCAACGGTCACGTCGACTCCGACGGCGACCCCGACTCCGACTCAGACCGAGACGCCCCCACCGTGAGACGACAGCGGCTGGCCCCGGATTCCATCTTCTGTCGCGACCTTTGCCGCCCCCTTCGGGGGGCGGCTTCGTTTGACCCGCTCTTGACGCGCCGTGGCTGACCGGGACTTCGAAGCCCGAATCCGGGAGCTCAAGAAGCGGGTCGAGCGCGAGCCGGGCTCGCGTTTCTTCGTGCCGCTCGCGGAGGAGTATCGCAAGGCCGGCCGCCTCCCGGACACGATCGCAACGCTCGAGGCGGGCCTCGGGGTTCACGCCGGCTACGTTGCCGCGCGGATCGCGCTCGCTCGCGCGTATCTCGAAGCCGGGCGCACGGACGAATCGATGGCCGCCTTTTCGAAAGCGCTTTCGGAGGATCCTTCGAACCTGGTCGCGGCGAAAGCCCTCGGCGACCTGCATCTCTCCCGGGGGGAGTCGGTCGAGGCGCTCAAGCGGTACCTTCGATACCGGGCAATCTCCGGCGATCGGAGACTGGACGCCGTCATCGCGAAGCTCGAGGCCGAGGCCCCCGGTCCTCCTCCCCGCGAGTCTGCGGGCGACTCCGCGCCCCCGCCGCCGCCCGCCTTCCCGCCGGCGCCGACCGAGCCGGCGGCTTCCCTGGCGACTCCGATCGCCCGGATGGAGTCCCTGCGGGCGTCCGCCGCCCAGGGCGGTGGCCTCCCGCAGCCGAAACCCATGGATCCGTTCGAGATCAGCGGGATCGCTTACGAGCGTCCCTCCGGTCCGGTTCCGATCGCGTCCGAGCCGCTCGAGATTCCCTCACGCGACCTGTCGCTCGACGCGCTCGGCTCCACCCGGGACGGTGAGACCATCACGCGAAAGATCCGGCTCCCGGAGGCGACCTGGCCGTTCGAGACGCCGCCGGCGCCCGCTCCCGTCGAGCCCGCCCCTCCTCCGCCGCCGGAGGAGCCGCGCGATTCCGCGCCGGCCGGCGATCTGCCGGCGCCCGCCTCGGTGAGTTCCAAGGATTCGGCCGGGAGAACTCTCGCCGACCTGTATTTCGAACAGGGACACTACTCCGAGGCCGTCGGGCTGTATCGGGAGCTTCTCTCGGCCGACCCCTCGAACGAGGAGCTCCGTCGTCTTCGCGACGACGCGGCCCGCCGTTCGGCCGCACCGCCTCCTCCTCCGCTGCCCACCGGCGATCCGGGCCGCGAGCGGCGGCTCGGGAAGATCCGGATTTTGAACGAGTGGCTCGCCGTGATACGAACGAATGCCGGAAATCGGGAATCGGGAATCGGGAATCGATAAGCCCGGGCGCCGCAATCACGCCGACTCCGACCTCGAGTTACCGATTCCCGACTTTTCATGGCTGCTTTCACCGAAACGCTTCGCCGAATCGCAGACCGTGTGGAGGGAGCACGGGCGGTGTCTCTCGTGGGCGCCGACGGTATCCCTGTCGAGACCTGGGCATCGGCAGAAGGGCTTTCGATCGAGAGCCTTGCGGCGGAGATGGGAGGGCTCCTCAAGGCGGCGCGTGGCGCCGGATCGGCCGCGGGAGCGGGGGTGGTCCGGGAGGTCGCGACCGTTGCCGATGGCGCGATTACGGTCATCTCGAGAGTGACCGGGGAGTATTATCTGCTGCTACTGTTGGCCCGGGAGGGCAACCTCGGGCGCGGCCGCTTCGAGCTGCGCAAGGCCGCAGCGGCCCTCGAAAAGGAGCTCCTTTAACCGATGCTCTCGTTCAAGGAAATCAAGGAGTTGATCGATCTGGTCTCGGAGCGGGGCCTTTCCGGCATCGAGATCGAGCGCACGGGATTTCGGCTACGCATCGAGGGGATCCGGCCCGCGATCTCGAGCGCCCCTTCCGAGCTGGCCACCGTCGCAGCGGCCGGCGCACCGGCTCTCCCGGCGGCGACGGCGGCGTCCGCGCCCCCGGCGCAAGAATCCGAAGAAGTCCACCTCGTCGTTTCTCCGATCGTCGGGACGTTCTACCGCGCGCCATCGCCGGAGGCGGATCCGTTCGCGGAGGTCGGCGAGAGGGTCTCCAGGGGTAAGGTCCTGTGCATCATCGAGTCCATGAAGCTGATGAACGAGATCGAGTCCGACGTCGAAGGCGAGATCGTCGCCGTTTACGCCCGCAACGGTCAGCCCGTCGAGTACGGGGAGAAACTGTTCGGAATCCGACTGGCCGCATAAGCCGTGAGCCGAAAGCTGTGAGCGCGGAGCCGTCAGCGGAGTTTCGCGTGCTACGGCTGACGGAACGCCAGGGGGTTCGGGGGACCGCAAGGTCCCCCGCTAAGATTACTCGGACAGTCACCTAGTGGCTGACGGCTGACGATGTTCAAAAAGATCCTGATCGCGAACCGGGGCGAGATCGCGCTCCGGATCATCTCTGCGTGTCGCGAGCTCGACATCAAGACGGTGGCCATCTACAGTGAAGCCGACCGCGACGCGCTGCACGTCCGCTACGCCGACGAGGACGTCTGCGTCGGCCCTTATCCCTCCGCTGCGTCCTACCTGAACATCTCGGCAATCGTCTCGGCGGCCGAGATCACCGAGGCCGACGCGATCCATCCCGGCTACGGTTTCCTGTCCGAAAACGCCTATTTCGCCGAGATCCTGCAGGACTGCCACATCTCTTTCATCGGACCCTCGCCGGAGGCGATGCGGAAGATGGGAGACAAATCGCTGGCTCGCCGGACAGTGGCGGCGGCCGGCGTTCCGACCGTGCCCGGATCACCCGGCGCGCTCGAGTCGGTGGACGAGGCGCTCGCGTTCGCTCGGAAGGCGGGTTACCCCGTCATACTCAAGGCTTCGGCCGGAGGGGGCGGCCGCGGGATGCGCGTCGCGCGAGACGAGCGCGAGCTCTCGAGCGGCTACGAGACCGCGCGGGCGGAAGCGGAGAAGGCGTTCGGCAACTCGGAGGTATATCTCGAGAAATATCTCGAGGCTCCGCGCCACATCGAGTTCCAGATCTTCGGTGACTCTCACGGGCACGTCCAGCACCTGGGAGAACGGGAGTGCTCGATCCAGAGACGGCACCAGAAACTGATCGAGGAAGCGCCTTCGGCGGCACTGACCCCCGAGCTGCGGCGCCAGATGGGAGCGGCGGCCATCGCGGCCGCGAAGGCGGTCAACTACACGAACGCCGGTACGATCGAGTTCCTGCTCGACTCGCAGGACCGCTTCTATTTCATGGAGATGAACACCCGGCTCCAGGTCGAGCATCCGGTCACCGAAGAGGTCACGGGGGTCGACATGGTCAAGGAGCAGATCTCGGTGGCCGCCGGGCAGCCGCTCTCCTTCGCCGGGCGCGAGCTCATTCCGCGCGGACACGCGATCGAGTTCCGCGTCAACGCGGAGGACCCCGTGACGTTCGCTCCCGCGCCGGGCCGCCTGACCGCGTTTCACCCGCCCGGCGGGATGGGCGTGCGCGTGGACACGGCCGCGTACCAGGGCTACGTCATTCCGCCTCACTACGACTCACTGATCGCGAAGCTCGTCGTGAGGGGCCAGTCCCGAGGAGAGGCGATCTCGCGGGCGCGGCGTGCACTCGATCTCTTCGTCATCGAAGGAACGAAGACGACGATTCCGATGCACCGACGGATCCTGGACGATCCCGATTTTCTCGAAGGCCGGCTTTCCACCCGGTTCATGGAGCGGTTCGCCGCCGCGTCCTGACCGGCTTGAACCTCAAGCTCCCTCCCATCTACGCCATCACTGATCGCGCCGCTTCGGGCGTTTCGGACCCGGTCTCGATCGCCGACCGGCTCTTCTCGGCGGGTATTCGCCTGCTCCAGGTCCGAGAGAAGGATCTCCCCGACCGGGAGCTCCTGGAAGCCGTCGAGGCGGCCGACCGGCGCGCGCGGGATTTCGGAGCGACGGTGATCGTCAACGACCGGGTCGACGTCGCGCGGCTCGCGGGCGTGGGCGTCCACGTCGGGGAGGACGACCTCCCGCCGGCCGCCGCCCGGCCGCTTCTGGCGAGCGGCGCGCACCTCGGAGTCTCCACGCACGATCTCGCGGCGGCGCGGGAGGCGTTTGCGGATACCTTCTGCGACTACGTGGCGTTCGGGCCCGTGTTCGAGAGTCCGACGAAGCCGGCGCGGCCCGCCGGCGGCGTCGAACCGCTCGCCGCGGTCGCGCGCGAGAAGACGAAGCCGCTCGTCGCGGTCGGCGGAATCACCGAAGAGCGTCTCGACGCGGTCTTCGACGCCGGCGCCGACTCGGCGGCGACGATTGGAGCACTGGCCACAGGCGGGCGGCTCGAAGAAAACGCGCGTCGGCTACTCGACCGCGCCCGCCGGCGTTCGCCACCCGGGCGCATCTATCTCGTCGGTTTCATGGGAAGCGGCAAGACCGCCGTCGGGCGGCGGATCGCCGAACGGCTCGGCGTCCCGTTCGTGGACCTCGACACCGAGATCGAGCGGACGTCGGGGCTCACGATCCGGGCGCTGTTCGACGCCTTCGGCGAGTCCGCGTTCCGTGAGCGGGAGTCGGCCTATCTGGAGGGCACGGAAGCGCTGCGCGACGCCGTCGTCTCGACGGGCGGCGGATCTTTCGTGCACGAGCGGAACCGCCGGGCGATCGGTCTTCTCGGCACGGCCGTGTTTCTCGACGTGCCGTTCGAAGTGCTGCGAGCGCGCCTCGCGGGCAAGACGGACCGGCCGCTGTTCGTAAGCGTCGACCAGGCCGCCCGGCTCTTCGCCGAGCGGGAGCCCTTCTATAGAATGGCACCGGTCCGAGTTTCCCTGACGGGACGCGAGTCGGTCCAGGAGTCCGCAGACAGAGTGCTCTCCGCCGTCTATGACCGGCGCGAGCTGGGAGGTCCGAAACTCGAGAGCTGACGCCGGTGGTCCGACCCGCGGTCGGACGGCCGCGGGCGGCATCGCGACGGCCGGGTTTTTCCGCGATGCGCTATCTCGTCCTTTCCGACATCCATTCGAACGAGGAGGCTTTCTCGGCCGTTCTCTCTCGCGTCCAGCGCCGGAAATACGACCGGGTCGTCATCCTCGGAGACTTCGTCGGCTACGGCGCCGACCCGAACGCCGTCATCGAGCGGGTGAACAAGATTCGGAAGCAAAAGGCGATGATCCGCGGGAACCACGACAAAGTCGTCTGCGGGCTCGACTCCGGCGAACTCTTCAACCCAATCGCGCTCAAGGCGGCGCGCTGGACGACCGAGAGACTCTCTCCGCTCAACCGGCGTTTTCTCGAGGGGCTGCCGATCGGGCCGATCGAGGTCGATGCCGCGTTCGTCATCTGCCACGGGTCTCCGCGCGACGAGGACGCGTACATCTTCTCGGACTATGACGCGTACCTGAACTTCACTTTTTCCGACGCGAGCGTCTGCTTCTTCGGGCACAGCCACATTCCTTCGGTGTTCACGCTCCAGCCCCACGGAATTCGCGTGGACGTCGTCCGGGGCGACAGCGTCCGGATCCGCTTGAAGCGCGACTGCCGGTACCTGATCAACCCCGGGTCGATCGGTCAACCGCGCGACCGCAATCCGGACGCCTCCTTCGCGTTCTACGACACCGCCGAGCGCATCGTGACCTTCGAGCGAGTCCATTACGACGTCGAAAAGGCGCGGGAGAAGATCCATCGCGCCGGCCTCCCGGGAATGCTCGGCGACCGGTTGTTGATTGGAGCGTGAAGGGTCAGGTCTCCACTTGCCACATCGGGGGTCAGGTCTCCACTTGCCACATCGCTTCGCGATGATGGCAAGTGCCACATGCAGGGTCAGGTCTCCACTTGCCACATCGCTTCGCGATGATGGCAAGGGCACTTTCTCCTGTCGGATGCCTTCCGTATCAGTGAAGACCTGACCCCAGACCTGACCCCCCGTCCCGTATAATTTGCGCACTTCCCCGTTGGATAGAAAGGGCGCGGTCATGATTTCTCGACGTGCGTGGAGTCTTTTCGCCGCCGCTTTGGCTGCCGGGATGCTCGTGCGCTGCGGCAGCGCTCCGGCGACGCCGGGCGCTCCTCCTCCTCCTCCTCCTCCGCTCAAGACCTTTGCCGGGCCCGTCGAAGCCGAGGCCGCCCTGCTCGAGCTCGAGGACCGTCGCGCCTTCGACCCGTCGACCCTGGAGTCGGCCGCGCGTTCGAGCGACCCGGCCATCCGTGCGCAGGCCGCTCTGGCGCTCGGACGCATCGCCGACCCGCGAGGCCGTGCACTTCTCGTCGCTCTCCTCTCCGATCGTGAGGCCGACGTCCAGAGGTCCGCGGCTTTCGGGGGCCAGATCATGGGCGACCCGACGCTGACGTCCGAGCTCATCCCCCTGCTCTCGAACCGGGACAGCTCCGTCATCCAGGCCGCCTCGAAGGCGGTCGGGTTTCTCGGACGCGGGGACGGTCAAGACGCGCTCGTCGCCGCGGTCGACAAGGCCGCGTCGCCCGAGCCGCGCGCGACCATCCTGCAGTCGCTCTGGCGCTTCTCCGCGCCGGCGACTGAGCAGGCGGCGCTGCGCTTTGCGAACGACCCCGACGCCCGCGTCCGCTTCGGTGCAGTCTACGCGATCGCGCGCAAGCCGCTCGAGACGTCACTCCCCGCGCTGACGACGGCGCTGTCCGACAGCGATGCCGACATTGCGGCGTACGCGGCGCACGCGCTCGGCATCCTCGCGAAAAGGGAGTCGCTCGAGCCTCTCCTCGCCGCGCTCGACAGCGGAAAGCCGCCGCTCGTCACCAACGCGCTCGTGGCCCTGGAAGCGATCCTCGAGAAGAATCCCGGAACCGCCGCCGGAAAGGAGCGGATCGCGCGCGTTCTCTCTCTCGCGGGAGACGCGAACCCGAGTCTCGCCGTGCCCGCGCTGACGCTCATGCGCCAGTTCGCCGGCGCTGACCGCGACGTCTTCCGCCGCCTCTGGTCCATCGCGACCACCGGAACAGGGCAGCGCCGCCAGGTCGCATTGCTCTCGGCGACGGCCGTCCTGCGCGACAACGCTCTCCCCGCTCTGGAGACCGCCGCCCGTTCGACGGAGGCCCCGCTCCGGGCGGCAGCCGCGGAGGCGCTCGGATATCTCACGTTGGCGAAGGCGGCAGCGCTGAGGTCGAAGCTTGCGGTTGATCCCGATCCTCTGGTGCGGGGAGCAGTCCTCTCGAGCCTGCGCACGGCGGAAGCGGTCGCGCAACACCGCCCGCTCGTGCTGGCGGCGTTGAGCGATTCGGACGCGGGCGTGCGCGCTCATGCGATCGAGGCGCTCACCCGAGCGGCGAACGGCTCGGTGATCCCGGTCCTCTCGGATGTACTCGCGAAGGCCGCGGCAGTGCGCGAGCCCGACGTTCCGATCGCGGTGATCGCCGCGGCCGAGAAGCTGCGAGGCGAACCGGGAGCCCAGGCACTCGTCGAGGCCGCCTACCGCCATCCGAATCCCGTCGTGGCACGGCTTGCCCGCCGCTCTCTCAAGCGGAACTTTCGGGCAGACGCTGCCGCTCTTCCGCCGCCGGAGTTCAAGCCGTCGCGAAGCTCGGCCGACTATCTCTCTCTTCTTGCGGAGGCGAAGAAGCCGTGGCTGGCGACGGTCGAGACCCCGCGCGGCGCTTTCCGAGTCCGTCTTGCCGGGTCGGCAGCAACACTGACCGTCGTGAATTTCACCTCGCTCGTGCATCGGGGCTTCTTCAACGGCTCGACGTTCCATCGTGTCGTGCCGAACTTCGTGATCCAGGACGGTGACCCGACCGGAACCGGGAATGGCGGTCCGGGCTACGAGATTCGCGACGAGCTGAACCCGATCGAGTACTCGGAGGGAGCCGTCGGGATGGCGCTTTCGGGCCTCGACACCGGTGG
>DASWIB010000038.1:0-10933 GCA_036397915.1 Thermoanaerobaculia bacterium | reverse complement strand
AGTCCGGATCCCAGGCCCGCGCGCGTCCGAGCGATCCGCCGCGCGTCCATCCCGAGCTCGCAGGTGCGATCGATCTTGATCCCGCGGCAGAAGAGCTCGATCTCGAGCTCGACGGGTGAAAACATACGACATGAATGTAGGGGTCGGCCGGGAGAGACGGCATGATGCGCTTGCATCATGCCGAAAGCCGCCGGAAGAGGTTTCCTCATTTCATGGAAATGAACATTCACTTTCCCGGCGGCCTCGCGGTCGAGGCGGACCTCGACGGCTTCACGGTCCGGACGGACCAACCGGAGACGGCCGGGGGCCGGGGCTCGGCGCCGTCCCCCTTCGATCTCTTTCTCGCCTCCATCGGCACTTGCGCGGCCTACTACGCCTTGCGGTTCTGCCAGGCCCGCGGTCTTCCGACTGCGGACATGGGGTTGAAGCTCACGGCCGAGCGGGACCCCGTCACGAAACGCGTGTCCCGCGTCTCGATCGAGCTCCATCTGCCGCCCGGCTTCCCCGCGCGGTACCGTGAGCCCATCGTGCGCGCGACGGAGCAGTGCAGCGTGAAGAAGCACATCGTCGAGCCGCCGGAGATCGAGATCATCGCAATCGGCGGAATGCCGCCCCCCGCGCGCGCGGAGATGTCCCCGCACGTCGGCGCCTGAGAGACGGCGAAAAGACTCATCGGACTGCTCTCGCTCGCGGTTCTCCTGGCGACAGGGTCTCGTCCCCTCTGAGTGTTCCGCTCCTGATCTGAGAACAGCTTCTGTCCTGTCGTCGGAAACCGGCGACTGACGCCGGGCTTCTCCTCGGAACGAATCGGAGGTCACGGTCCGCTTCGAGGGACCGCGAAACGATCCTTACGCGGAGGACATACGTCTTTTCGGCGGACGTGAACGCGATGGAGAAGGTCAACAGCCACACTCATGATCTCTCTCCCGCGGCTTCTCCTCTCCTCGTGCAAGACTGGGCTTTCCTCGTGCAAGATAAGAGAGTTTCCGAGAGGTGAGATGAAGTCGGAACGACTCGCCGCTGCGCAGATCGACCCGGTGTGTGGAATGACCGTTCGACCGGGGAGTCCGCATCGAACGACCGACGAAGGAAAGACGTTCCTTTTCTGCAACGCGAGGTGCCTCGAGAAGTTCCTCGCGGAGCCCAAGCGGTATCGGGACGCGGCCCACGCCGGTCACGGTGTCTCGACAGAGACCGCGCCGGCGGGCGAATACACCTGCCCGATGCACCCGGAGGTTCGCGCGAATGCGCCGGGACCGTGTCCCAAGTGCGGAATGGCGCTCGAGCCCGCCGCCCCATCGGCTCCACCGGGCCCCCGCGTGGAGTGGACCTGTCCGATGCACCCGCAGATCGTCCGCGACGCTCCGGGCAACTGTCCGATCTGCGGGATGGCGCTCGAGCCGCGGACGGTGTCGCTCGAGGAAGAGGAGAACCCCGAGCTCACCGACATGCGCCGGCGGTTCCGCGTTTCCGCCGCGCTCACGATTCCGCTCGTCGCCGCCGCGATGGCCGAGATGCTGCCCGGCCAACCGCTCGAAGGAGCTCTTCCCCCGCGGGCGATCCCGTGGATCGGGCTGGCGCTCGCGACGCCGGTCGTCCTGTGGGGGGGGTGGCCCTTCTTCGTCCGCGCGTGGAGCTCCGTGGTCCACCGCGCGCTCAACATGTTCACGCTGATCGGTCTCGGGGTCGCGGTCGCCTACGCCTACAGCGTCGTCGCCACGCTCGCGCCCCGACTCTTTCCGGAGTCCTTTCGGAACGAGCACGGCGAGGTCGGGACGTACTTCGAGGCCGCGGCGGTCATCGTCACGCTCGTGCTCCTCGGACAGGTCCTGGAGCTCAAAGCCCGAAGCCGGACCGGCGCGGCGATCAGGGCGCTGCTCGGGCTGGCGCCCAAAACCGCGCGGCGACTCTCCGAGAGCGGCGCCGAGGAGGACGTTCCGCTCGATCAGGTTCGGGCCGGAGATCGGCTGCGCGTTCGGCCCGGCGAAAAGGTCCCGGTCGACGGCGTGGTTCTCGAAGGATCGAGCGCCGTGGACGAGTCCATGGTCACCGGCGAGTCGATCCCGGTCGAGAAGAATCCCGGCGACCGCGTGATCGGGGCCACCGTCAACGGCACCGGTGCTCTCGTGATGCGCGCGGAGCGCGTCGGCGCCGAGACCCTCCTCTCGCAGATCGTTCGGATGGTCGCGGAGGCGCAGAGGAGCCGGGCGCCGATCCAGAAGCTGGCGGACGTCGTCGCGGGTTACTTCGTTCCGGCGGTCGTCGGAATCGCAATCGTCACGTTCGCGGTCTGGGCACTCGTCGGGCCCACGCCGCGGATGGCGCATGCCCTCGTCAACGCCGTCGCCGTATTGATCATCGCCTGTCCGTGCGCGCTGGGCCTCGCGACACCCATGTCGATCATGGTCGCCACGGGAAAGGGGGCAACCGCCGGGGTGCTCTTCAAGAATGCCGAGGCGATCGAGGTGCTCCGCAAGGTGGACACGCTCGTCTTCGACAAGACCGGTACTCTCACGGAGGGGAGGCCGCGGCTCGTGAGCGTGAGCCCCGCGCCCGGGGTCGATGAGAAGGTGCTGCTCCGTTTCACGGCGAGCCTCGAGCGGGGCAGCGAGCATCCGCTGGCGGCGGCAATCGTCGCCGGAGCGGAGGAGCGCCGGGTACCCCTCACGAGGGCGGAATCCTTCGAGTCGGTCACCGGAAAAGGCGTCCGCGGGAGCGTCGAAGGACACTCCGTGGCCCTGGGTAACCGGGCCCTTTTCGCCGACCTGGGTGTGGATCCGGGTGACCTCGCGAAGACCGCCGAGTCTCTACGCGGCGACGGTCAGACGGTGATGTTCGTGGCGATCGACGGAAAAGTCGCCGGCCTCGTCGGAGTGGCCGACCCGATCAAAGAGACGACTCCCGCGGCGATCCGGGAGCTTCACGCCGAAGGACTTCGGCTCGTAATGGTCACCGGCGACAGCCGAACGACCGCCGAAGCCGTCGCGAGAAAGCTCGGTCTCGACGAGGTCATGGCCGAAGTCCTGCCGGATCAGAAGGCCGCGACGGTGAAGAAGCTCCAGACGGAAGGCCGCACGGTCGCGATGGCCGGCGACGGCATCAACGACGCGCCGGCCCTCGCGCAAGCGCAGGTCGGGATCGCCATGGGGACCGGAACCGACGTGGCGATGGAGAGCGCCGGCGTGACGCTGGTCAAGGGCGATCTCGGCGGCATCGTGCGGGCAAGGCGACTGTCGCGGGCGACGATGGGCAACATCAAGCAGAACCTCTTCTTTGCGTTCATCTACAACGCGCTCGGTGTCCCGATCGCCGCCGGCGTCCTCTATCCGTTCTTCGGGCTGCTCCTTTCTCCGATCATCGCCGCCGCGGCGATGAGCTTCAGCTCGGTGTCGGTCGTCGGCAACGCGCTCCGGCTCCACCGGGCACGCTTATGAGCCTCCCGGGCGGTGCGATACCCTCGCGGACTCGAGGGAAGGGGTTCTCGCTCGCTTGAAGCCGACACAGGCTTTCGTCGCGGCCGTCGCGGTCGTTCTGTCGACGGCGACCGGTCCCCCGGCGACCCGAGGAACCGTCGACCCGGAACTCACCGCGCATTTCGAAAGGGACGTCCGAGCGCTCGCGTCCGACGACATGGAGGGGCGCGGGCTCGGGACGCGAGGGATCGGTCGCGCGGCGGACTGGATCGAGCGACGGCTGAAGGAGCTGCGACTCGAGCCGGCCTTCGCGGGAAGCTACCGCCAGCCTTTCCCCGTCAAGACCGGCGTTCGAGAGGCCTCCGGCAACGAGCTCGCCGGGGCCTCGCTGGAGGACTGGACGCCGCTCGCCTGTTCGAGCTCCGGAGAGTTCTCCGGCGAGCTCGCGTTCGTCGGCTACGGAATCGAAGCGCCGCCGCTCTCGTATCAGGAGCTCTCGGCCGTGGAGCTCTCCGGCAAGGTGGCGCTCATGCTGCGATACGAGCCGCAGGAGAAGGACGAAGCCTCGCGATTCGACGGCCGGAGACCGAGCCGCTGGTCGGCGATCCGGTACAAGGTCCACCGGGCGCGCGAGCTCGGGGCGGTTGCGGTCGTCTTCGTGACCGGTCCGCTCCAGGAGGAGCACGACCGGCTCCCGGTGCTCGCGAACGACGGCCCGGAGAGCGCGGCCGGCATCCCGGTGATCCAGGTCAAGCGATCGCTCGCTTCGAAGTGGCTCGAGAGCGCCCGGATCGACCTCCTCGAGTTCCAGAGGACGGTCGACCGGGACGTGAAACCTCGGTCCGTCGGCTCGGTCGGAGTCGAGGTGAGGGGCCGCGTCGCGCTCGACGCGACATACGCGCAGACGGCCAACGTCGCCGCGAAGCTCCCCGGCAAGGGCGAGCGAGCGAGCGAGACGATCGTGATCGGAGCACACTACGACCACCTGGGGTACGGCGGCAACGGCTCGATGAAGCCGAACGAACGCGCGATCCACAACGGCGCGGACGACAATGCTTCGGGAACGGCGGCCGTACTCGCCGCGGCGAAGCGGCTCCGAGAGCTCGTTCGGAGCGTTGCGAATCGCCGTACGGTCTATTTCGTGCTCTTTTCGGGAGAGGAAGTCGGACTCGCCGGCTCTTCGTACTTTGTGGCGCACGCGCCCGTTCCTCTCGAAGGCGTCCGGGCCATGGTCAACCTGGACATGGTCGGGCAGCTCCGCGACGATCAGCTGATCGCCTTCGGCGCGGAGTCGGCGCCGGAGTGGACCGCCGCGCTCGACTCCACCGCGAAGCCGCTCGGCCTGAAGCTCACCTCGAAGGGGGACGGCTACGGCCCGTCCGATCAGACCGCCTTCTACGCGGCGAAGATCCCGGTCGTCCACTTCTTCACGGGAGCGCACGAGCGCTATCACACGCCGGAGGACGACACCGATTCGCTCAACTTTGCCGGCGGCGCGCGGGTGGCCGAGATGACGGCGCGCCTCGGTGAGCGCCTGGCGCTCGGAACGCTCTCCCCGACGTACGCGATCGCCGCCGCGGCCCCCGCGATGCAGGGGGACAGCCGCGGCTACGGGGCCTACCTCGGGACGATCCCGGACTACCGCGCGATGGAAGACTCGAAAGGCGGCGTGCTCCTGGGCGACGTGCGGCCGGGCGGCCCCGCGGCTCTCGCGGGAATCCGGGGCGGCGACCGCATCGTCGAGATGGCGGGCACGAAGATCGAGAACCTCTACGACATGACCTTCGCGCTCCAGGACCACAAGCCGGGGGAGACGGTCGACGTCGTCGTGCTGCGCACCGGCCAGCGGATCACTCTGCGTGCGACACTCGGCGAGCGGCGGGGAAACGAACCGGGCGCGGCCGCTCCCGCGCATCCGACTCCCCCTTCGACTCCCGGCGCGACGCCGCCGTCCGCGTTCGATGCCGGCAAACCGTTCGAGCCGAGGTTCGACGGAGAACGGCATCTCACCGAAGTGCGCCAGCTCACCTTCGGCGGCGAGAACGCGGAGGCGTACTTCTCGCCCGACGGAAAGAAGCTCATTTACCAGGCGACGCCCCCCGGCGCCTCCTGCGATCAACAGTACGTGATGGACCTCGCGACGGGAGAGACGAGGCGGGTCTCGAGCGGAAAAGGACGCACCACCTGCGGCTACTTCCGCTTCCCGCAGGGCGACCGCATCGTCTATGCGTCTACCGAGGCGGCGGGAGAGGAGTGTCCGGCTCCGCCCGATCGCTCGAAAGGTTACGTCTGGGCGGTGTACGACGGATACGACCTCTACGAGGCGAAGCCCGACGGCTCCGAGAAGCGCCGTCTCACGCAAACGCCCGGCTACGACGCCGAAGCGACATGGTGCCCGAAGGGCGGCAAGCTCGTCTTCACCTCCGCGCGCGACGGCGATCTCGATCTCTACGAGATGACCGAGAGCGGAAGCGTGAAGCGCCTGACCAACACGCCCGGGTACGACGGCGGTGCGTTCTACAGCCCCGACTGCTCGGAGATCGTGTGGCGGGCGAGCCGCCCGACCGGAGCCGCGCTCGCCGAGTTCCGCGATCTCCTCTCGAAGGGTCTCGTGCGTCCCACGGCGCTCGAGCTCTTCCTCGCGAAGGCGGACGGCACGAGCGCGCGTGCGCTCACATCGAATGGGCGAGCGAACTTCTGCCCCTGCTTCCACCCGGACGGCAAACGGATCATCTACAGCTCGAACGCCGGATCGTCCGACGGTCGCGAGTTCGACCTCTTCCTGATCGACAAGAACGGCGGCGCCGCCGAGCGCGTGACGACCGCGCCCGGCTTCGACGGCTTTCCTCAGTTCCGCCCCGACGGGAAGTGGCTGGTCTGGGGCTCGAACCGCGCGAACCCGAAGGGGCGCGAGACGAACCTCTTTCTCGCCCGCTGGATCGATTAGCCAAGGGCGCGCCGCTTCAGGCCCCGCTCCTCCAGGCTACTGTTTGTCGTATACCGCGGTGCTCGAGATCTTCTTGCCTTTCGAGTCCGTTGCGCTCGTGGTCACGGTGCGGGTCTTGTCGTCGGCCGAGACGGCGACGCGACCGGTCACGGTCACCTTGCCCTCCTTCTTGCTCGTGAACGTTAGCGTGCGATCGTCGATTCTCTCGTAGAAGCGCGCGTCTTCACTCGCATCGCCGGTGACCGGATAGTCCTTGCCGTCGAACTTCCCGGTCCACTCGTTGTGTACCGGCTTGCCCTCCCGATCGATGCCGTCCACGGTGATCCTCACGTCGTCGCCGGCGGCCTCGTAGACGACCGTGTGGTTCTTTCTCGCCCCCGCGGCGAACTTCGACTTGGCTTCGTTCAGTCTCCACCTTCCCATGTTCACGTCTGCGGCGAAGCACACCGCAACGCCGGCAAAGAGCGCCATCAGAGTGATCGGAATCGTCCTTGTCTTCATGTCTCCTCCTTTTTGGATGTGTTGACTGGTACCGCGGATCGTGGCGCGCATCCTAACTCGGGATCGCTCGCGCTCCTCGTGGTGCGAAGGCATCACGGCAAGTCGAATCGCCGGGTCGGCTTTTCGGAGCCACGGCTTCAAACACGGTCCGGCGGTGGGCGAGTACATGGCCGCGCGCATTCTGGAGGGCGGGGCCGTGGAGACCCGCTTCAGCCTGGCTACAAAGGAGAAGCTCCAGAGGCGCGCGGTGTACTGAGACGCCGAAGACGCAGAGCGCGAGGCCGCGGGAGACCGTCCCGGCCTTTCAGTGCGGATACTTCAGCGCGATGTGTTCGTGCGTCCCCTCGGATCGCCGCTTCGCGTAGTCGAAGACATAGTCCTTCGAGACGAACGGACTCTTGGTGTTGTGACAGGAGGAGGTACACGTATCCGCGCTGATGATGACGAGCCCGAGCTTGACCAGATCGGCGCGATGGTATTCCTTGTTCTGAAGCGTCATCCCTCCCGGTTTGATGTACTCACTTCCCGGCCCGTGGCACGATTCGCACTGCACGCCGACTAATTCCGGCGTCTGTTCGAGGCTGACGAATCCGCCCGGCTGGCCGAACCCCGTCGTGTGGCAGCCGACACAGTTCTGGTCGTGAGTGTAGTCCTTCTGTGGATCGAGGTTGGCCTTCTTCTTCGCCGCGGCCGCGGCACCGGGGCGGAGCAGCTCGAATGCGTGGGCCATCCTGGTTTTTTCCCAGGACTGAAACTGTTTGATGTGACAGACCCGGCACTTCTTTGCGCCGACGTAGGAGGGGGGCACAGCGGCCACCGACGCGGCAAGCAGCGCGAGGCCGACCCCGAGAATCAGGGAACGCGAAAGAATCTTCATCGACTCTCCTCGATTGGTGTTGCGACGGCAGGTTCGGACCTCACTGTTTCCAGCCCTCGGCGAGAAACGCAAAGAGGTCGGCCATCTCCTCGGAGTCGAGACGCGGCCAGGGAACGCTGTAGGTGCTCATCTTGTCGCCCATCTTCGGAGCGTGGTTCCACATGCGCTCGGCGATGCGCTCCTTCGTCTCTCCGGTCGTCGCGCTACGGAGAGGCGGCCCGATGTTGCCGTCGCCGTTCGTACCGTGACAGGCGGCGCACCCGCGCTGGAGATAGATCGCTTTCCCGCGCGCGACGTTCCCGGGCCGCCCCTCATATCGCGACAGGAAGAGGTATGCGAAGAGATCGGCCATCTCGTCTCCGACGAACGCGGGCGGAGTCATGCCCACGGACTCCATGGCCTCGGTCATGGCCGGCCAGTGGTTCCACATGCGACCCGCGAGCTGCGTGACGCTCCCCCGCAGCTCGGACCGGCCGAGGTCGGGACCGATCGAACGGCCGACGCCGAATAGAGCATGGCAGCGGGCGCACCCCTTGCTCGTGTAGAGAGTGCGGCCCGTCTCCGGATCTCCGGCGGAGCGGAACTCGCGGGCCGTGCGCCGTGCTCCCCGGCCGCGCAGGTAGGCGAACAGATCGACGATCTCGCTGCCTTCGAACTTGGGGACGTCGAGCCCGATGCGGCGGATCGCCGGGATCATGACGGGGCCGTGGTTCCAGAGGTCGCGCGCGATCGAAAGCGGCGGAGTGCCACGGGGAAGCCGGTCGAGGGGTGGTCCGGCAGTGCCCCCCTCCCGACCGAGCCGGTGGCACTGGATGCAGTGCTTCTGTGCGAAGAGCACCTTCCCGACCTTCGGATCACCCGGTTCGTCGAAGTAGTTCAGGAAATACAGGAAGGAAATCAGGTCGGCGAGCTCCCCCTCCTCGAACGACGGTCGCGCGATCTGCGCCTCGCTCATCTTCCGCGCCATCACCGGCGAGTGGTTCCACATTCCGGCGGTGAGCTCGAAGAACGAGCTCTTGCCCGCGGTGCGGCCGAGGTCGGGACCGATGCGGCCGCCGGTCCCCCGAACCGCGTGACACTGAACGCAGTTCTTCCCGACGAAAAGCGACTGCCCGTGGATCGGGTCTCCGAACGCCCCCGGCGCGGAGCGCGCGGTCGCGAGGAGGGCCGCGAGTCCGAGAAAGAGGAACCGCAGGAGCCGGCCCGCGCTGCGATTCATTTCCCCGCCTCCGCGAGCGCCGGCAGATAGCTCTGCACGCGCTCGGTGACCTCCGAGACCGAGCGCTCGCGCCCCTCGCGGATCTCCCAGATCGAGACGATCGGGAAGAGCTTCGTGAAGAGGACGTAGAGGAGGATGAAGGTCGCGATGAAACCCGCGAGCAGCGACCACTCGACCCACGACGGCGAGTACGAGGCCGCCGTCAGGGGCAGCCGGGGGTTCGAGAGGCTCGGCACGACGATCAGGAAACGCTCGAGCCACATTCCGAGCTCCACCGATACGGACGCCACGACCGGTCCCCAGATCGTGCCCCGCGTCCGTTTGTTGCAGAGCAGACCGAACGGAATCACGAAACAGCTCAAGATCATGGTCCAGAAGAATGGCGAGAACTTTCCCTCCGTCTTCGAGAGGAACACGACCATGTGCGTCGGCTCGCCGCCGTAGTAGGTCGTGAGGAACTCGGCGAACGTGAAGTAGAACCAGAGCAGAGCCATCACGAGGAGAAGGAGCCCCAGGTTGTTGAAGTGGACCGGCTTCAAGTAGTTCTCCAGGTGGTACGCCTTCCGGATGATCGCCATCGCGATCAGGATGGCGCCGATCCCCGAGAAGATCGCGCCGACGACGAAGTAGGGGCCGAAGATCGTCGAGTGCCACATCGGCTGCACCGTCATCGCGAAGACCCAGGAGACGACGGTGTGGACGCTGACGGCGATCGGGATCACGATAACGGCCATCGCGGCGATCGCTCGGTCGAGGAGCCTCCGCTGGTGAGGCGAACCGGTCCACCCGAGCGCCAGCGGCCGGTAGAACCAGCGCCGCTTCGGCAGGCGGTCCCGCAGGATCGCGATGTCGGGGATGAGCGGAAGGTAGAGATAGATCGTGCTCGCCATCAGATACGTAGCCACCGACGCCACGTCCCACAGGAGCGGCGACGTGAAGTTGCCGTGCTTCAACACGTTCAGCACCCGGTCGGGGCGGCCCAGGTCCAGGATCACGCAACCCATGCCGAAGAAGAGCACCAGGACGGTGATCACTTCCGCAGCTCGCGTGATCGATCGCCGCCACTCGGCGTGCGCGAGGCGCAGGATGGCCGAAATGAGCGTTCCCGCGTGGCTGATCCCGATGAAGAACACGAAGTTCGTGATGTACAGGCCCCAGTAGACCGGCACGTTCAGGCCGGTGACGGCGAGACCGCGGCGCAGCTGGGTGATCCAGGCGAAGAGGCCCCACGCTCCGATCGCGATCAGGATTCCGCAGCCGATCCAGAAAGCCCGGCCGGTCCGCTCGATCGGACGAAGAAGCCTCTCGTCCAGGTCGACGTCAGATCTCTCCACCCCATTCCCCTTTCGAGAGATAGATCACTTTGGGTCGGGTCCCGAGCTCTTCGAGCAGCCGGAAGGCGCGAGGGCTTTCGGACAGGCGCGCCACGGCACTCCTCGGATCGTCGAGGTCGCCGAAGGCCATCGCTTCCGCCGGGCACGTCTCCACGCACGCGGGCACGTAATCGGCCTCACGCAGGGGCCGGCCTTCCGCCCGCGCCTGGTCCTTCGCGCGCTGAAGGCGGTGGTGACAGAACGTGCACTTCTCCACGACACCGCGCGGCCGCACGGAGACGTCGGGACTGAGACCTTGCTCCATCGGCCCCGGCCACTTCGGGCGATCCCAGTTGAAGTGGCGAACGGTGTAGGGGCACGCGGTCGTGCAGTACCGGCATCCGATGCAGCGGGGATAGATCTGCCCGACGAGACCCTCGCGATCGGTCCCGGTCGCGCCCACGGGGCAGACCCGGACGCACGGGGGACGCTCACAGTGCATGCACGGCAACGGGACGAGGCGCAGCTCGGGGCGTGTGCCGTGCTCTCCTCCCTGGAATGGCACCAGGCGCAGCCAGGAGATTTCGCGGCCGCTCGCGGCCATCCCCGGATTGCTGGGGGCGACGTTGTTCTCGACCTGGCAGGCGACGACGCACGCCTGGC
>DASWIB010000037.1:0-2280 GCA_036397915.1 Thermoanaerobaculia bacterium | reverse complement strand
CGGCGAGCGGCTGGTCGGCTACTGGATCGGGAAAGAGTATTGGGGCAGGGGGGTCGCGACCCGGGCACTGTCGAAGTTCCTGGGTCACGTCAAGACGCGCCCCCTCTACGCCCGCGTCGCCAAACACAATGTCGCCTCCATCCGCGTCCTGGAAAAGAGCGGGTTCATTGTTTCCGGCGAAGGCGGGGCCGATGGCGTCGAAGAGCTCGTCATGAAACTCGCGGAACCATGAGTCGAGCCGTGCCGGCGATTGCCTTCCTGCTGCTCGGCTTCAGGGTCGTCCCGCCGACGAGCGAGTCTCCGCCTCTGACTCGACGCCCGGTCGGGCAGATGCTTCCGGTCGCCGTGGGCCCGATCCGAGAGCTTCACTTCTCAAAGGAGTTTCGATACGTCGGCGGTCAACGGTTCATCCTCCGCAAGACGGCCGATGCGGAGCAGCATTTCTTCGTCGCGCCCGGCAAGGCCGGCACGGTCCGGCGGCTCTACTGGATTCAGTTCGAAAAGCTCCTCCCCGGCATTGGCGAGAGCTACGACTATTCTCGGGACGAAGCCGTTACCGTCGGCGGCGTCTCCTTCCGCCGCAACGTGCGGCGCTGGGACGCGCCTGCCGAGCCCGATTCGGACCGCGGCGCCATGTGCGCGTTCCTCGCAAAACGCGGGTATCAAGTACCGGACGGCGCCGTGCGAATCCGCCTCGTCCACGTGCCGGACGTCAATCGTCGCGAGGAGTTGATGATCATCTACGCCGAGGCGCCGGAGCGCGGGACGCCCGAGCCGGTGGAGCCCGACGTTCAGCGACGCGCTCTGGAAGGACTGAGCGTCGTCGCGACCCCAACGCCTGCCGGTCGGGCGTCGTCCGACGGGGATCGGCTCCTCGCGCTTCACGAGGAAGTCATGCGCGCCCATCGCGAAAGCAACGTCGATCTCCTTCTCGCGGCCGAGGAGGACGACTACGTCGTCGCCAACCGCGGCGAGATCACGAGACCGGATCGGAAATCTCGCCGCGAGCGGCTCGGTCCGTACCTCCGGCAGACCGGGTTCACGACGTACCGCGACAAAGTCCCGCCGATCGTCGAGGTTTCCTCGGACGGCTCGCTCGGCTGGGTCATCGTTCAGGTCGAGGCTCGGGGCGAACAGACGACTCCCAGCGGCGCCGTCGAGCCGATCGAGTTCGTGAGCGCGTGGATCGAGCTCTACGAGAAGCGGAACGGGCGATGGGTCCGGGTCGGAAACGTGTCGAACTTCAAACCGAGTGCCGGCGGCGGCGCGTGAGCGATCGAAGGATAATCGGGGCATGAACTCCGCGATGACGACTACGACGTTCACCCTCGACGGATTTCGCGTCACCCGTACTCTCGGCGTGGTCCGCGGAATCACCGTGCGGTCGCGCTCGATCGTCGGAACCGTCGGTGGAGCTCTTCAGACCCTGGTCGGCGGCAACATCACGCTCTTCACGGAGCTCGCCGCGATGCTTCAGGCGAGGCTCGAAGCGGATCGCAAGATGCTCCAGGAGATGAGCGGAGCGGGATAGTCCGGATGTTCCTCGACGCACGCTCTTTCGTCGACTACTGGAGACCTTCCGCGCCCGCACCGTGCGCGTCTTCGATCTGCTCCCTGCCGGAGACCTCGAGTGGTCCCACCTTCCCGGCAAGTACACGTTCGGCGATATCTTCCGCCACCTCGCGGGCATCGAGCGCTACATGTACGGCGAAACGGTGCAGCATCGACCGAGCACCTATCCGGGACATTCCGCCGCGCTCGCCGGCGGTCCCGACGCCGTTCGGGCATACATGGATCGCTGTCATGCGGAGGCGCTCGAGATCTTCGACGCGCTCACCCTCGAGGACCTGACGTCGAAGTGCCTCACTCCCGCGGGCGCGCCGATCACCGTCTGGAAGTGGCTGCGCGCGATGGTCGAGCACGAGGCGCACCACCGCGGCCAGCTCTATCTCATGGCGGGGATGCGTGGAATCTCCGTTCCGCCGCTCTACGGAATGACGGAGGAAGAGGTGGCCGTGCTATCCGATCGCCTGCCCGGACCTTTCTAGCCGAACCGCGAAGCCCTCACGCGAGCAGCTCGGCGCGAAGAACCGTGACCGCCTGACCGCCGAGCCGGACACGGTCGCCGTCCAGATCGACCTTCAGCTCGCCGCCGCGTGCGGAGATCTGCCGCGCCCGGAACGAGGTCTTCCCGAGCCGCCGGCTCCAGAACGGCGCGAGGCAGCAGTGGGTCGAGCCGGTGACGGGATCCTCGTCGATCCCGAACGCGGGCGCGAAGTA
>DASWIB010000036.1:0-8893 GCA_036397915.1 Thermoanaerobaculia bacterium | reverse complement strand
CGTATCCCGGGGAACGTCCAGATCCAGCATGACCCGACGCGATCCACCGCGGAAGTCGACGACGTCGACGCGGATCGGCACCCGCTCGCCCGCGCGGAATCTCTCCTTCGTCGGCTCGACGTTGACGATCCGTCCGCTCTGCAGCCGGTCGGAGTGCGCGATCTCGACGTACACACCGAGGATCGGGAGATCCCGGAATTCGTTCGCCATCAGGTAATTCGTGATCAGCGCGAGCGATATGACCGCTTCCTCGCGCGCAGCGAGCCCGGAGAAGACCGTATCCCATCGCACGTCGCGCTCCGGCGTCCGGATCGATGACTTCCACACGAGAGTCCGCTCGCCCGCTCTCTTTTCGAGCGTCGTCAGAACGTTATCGATCGCGATCGCCGCGAGCACCGGAGTCAGCATCGAGTTGTGAACGGCCTCGAAGCGATACGTCTGGACCGGCAATTCCTCAGACGAGATGCGGACGGTGATCGGCACCATCTTCGCGCGGGTGCCGAAGGTCCCGAGGATCCCGGTCGACCGGTCCTGGGTGACGGAGCCGAAGACCGGACCGGTGTCGGCGAACTTGAACGAGCGGTACACCGACGGCAGAACCGTGAGGACGTCGGCGCGCGCCATAGGCATGTCGATCGGTCCCATCGAGAGAAACGGATGTCCAAACGCCAGGAGCGAGTCGCCTTCCACCCACGTTACCGTTCCCGTTGCGGCGAGCAGCATGTCGCCGGAGAGAAGGACAGTCGAGAGAGACGACCCCGGCCGGACGGAGGTCTCCTGCGACGCCCCGCTTTCGGTGCCCTGACCGGAAGAGCCGGCCGGCGCCGCCACCCAGCCCGCCGCTTCAGCGACGCGGCCGAAGAGCCAGCCCGGATCCCCGCCCGTTCCTCCCGAGAATGACACCGGAATCGGAAGAGAGGCCATGGCTCCGGTAGCCGTCGAACGCTTGAAGGGGGTCAGGAGCACGTCCAACGCGCCGGCGAACCGCCGCTCGGCGAACATCGAGACAAGCTCCCCGGCCCTTGCGGCCGGACCGCCGATCGGGACCGGCGGTGCGGGCGGAGCGTGCCGGATGTCCAGCATGCTCTGGATCGGCGTGATCCCGCAGATCGGGTCCTTCGAGAAGGGCCAGCCATAAGCGAGCGCTCCGACGAGCTTGCCGTCGACGTAGATCGGGCTTCCGCTCATGCCGGCGATGATGCCGGAGTGCTCGAGCCCCGCTCCGGACACCTTCGCGAGAATGAGGTCCTGCTTCGGCGCGAAGCGCTTCAACGTCCCGATCATTTCGACTTCGAATCTCTGGATTCCCTTGCTCTCGCCGAGATCGGAAAAGCCGTACCCTTTCATGCCGGGGATGATCTTCTCGGCGGGGAAGATTTCGGTGGGCCCGTCCGAAGGAAGTCCCGCCGCCGGCAGCGCGGAAGTCGCAGGCGGCGCGGACGGGCCCTGCACCGGAGGCTTCGGCCGCGGCGCGGCGCCGAGCGAAACAGCGAGCGCAAGCGCAAACGCGGAGACGATCGCCCGGCGCAGAGCAAACCTCATGGCTCGAAAAACGCCTTCTCTTCTGAAGTCCATTCCCGAGAGGTTCTCCGTTGTCAGCAGTCAGTTCTCAACTGAGAACTGGAGCACTGTGCATTCTCGTTCGTCTTTGACCGACTCCAGTGCGTATGTTACGTTCGATCCTGATGATTTTCGCCGGGTTTCAGGCCGTCTCGGTCGAAAACCTAGGCCGGCAGGGCATCCTCTCCTTCTTCCTCGAGACCGGACCGATGGCGAAGGTCGTTCTCGGGATACTGCTCTTTTTCTCCCTCGCCTCCTGGATCATCATTTTTGCGAAGTTCGTGCGCCTGCGACGGGTCTCCCGGCAGTCCGCGAGGTTCGTCGACTTCTTCCGCAAGTCGCGGCGCTTTTCCGAGGTCAGCACGATCGCCAGCCAGCTCACCGAAACCCCACTTTCGACCCTCTTCAAGGCCGGTTATGCCGAGCTCGACGCTCAGGTCAAGGCGAACCGACCGGACGACCCGGGCGCGACAGCGAGCGGCGTCACGATGAGCCAGCGGTTCTTGATCCGCAACATCTCCGGAATCGAACGCGCGCTGGAAAGGGCGATCGGCGTCGAGCTCTCGCGCTTGACGAAGTACATGACGTTCCTCGCGACGACGGCGGCCGCCTGCCCGTTCATCGGGCTGTTTGGGACCGTGTGGGGCATCATGGAGTCCTTCCGTGCGATCGGCACCACTGGTTCGACCTCGATCGTGGCCGTTGCGCCCGGCCTTTCCGAGGCGCTCGTCAACACCGCCGCAGGTCTCGCCGCGGCCATCCCGGCGCTCATCTTCTACAACTACTTCATGGGAAAGGTCCGTCAGCAGCGCGCGGGAATGGAGGACTTCGCACTGGAGTTCATCAATCTGGCGGAGCGCAACTTCACGTAATGAGTCCGCCGGGTCAGGTCTTCACGAGCCGCGGCAGCTGTGGATTAAGCCGCAGCGCCCTTGCCACTTCGCCGCGCGAAGTGGCAAGTGGAGGCCTGACTCCATGTGGCAAGTGGAGACCTGACCCCGCATGTCTTTTCAGAGAGAGACCGGCGATCCATTCGACCATCTGGCGGACATCAACGTCACGCCGCTCGTCGACGTCATGCTCGTGCTCTTGATCATCTTCATGGTCACCGCCCCCATGCTCCACCAGGGAGTCTCCGTCGCGCTGCCGAAGACCGCCACGACGAACCTCCCCGCGACGATGGAGGACCCGGTCCTCCTCTCCATCACCAAGGACGGGCTCTACTACATCAACGAGACTCCGGTCGCCCGAGGGTTGCTCCGGGACCGCCTCGAACGCTTCCTCCGCGGCCGCAAGGATCGATTCGTCCTGCTGAAGGCGGACCGTTCGCTGTCCTACGGCACCGTCGTCGAGACGCTCGACCTGCTGAACCGGATGGGAATCGAGGGGCTCGGGATGGTGACCGACACGTCCGGTGCCCGGCCGGCGGGGCGGCGGTAGCGATACCGTGGACACCGTCGGCGAAATCATCTTTGAGCGCGGGAAGGAGCGCTTTCCGCTCGGCGTCGGCACCTTTCTCGCCGTTCTTCTCCACGTGGCGATCGTCGCGGCGTTCGTCTGGTCTTCGATGGTTCACCCGGTGCGGTTCGTCTCGCCGCGGGCGGTCGCGGTCCGCCTCATGCCGGCCGGGTCGTTGAAAGGCGGCGAGGCGCCGGCGCCCGTCCCCGCGCCGCCTCCCGAGACGAAGAAGATCCTGAAGCCCGCGCCCGAGGACGTCCCTCCGCCGCCGACCGACAAGGCCGTGCTCCTGCCGGCGAAAGACGAGGACAAGAAGAAGACCGCGCCCGCGCGTCCGGCGGCCGAGCGCCCGAAGGCGCCTGACGTGAGCCTCCCTTCGGCGGGAGAGAGCTCGGGCGGAGGAGAGGGCGGGCCGGCCGGCGCGGGCGGCAACGTCGGGGTCTCCGGGGCGGCGTTCGATTCCGAATTCCAGTTTTCCTACTACGTCGAACGGATGCTCGTGGCGATCGGGATGAACTGGTTCAAGCCGGCTCAGGCGGGCTCGGTCTCCCCGGTCATCCACTTTCGAATCGAAAAGGACGGAACGATTTCCGACGCCACGGTGGAGCGATCGAGCGGGCTTCCGTTCGTGGACCGCGCCGCCTTGCGCGCCGTGATCTCTTCTTCGCCGCTGCCGCCCCTGCCCGCCGAGTACGGCGGCAGCCAGCTCGGCGTTCATCTGAAATTCGAATAACCCTTCCCCGATTGGAGCCCGAATGCGCCGAACATTGGTTGCCCTGTCCGCGTCTGCCGTATTGCTCCTGCTCGCCGTATTCGCGGGCGCGCAGGTTGGTCAGCGTCAGCAGAACCAGGATCTCTGGATCTCGATCAACAAGCCGGCCGCACGGAAGGCGGCCATCGCCGTTCCCGAGCTCCTGGCTCCCGGGACGATGAGATCCAGCGTCTCGGATCCGTTCACCGCGACGCTTCGCTCCGACCTGGAGTATTCCGGCGCGTTCGTCATCGCGGACCCGGCCCACTATCCCGCCGGCTTCCGCGACCCGACCGCCCAGGACGCGGCGGACCGCTGGCGCGCGGGCGGAGCGGAGGTGCTCGTCGACACGCGCGCCGAGGTGTCCGGAGACCGGGTCTCGATCGAGGCCCGGATTTGGGATCTCGCCGCCCGCAAGATGATCCTGGGGCGGCGGTACTCGGGCGGGGTCTCGTACGTCGAACGGATCGCGCACACGGTCGCGAACGACATCGTCAAGTACTTCACGGGCAAGACCGGCCTCTTCTTGACCACGATCGCATTCGTTTCCGATCGGGCCGGGTCAAAAGATGTCTATGCGATGGACTTCGACGGCCGCAGCGTCCGGCAGCTCACGTCGGTCCGGTCGCTCGCGATCAACCCCGCTGCGGGACGCTCCGGCAAGATCGTCTACACCAGCTACGCGAAGCTCTTCCCGCAAATCTGGATCATGAACTCAGACGGGAGCGGAAAGCGGGAGGTCCCGACAGGAATCGAGCTCAACGCCTCACCGTCGCTATCTCCCGACGAGACGCAGATCGCGTTCGCAGGCTCGTCGAAGGGCAACACCGACATTTACTCCGTCAACGCGGCCGGCGGCGGTCTGCGTCGCCTGACGACCACGCGCGCGATCGAGGCGTCCCCGGCGTGGTCGCCCGCGGGAAGGCAGATCCTCTACACGTCGGACCAGTCCGGCACTCCGCAGATCTACGTCGTCGACCCGGAGGGAAGCGGCGCGCGGAGGGTGACGTTCGCCGGAAACTGGAACGACGAGGCCGCCTGGTCGCCTGACGGCGCCCGAATCGTCTTCGCCTGCCGCAACGAAGGGGACTTCAATATCTGCCTGATGGACTTCGCCACCGGCCAGACGGTTCAGCTCACCGCGGAGGGATCGAACGGGCACCCGACGTGGTCACCGGACGGCGAGAAGATCGTTTACTCCTCCCGCCGGGGCGGCCGCACCCACATCTACACCATGGACTTGAACGGTCAGAACAAGCGGCAGCTCACCGACTCCGGCAACAACCTTCAGCCGGCGTGGCTGCCGTGACGCCGTGACGTGAGCCGGAGTGTCGGCCACGGCCCGGAGTCCATCCATTCGGGTCACCGCTTACGGCCCACGGCTTTGTTTGCTATATTTCGGGACGGCGCCCCATCCGGTCTTTTTGGCGCAAACCTGTTGATGGACAAGGAGAAGGTATGAAGAGGTACTCAATCCCGCTCGCCGCGGTCGCCCTCGTCGTGGCGGCGACCCTCCCATTCGCCGGGGGATGCAAGAAAAAGCCCCCGACGACGACGGCCGAAGCGCGGCCGCCGGTCGAGCCTCCGACGACCGAGACGCGTGTGCCGCCGCCGGCCCCCGCTCCGGCCCCCGACGTCGCTGCGGAGGTTCTCTCCGCGGACCTCACCTCGTTGAACGAGAGGGGTTACCTGAAAGACGCCTACTTCGACTACGACCAGTCGGACCTGCGCGACGACGCGCGCTCCGTTCTCTCGGCGAACGCCGAGTGGCTGAAGAAATATCCCTCGATCCAGGTCCTGATCGAAGGGCACTGCGACGAGCGCGGAACGTCGGCGTACAACCTGGCGCTCGGCGACCGGCGCGCCAACGCCGCGCGCGACTACCTCGATTCCCTGGGCGTCGCAGCTTCCCGGATTCGGACGGTCTCCTACGGCAAGGAGCGGCCCACGTGCACGGAATCCACGGAAGATTGCTGGCAGCAGAATCGGCGCGGCCACTTCGTCATCACCGCCAAGTAGCGTGACGTCCCGTCGGCCGTTCCTGCTCCTCGCCGCCCCCGCGCTCGCCGTCCTGGTGGGCGCGGTCGGGTGCGTGTCTTCGGAAGACATCGAGGGGCTGCACCGGCAGATGAACGACATCGAGTCCCAGATCCAGGCGCTCGAGCGCAAGTCGTCGAGCAAGGAAGAGGTCGCGAAGCTGGACGAGAGCGTCTCCGCGCAGACCCAGCAGCTCTTGAAGTCGAACGCCGACACGGGTGTCAAGTTGGACGAGCTCTCGACCGAGATCGAGCGGCTCCAGGCGAAGCTCGAGGACACCAACCGGCGGCTCTCACAGCTCTCCCAGCAGATCGCCGAAACCCAGGGCGATCTCCTGCGGATGCGCGGGGGGGCGTCCACGGTTACCCCGGGAAGCACGATGCCGCCCGGTGCGCCTCCGGCTTCGCCTTCGACGAGCCCCGCGTCGCCGCGCATCGGCGAGCCGACCGCCAACCCGACGCGGCCGTCTGCTCCGGAGGCCGTCGTGCGGCCCGCCGCCGGGCCCGCGGAGCTCTACGACACGGCGTACGCGGACTACACGAAGGGCCGCTACGCACTCGCGATCCAGGGATTCCAGGAGTACCTGGAGGCTTATCCGAACACCGACCTCTCCGACAACGCCCAGTATTGGATCGGAGAATCGCACTTTGCGCAGAAGAAGCACCGCGAAACGATCGCCGACTTCGACCGACTCTTGAAGGACTGGCCCAAGAGCGACAAGGCCCCGGCCGCGCTCCTGAAGAAGGGCTATGCGCTGCTCGAGCTCGGGCAGAAGGCCGAGGCGGTCGTCCAGCTCCAGTACGTGATCCACGAGCACCCCGCGTCGGAGGAGGCACGGCTCGCCCGCGCGCGCCTGAAGTCGATCGGGGTCGAGGCGCGCTGAAGGGCGTAAGCCGTCAACCGAAGCGCCGGATTCCCGCCCACGGCTCCCGGCTCACGAGAACTCTGCTGAAGGAAGAGAGGAACGACAGGCTCCATGGCCAACATCAAATCCGCTCAGAAACGCATGCGCCAACAGGCAAAGCAACACGCTCGGAACAAGAGCGTTCGCTCCCGTCTGCGCACGTCGATCAAGAAATACCGCGTGTCCGAGGACTCGGCGAAGGCCAAAGAGCTGCCTGGGACCTATTCGGAGATCGATCGCGCTCTGAAGAAGGGCGTGATCCATCCGAATGCCGCCGCGCGCTACAAGTCGCGGCTCGCGAGAGCCATCGCCAAGACCTGAAGGGGTGCGGGGGACCGCAAGGTCGCCCGCAAAGGATTACCTGGGCACACTCCGAGTCCAGCTACAAAGTTTCAAAGGAGCTCGGATTCGACGACCCTCGGACGACCTTCAGCATCATTCACATCGTGCACAGATTGAACTTTGAACGGGTTTGCTAGAACCCCTCCAGGAGACTCGACACCAGACTTGCGGCGAAGCGTTCGGCCACGCGGTCGATCGCCTCGTTCTCGCGGTCGGCGTAGACGGCTGCGCTCGCGGGAAGCGTGTAGTTTTCCCGGAACGTGTAGGCGGGGTTCTCCCACAAGATCTTTTCCTCCGGCAACGCCTTCAGCGCCACGCGCGCGGTGACGGCGACCTGGTACTCCTTCGCGCGGCCGACCTCGTCGAACGCGACCGGGTAGAGGTCGAACTGCGTGACCGCGCCCGAGAGCTCGGCGTCGGCTTGTCCGGCGTCCGCGCGCACCTCGAATCGGCCCCGTGTCGCGAGCTCCCGCGCCACCTCGCGCGAGACCCGCTGCTCGACCCCGACTCGAGAGGTTTCGTTCGCGAGCGTCTCGAACCGGATCACCCGCACTCCGGCGGGAAGCGTCGAACCGTGACCGACGAGGGTGTAGCCGCACCCCGACAGGGAGATCGTGGCGACCAGAAGCGCGGCGAAGCGCCGGGAGAGCCGCCGGAGGTTGCCCCTCAACGAACGACCAGGTTGAGCAGCCGGTCGGGGACGTAGACGGACCGCGTGATTTTCTTGCCCTCCACCCAGGGCCGGATCCTGGCGTCGCGCCGCGCGAGCGCGACCGCCGCGGCTTCGTCCTCGCCCCGTTCGACGTCGAGCTTTCCGCGCACCCTGCCGTTGACCTGGACGACGAGCGTCACGCGCGCGGTCATCGCGAGCTCCGGATCGTAGTCGGGCCAGCGGGCTTCGAGCAGGAAGGGCCGTTCGCCCAGGCGCTCCCACCACTCCTCGGTCAGGTGCGGGGCAATGGGGTGGAGGAGCTTCAAAAGCGTCCTGGTCGCGCGAACGACCGCAGCGCCGGACTCCGAGCCTTCTTCCAGGGCGTCCGATATTGCGCGCTGGAACTCCATGAGCGCGGCGACCGCGGTGTGGAAGTGGAACCGTTCTGCGTCCTCGGTCACGCGGCGGATGGTGCGGTGCTCGAAGCGACTGAGCGGGGTGTCGGCAGGACCGGGCTCCGTCTCGCCGGGATCGATCTCACGCACGCGCGAGCAGAGATCGTGCACGCGATTCAGGAAACGGAAGGCGCCGACGACTCCTTCCTCGGACCACTCCGACTCCTTCTCGGGCGGTCCGATGAACAAGGTGTACAGGCGCACGGTGTCCGCGCCGAGCCGCGCGATGAGCTCGTCGGGCGAGACGGTATTGCCTCGCGACTTCGACATCTTTTCGACTTTGCCGGTGGCCGGGTTCAACTTCGTGATCATCCCCTGGTTGAAGAGCCGCTCGAACGGCTCCTCGAGACCCACGAGCCCCATGTCCTTCAGCACGCGACAAACGAAGCGGGCGTAGAGCAGATGGAGGATCGCGTGCTCGATCCCGCCGATGTATTGGTTGACTGGCAGCCAGTAGTCGACCATCGCACGGTCGAACGGGGCGTGGTCGTTCCTCGGGTCGCAATAGCGCAGGTAGTACCAGGACGAGTCGACGAACGTGTCCATCGTGTCCGCCTCGCGCGTTCCGGGCTTCCCGCAGCGCGGGCAAGTGACCCGCACCCAGTCCTCTGCTGCGGCAAGCGGCGAGCGGCCCTTCGGCAGGTACTCGGACACCTCCGGCAGGAGCACGGGAAGGTCTTCCTCCGGCACCGGGAGCATCCCGCAGGTGTCGCAGTAGAGCATGGGGATGGGGC
>DASWIB010000035.1:0-6934 GCA_036397915.1 Thermoanaerobaculia bacterium | reverse complement strand
GTCCTGACCACGAGAAGGCGGAGGGGCTGGCGATCGCGCGCGAGCTCGCCGTCGCGATCCGGGAGATTGCCCGGGGGCTCCATGTGATGCCGATGGGAAAATACGAGCTGACGGCAGCGGTGCTCGAAGCAATCCCGGTCGGAGAGGCATCCGGAGTCCGGACCTAGGTTGAGGGAGTGGGATAGGACCTAGCTTGGGGGTGTGGGATATAGGTTTCCCACTCCCCTGACGCCTCCTGACCGGACACCTGAAATTAACCTCTCGGCTCCCCGGTTTCGCCGTCGGACGACGCATCCGCGCTATTCCAGCGCCACTCGCTCCGATTCCATAGAATTCGGAAGCGTTCCGGCGGCACGCCGCCGGCTGGAGGAAGAGATGAGAAAAGCGACTCGCGCTCTGACGGCGCTCGCGGCTTTCGGGCTCGCATCGCTCCTGTTCGCCGGTGCCCAGGCTCGGTTGAGGGGGAGAGTGACCGACTCCTCGGGCAAGCCGCTCGAAGGAGCGGTCGTGACCATCACGACCCCGAACCTGCGGACATTCAAGATGACGTTGAAGTCCGACAAGAAGGGGGACTGGGGAACGATCCTGAACGACGCGACGATGCCGTATCACGTCCGGATCGAGAAAGAAGGTTTCGCCCCCCTCGAATCGGACAAGAAGGTGCCCGTCGGCGACGTCGGCGTGGTGGACGCCGCGCTGGCATCGGTTTCGGAGGCGGGCGCAGCGGCGGCCGCAGCCGCGCCGCCTTCTCCGGCGGACCAGGCGGCGATCACGTTCAACGAAGGGGTCGACCTTCTCTCCGCGGGCAACAAGACCGCGGCCGAAGCGAAGTTCCTCGAAGCGGTCGGGAAGAACCCGGATCTCCCGCAGGGATGGCAGGCGCTCACGACGCTCGCCTACGAGAAGAAAGAATGGGCCAAAACCCTCGAGTACGGACAGAAGGCGATCGATCTCGATCCTTCCTTGACCCAGCTCTACGGGGTGATGGCGAGCGCCGCGGAGCAGTCGGGCGACAAGAAGGCGGCGGCGGAGTGGCAGGCGAAGTTCGAACAGGCGAACCCCGATACGCCGGAAGCCATCTACAACAAGGGAATCGACGCCTACAACAAGAAGAAGATCAAGGAAGCGGAGGCCTTGCTCACAAAAGCGGTCGAGGCGAAACCGGACTTCGCAATCGCGCACTTCTGGCTCGCGATGACGTCGTTCAATCTGAACAAGAAGACGGCTGCCCGGGAGCACTTCGAGAAGTACCTCGAGCTCGAGCCGAACGGAGCGGAAGCCGCTACGGCGAAAGAGATCCTGTCGCTCTTGAAGTAAGACATTCAAAGCGGCAGCGAACGCCGCGGCCCGGCGATCCTGCCCGTGATGAAGTCGTTCCCGGCGGTCCGGCTGGGGGATTCGGGGGACCGCGAAGGCCCTGACAGAAGATTCCTGACTCCTAGAGGGTGTGGGGGACCACAAGGTCCCCCACCAACGAATACTCGGACACTCTCTTAAATCGGGACGCGGTCTCGGACCCGGCGCACTCTGCCGCTCGGCGAGGCCACCCGCGAAGTGGTCGGTGGATTGAGCAGCCGGTGCGCCCACGCGAGAAGCTTGTCCAGGAAGTTGTCCCGCCGCAGGCGGCCGGCTCGCCGGGACTCAGGGCGCCCGCCCCCGTCTCCCCGAAGGTCGGATGATCCGTCCATGCGAGTCCGGAGGAGCAAGCTCGGAGCCATGGGAGAAGCGAGCGCTAACACCCATTGCTCCATCGACTTGCGTCGCGGAGATCCCGAGTGTCATTACGAAGAGCGACGGCCCTCTCCCCGCGCGATGCGACATTTTCTGACACAATCCGGCGCGTGGGCCGTAAGGGCGCCTTCAAGGACCGGCCGCTCTGGCGGCGCCTCCAGACGATCCACCACGAGATCAAGGAGCGTCGCTACCCGAACGCGACGAGCCTCGCCCGAGCGCTCGACGTCTCCACGAAGACGGTCCAGCGGGATCTGGACTACTTGCGCAACGAGCTCGCCGCGCCGATCGACTTCGACCGTGAGCACAATGGATACTTCTACTCGCGAACCGACTATGTCCTGCCGTTTCTGCCGGTGGACGGACGCGACCTCTTTTCGATCGGAGTTGCCGCGCAGGTGCTCTCGCTCTTCGGCGGCACTCCCCTCGGAAGAGATTTGAAGAGCTGCTACGAGCGGCTGGCAGAACTGATGCCGCCCGCCGTGCGGCTGCGGCCGGAAATCGTCATGGAAAAGCTCGCCCTGCGCGCCGCGGCGTCCCGGCCGGTGCGCGAGGAGACGTGGCAGGCGGTCTCCGAGTCCCTTCAAAGAGGCGTCGCGCTGTCGGTTCGGTATCACCGGCCGGGCGAACCTCCGGGCGATGCGCGGATCGTCAAGCCGTACTCGCTCGTCCTCTTCGGGCGCGACTGGATGGTTCTCGCCTTGGACGACGCCGACGACCGCGTGAAGAACTTCTATCTCGCGCGGATGGACGAGGCCCGGCCGACCGGCCAGCGATACGCGATCCCCCGGGACTTCGACCCGGAAGCGTTCTTCCGGAATACTTTTGGAATCTTCGTCGGCGGCTCGAAGCCGTTCCGCTTCCAGGTCCGTTTTTCCCGAGAGATTTCCGAAGAGGTGCGGGAGCTGAAGTTTCACCCGAAACAGAAGCTCGAACGAGGACCGGAAGGCGAAGCGATCCTGGAGCTGCCCGCCGAATCCTTGAAAGAGGCGCGCCGGTTCGTCCTCGGTTACGGAAAGGACGCCGTGGCGCTCTCCCCCCCGGAGCTCGTCGAAGAGCTGCGCCGCGAGACCAAGTTGCTCCATCGAGCGTATTCGAAGACACATGAGAGAAGTCCAAAGTCCAAAGTCGAAAGTTCAAAGCCGCCGCCTCCGCAGTAGCCGATTCCGCGACGAGCTGGCGGTGCTCGCCATCATCGTTGCGACCGCGTGCGGTTCGGTCGGCGGCCTCTCCCCGGTTGCCTATCCCGACTCCTCCGCACCCTGTCCGGTCGGACGAACCGGCTGGAAGCTCGAGGTCCTCGACCGGCGCGCAACGCGCGAGGGCTCGGAGGGGCTGGTCTCCCTCGTCACCGAGTCGATCCGGCGCTCCTTCCCCGGCTGCCGCTGGGACGCGGAGGCGGGCGAGGATGCGGGGCGGATCCTGATCGAGATCCACCGGTTTTCGACGAACCCCGCGGGAAACACGTGGGACGCCGCCGCCGAGTGGACGGTGACCGCCAGCGATGCCGCCGGAGCAAAGCTCACCGAGTTCGGGGCCGACGAAGAGGTTTCGCGGCCGAACTACCGCGGCTCCAACAACGCGAAGGAGTCGCTCCGGGAGGTGTTCGACCGGGCGCTCAGGCGAACGCTCTCGGGGCTTCGAGTCGTCTCCTCGGCGGAGGTCACTTGTCCCTCACGGAGGACGCCCGCGGCGCTGCGCCGGACCGTGTGAATCCGGGCTTCGTCTCCAATCGGCTGCAGACAAAAAGGTTACAGACGTAGCCGGGACGCCTCCACCTATCCGGTTCTGGAATGCATCTCGCAGCCGGGAGAGTTGGAGGGTTTATGAAGAAGACAACTCGATTGGGCATTTTAGTGACGGTACTTCTCGCGGCTGCTTTTCCGCTCGCCGCTCAGACGGGCAGCGGGAACAACCAGCCGTTCGAGCTCTCGTCCATGCTCTCGGGCACATTCGAAGGCTCGACACCGGGCAACGAGCTGCACCTGCAAATCCGCTCGGCGACCACCGACCCGAGCCATCTCTACGACCTCTACGTGCAGGTGTCCGGGAAATACCAGGGTCAGAACATCCGGCAGCAGGGCCTGATCCGGCTCGAGCCGCAGGGCAGGAGCGTCTACTTCGGATACATCCCGCACTTCGATCCGACGGTTTCCGCGCTCTCGACCAACGTGGCGCGGTTCACCGATGACGAGGCGAACGCGGCCTGCGGGCTCGTGATGGAGCCGAAGGGGGACGGGTTCCTGGGCGAGACGGTCGGCTCGACGTGCGCGCGGGCGATCCGCGGCGCGATCGGCAAATGGACGATCGAGGTCGAACCCGGCTCGCTGCGAATCCGCAACGTGAAGTCGGGAGAGACGCTCCGATTCAAGAAATTATCGAAGTGACCGCGCAGCGGTCATCCTGAGCCCTTCGCCCCCGCCTGTCATTCCGAGCGAAGCGAGGAATCTGTTCACCGCTCGAGTTCCATCTTCCGCTCAGGGCGGGGGGGGTCCGCCGCGAAGGATCTCCCCTCGAGCACGAGATTCCTCGTCGCTCCGCTCCTCGGAATGACGGCGGGGAAAGTTCGCTCCTCGGAATGACAGCGCGCGCTCACTCCTGCGAAAACAGATCTCCAATCGCCTGCCGCGGGTCGGCCTGCGGAGGGTTCGGATTCACAGGCGCGGTCGGACTCTCGTCCTTCGGCACGAACTTGCCGACGATCTCTTTCACGAAGCGCGAGAAGTCTCCCTTCAGGATCCACCGGAGGACGCCCGGCTCCTCCCGCGAAAGAGCGCGCAGCGAGCGACCGCGGTGGCGGCCGAAGTTGATCGTCGGCTCCCCGTTGACGAGCCGGATCCGCCCTTCCGGGTCGATGTCCTGATCGATCCCGGCGCAGAAGAGCTCGTGGAGCTCCGTGACGGATCGTGGCAGATCGGCGTACCGCTCGAGCTGGCCGACGAGGACGTTGAGCGTCATCCGCGCATCCGCGAGAGCGCCGTGCGCGCCGTCGTGATTCGTCTCGCAGTAGAAGCGGGCCGCCGCAGAGAGGTTGCGCGGCTCGCGCGCGAAGAAGATCCGCTGGCCATCGAGGAGCCGGCGGCTCGTGACGTCGAAGACGATGCCGGCGCGATGGAATTCGTTTCGAAGGACCGGCAGATCGAAGCCGGTCATGTTGTATCCCGCGAGATCGGAGCCTTCGAGGAACGCGGCGAGCTCCGCGGCGCTATCCGCGAACTGCGGCAGGCCGGCCACATCCTCGTCGCGGATGCGATGAACCGCCATCGACGCCGGCGGAATGCGGACGCCCGGGTTGAAGCGCTTCACCCACTCTTCCCGTCGTCCGTCCGGGTAGACCTTGACGCACGCGATCTCGATGATCCGGTCGATCCGCGGATTGGTTCCGGTCGTTTCGGTATCGAACACCACGAGCGGGCGGTCGAGCGGGAGAAGGCTCTCAATCACCTGGAGAGCATGTTACGACGACTTCCCCGGCATCGAGGACGTTCGAGAACTCCGGTAGTTGTGGGGTCAGGTTTGAACCTGACCTCTAAGGGACCGCAAGGTCCCCCGCAAAGAGATTATTCGGACACATTCCCCAGGGGGTTCGGGGGACCGCAAGGTCCCCCGCAAGAAGATTGCTCGGACACACTCCTATCTGGCGTGCAACTTGCTCTTCCTCTTCCCGATGCTGATTCCGCTCTTCGCCCGAGTGACGGCGTTCAAGGTCGAGAACGCGTGGAGGAGCGGTCCACGCGGCCTGGTCCGGTGTACCACGCGCCTGTCCCGGCGGCTGCGGTGCGTGGAGGCGGAGCGGGTGAAGCGACTCCTCGAGGCGTCCGTCGGGGAGAGAGAGGTCGTTCACGAGTGCCGACCCGAGGAAATCGAGGAGTGGCATACCCGGCTGGCCGACGCCCTCGCCGGCGCCCGAATCGGCGCGGAGGTCCGCGCTGCCATCGGCGAGCGAAGGCCGCGGCGCGTGTCGAGAAAGCCCGAAGGCGATCCTCCGGACTTCTCCGACCCCGCCGCCTAGCTAGGAAGTCCGCCGCGGGGTCAGTAATTCTCCGAGAACAACCAGAAGACGGTTTCGCCGAGCCGCGCGAGCAGACCGCGCTTCTTCCACTTGGTCTTGGTGATGAGCTCGCTTTTCTCGAGGTCGGCGAGGATCATCTTCTCCACGGCCTCGGCAAAGCCGCGGTCGTAGATGGCGACGTTGGCCTCCGCGTTCTTCATCATCGAGCGGTTGACGAAGTTGATCGATCCGATGGTCGTCCAGACACGATCGACGACCATGACCTTGTTGTGCATCATCGAGGGCCGGTACTCGTGCATCTGAACGCCGCCGTCCAAGAGCTCGCCATAATGGAAGCGCGAGGCCATGCGGACGATCGGGACGTCGGCGTGACGCCCCGGGACCAGGACCCGCACGTCGACGCCGCGCGCGACCGCTTCGACGAGCCCCCGCCGGATCTGCCGGTCCGGCACGAAATACGCGCTCTCGATCCAGATCCTCTCGCGCGCCGCCTGGATGGCCATGTAGTAGAGCAGCTTCGCCTTCGAGCTCGCGTCGCTGCGCGAAGCGGCGATTGCCTGCGCCAGAAGGTCTCCGGCGGGAGGAGTCGCGGGAAACTGCCGTTCGCCGTGAAGTACCTCGCCGGTCGTGTGCACCCAGTCCTCCATGAAGATGGCCTGGAGCTGCGCGACGACCGGGCCTTCGACCTGGACCATCGTCTCGCGCCACTCTCTCGAATTGCGCGCGTCGCCTTTCCAGCGATCGTCGATGCCGACTCCCCCGGTGAATCCGATCCGCCCATCCACGGTCAGTATCTTCCGGTGGGTGCGTTTGCCGGCCTTGTGAATCGAGTAGATCCGGAGCGGCTTGTATTCGCGGACCCGGACGCCCGCCTCCTTCATCTGGTCTTCGAGCTCGCCCGGATGAGAGCCAAAGCCGTCGATCAGGAGCCGCACCTCGACGCCCTCGCGGGCCTTCTCCGCCATGGCGCCGGCGAACTCGGCCGCGACCTCACCTTTGTTGAAGATGAACATCTCCATGTTGATGCTCCCGCGCGCGCCGCGGATGGCCTCGAGCATCGCCGGAAAGAACTCCTCACCGTTTTGAAGAAGCACGGCGCGATTGTGGGAAACCATCTCCGTGCCGAGGACGTCGAGCGAGCGTCGGAACTGCGGACTGTCGACGCCGTACTCCGGCTTGTACGTGTAGCTC
>DASWIB010000034.1:0-7492 GCA_036397915.1 Thermoanaerobaculia bacterium | reverse complement strand
GGGAGCGGGAGCGAGCGAGGGACGAGGAGTTTGTCCGAGTAATCTCAGCGGGGGACCTTGCGGTCCCCCGAACCCCTGGGCGAGCGGTCGAGCGGGGTCTGGCGAGCCGCTCGCCGGTGCGTGAGCAAGGTCCCGAGCGAGCGAGAGCGACGGTAAGATCCGCGCATGTTCCTCTCCACGAACTTCCTCGGCATCCCCGAGAGCGAGAACACTCTCGAGAAGAGCCGCGTCGTGGTCCTGCCGGTCCCGTATGAGCGCACGGTCTCCTACGGGGTGGGAACCCGCAACGGACCGGCCGCGATCCTCGAGGCCTCGCGCTACGTTGAGCTCTACGACGACGAGCTCGACGAGGAGATCGCGCGTGTCGGAATCCACACGCTTCCGCCGTGGCTGCCCGACCGGATGGAACCGGAAGCGGCGGTCCGGGCGCTCGAAGGCGTCGTCTCGGAGCTCCTCGCCCACCCGCGCTTCGTCCTGACGCTGGGAGGCGAGCACGCGATTGCGACCGGTCCGATTCGCGCCCACCGGTCGCGCTATCCCGGCCTTTCCATCCTTCACTTCGACGCGCATGGCGACCTCCGCGACGAGTACGAGGGGGACAAGTACTCCCACGCCTGCGCGGCGCGACGTTTCGTCGAGCTCGGGATTCCGACGGTTCACGTCGGAATCCGGTCGATCTCGCGCGAAGAAATCGACTTCGCGCGGGAGAAGGGTCTCCTGATCGTTTCGAACCGGAGGCTCCCCTTCTTCGACGACTGGGTCCCCGAGGCGCTCCGGCGCCTGACCGACGAGGTCTACGTCACCTTCGACGTGGACTTCTTCGACGGATCACTCGTGCCCGGCACCGGGACGCCGGAGCCGGGCGGCGGGACCTGGGAGCAGGCCCTGGAGATCCTCCGCCGGGTCGCCGCCGAGCGGCGGATCGTCGGGGCCGACGTCGTCGAGCACGCCCCGCTGGCCGGCAACAGAGCACCCGACTTTCTGGTGGCGAAGCTCTGCTACAAGCTTCTGGGGTACTCGCTTTTTCCGGAGAAAGTCCGGTCTCTCGCCGTCGCGACGGCCAAGTCCTTCTAGATCAGTCATACACGCCCGGTCGGCGAGCGAACTTTCCGCCCGGACCTGCGTTTCTTAGGGCGAGAGGAAACGGTGAGCACAGAGGAAAAAGCTCTGGTGGACCGATGCCGCCAGGGGGACGACGACTCGTGGAGGGAGCTCGTCGACCGTTTCGGACAGAAAGTCTATTCCGTGGCGTACCACTTCACTTTGAACCGCGAAGACGCGGAGGAGCTCTCGCAGGAGATCTTCTTGAGGACCTTCGAGAACCTCCACCGCTACGACGGGAGCTTTCCTCTGGTCGCCTGGCTTCTCTCGATCTCCCGTAACCTCTGCATCGACCGGTATCGCCGGCGCAAGCGCGAGAAGTCGTTCCGCTTCGTCAGTGACGACGCGGTTTTGCCGCTCTTGAAGGCGGAGGATGACCCGTCCGCCGACGCGCTGAAGAGGGAGCGCACGAAGCTCCTCTTCTGGGCGCTCGCCGAGATCCCCGAGGACCTCGCGGAGATCCTGGTGCTGCGCGATCTCGACGGCCTTGCCTACGAAGAGATCGGAAAAGTCCTCGATCTGCCCGACGGCACGGTCAAGTCGCGGCTCTTCCGCGCGCGAGCCGAGGTGGCGCGACGGATCCGCGAGCGGCACGAGCGGCGCGGCACCTCCGGAGCTGTCCAGACGCTTGCTCTCGCCGCGGGAGGAGTGCTGTGAGCTGCGGCGAGTTGGAAAGGATCTTCCTCGCCGGCGGTTCTCCGGAAGAGGCCCGGCGCCACGCGAGCGAATGCCCGACGTGCCGATCGATCGGCGCCGACCTCGACGAGGCGCAAGGCATGGTCGCCGGCCTCGTCTCGCCTCCGCTTCCGATCGCGCTCAAGAGCGCGCTCGTGGACATTCCGCGCAAGACGGTTTCGTGCGAGGGAGCGGAGCGGCTCCTTCCACTCGCGATGGAGAACGAGCTCGCTACCGAGGACGAGCGGCGGCTCTCGAATCACCTGTCGCGCTGCGCCGCCTGCTCGGAAGCCGCGGCGACGCTCGCCGCGACGCGCGATCTCGCGGAGCCGGTCGCGCCGCCCTGGCTCGCCGCTCGCTTGACCGCGGCACGGCCGGCGAAAGAGAAGGGGTTCTGGGGCTGGCTGCTCGACCCGAAAGTGGCGATCGCTCTCGCCTACGCCGCGGCGGTGGTCGTCATGCTGCTCGGCTTCAACCCCGCCGACCTCGCGCGGCGCGTCGGAGCCAGTCAGATCGGGGAGAACACGCGCGCGGCGGTCACCGTCGCGGAGAGCTCCCTGACGGACCGTGTCGGCGCGCTGCAGGAGAAAGTCTCGCGCACGGTCTCGGTGTGGAAGGGACGTGCGAGCGGGTACGGCCGCGCGGCTCTCTCGAACGCGGTCGCGCTGATCTGGAAATCGTACGGCCCGAAAGAGCGCCCGGCCGAGCGTCCACGGAACCCCGACGGCCGCGGTACGTTAAGAGAGAGAGAAACGACGATTACGACCTGGCGAGCCTGAGGGCCGCCGAGAGGAGAAGACGAACATGGAAGACAATCGCTCCCAGACTCCGGCGCCGCCTCCGGTCATCGCCGCCGGTGGGACGCTCCCGCCGCCGACAACGACGCCGACCGGTCCGATCGTCGTCGTCGAGAAGAAGTCGCCGGGTCTCGCCGGCGTTCTCTCCGCGATTTTCCCGGGGCTCGGTCAGGTCTATCTCGGTCTCTATCAGAGAGCTTTCAAGATCGCTGCGGTGTTCGTGGGCTGCATCTGGCTCATCAGCGTCCATTTCATGGATGGCCGCACGGCCCCGCTCCTCGGCATGGGCATCGCGTTCGTGTGGTTCTTCGGAATCATCGACGCGGTGCGCCAGTCGAAAGCGATCAACTCGGGCTACGTCGAGGCGGGTGGCCTCGCCGGCCCCGAGAGGGCGGTCCGCAAAGCGCCGGAGTCCGCGGCGAGCCTGACCTGGGGCGTGATCCTCGTCGGGATCGGCGCACTCTGGCTGCTCGACCGCTTCGCGGATCTCGACGCCTTCTGGGCGATCGTGGAGGACTGGCTTGCGCCGGTGTCCTTCATCCTGCTGGGACTCATTCTCATCGTGACCTACGTGGCGAAAAAGCGCCGCCGCAACGCGTCGGAAGTCTGGCCGCCGCGGACGTAGACCCCTTTCCTGTCATCCTGAGCGCAGCGAAGGATCTGACCGCGCAGCGGTCATCCTGAGCGAAGCGAAGGATCTCTTCCGAAAGTTGAGAGAGATCCCTCGTCGCTCCGCTCCTCGGGATGACAGCGGTCGCTTCGCTCCTCCGAATGAGAGGTCAGGCGGTGACGGCCAGCGCGTAGAGGTACTCCACAAAAGAGCGGGTCGCGCCGTCGAACCCGCGAATCTTCGGGTTCGTCGACTCGATGACGTAGTACTCGTCGGGGCCGTGCGCGCCGCCGCCGTGACCGAGGCCGAAGTGCCCCGCCGACAGACGCAGAGGCAGGCCGGTGAAGACGTACCCCGGCCAGGAGCCGGCACTGCGGGGCCACATCAGCGGATCGATGCCGCTCCCGCGATAGACGGAGAGCTGCGCGCGAACGAGCGTCGACTCGGCGGGAGTACTGGTCGGATCGTAGCCGCCGGTCATCTTCACCTCGATGTCACCGAAACCTCGCTTTGCGAGATGGTCCTCGAGCGCGGTCAGCGCCTCCGAGGCTTTCATGTCGGGGACGAGTCGCAGGTCGAGCTTCGCGACCGCCTTGTGCGGCAGGATGGTCTTGCCGCCCGGACCCGTGTACCCGGCCACCAGCCCTTCGATGTTCACCGTGGGGCGCGACACGAGACGCTCGAGCGACTCGACGAAGCCGACGTCGTTCACCCATCGGTTGACGCCGAGCTGCTTCTTCAAGACGGCCTCGTTGAACCGGCGGGCGCCCCCGGCGACCATCGCCTTCTCTGCCGCGGACAGAGCGCGGGCACGACCGGTGAAGCCCTCGATCGCCGGCTCGCCGTCGGCGGAAACCAGCGTGTTGAGCGCCTGCACGAGGTGCCACACCGGGCTGTCGACACGGGCCTTGTTGCTCGAGTGGATGTCCTGGCGCGGCCCGAGCCCCCAGCGCTCGCCGCTCGACGTCAATTCCAGCTCGACGATCCCCTTGGCGCCGAGCGCGACCGTCACGACGCCGTCCGCGCCCTGCGAGGCGGAAGGCATGAAGACTCCGGTGCAGCGCGACAGCGCCGACTGCACAATCCGCCGGCTCACGATTTGCTCAAAGTGCGGCGAACCGATTTCCTCTTCCCCTTCGGCGACGAGAACGAGATTCACCGGCAGCTTGCGGCCCGCGCCTCGAATCGCGTGAAGCGCGGCGAGGAACGCCGCTTCCGGACCCTTCTGGTTGACGGCTCCGCGGCCGACCATGACCCTTCCGAACGGCGGCTTGTCGACGATCGCCGCCTGCCAGGGTGGCGACGACCACTCCGAGGGATCGACCTGCTTCACGTCGTACATGAAATAGATCCCGACGGTCCGCCGCGCGCCGGCGTCGAGAGTGGCGAAGACTCCCGGCTGACCGCTGGTCCGGATGCGAATCGTCCTGTTGAAACCCGCGTCGCGCAGGAGGCGGATCATCAGGTCGCACCCCTCCGCCATTCCCTTCCTCTCGGCGGCGATCGAAGGCTGGCGGATCCATTCCTGCAGCCGCCGGACGGCTTCGTCGTGGCGCTTTTCGATCTGCGCGAAAACCGGACCGAGGCCGGCGGACTCCGATCGCGCCGGCCGCGGCCAGGCCAGAGCGGCGGCGCCCGCGACGACGCCTCCGATGAAGGTCCTTCTGTCCATTGCCCGAAAGTCTATGTCGCTCCTCACCGCGACCCTCTCCCCGGCGGGAAGAGGGAGGAGGGGCCCCCGTCACCTTCTCTTGAAGTACTTCTCCAGATCCTCGTCAGTCGTGAGCAGCACGACCGGCCGCCCGTGCGGGCACGTGAAGCGATCGTCGGTCTTCATCCAGTCGGCGAGGAGCCGGCGGATTTCTTCGGGCGCCAGGTGATACCGGATCGTGACTGCCGAACGACACGCGAGGGCCGCGGCGAGCCGGTCGCGGCGGCGCGCCGGGTCCCAATCTCCCGTTTCGGCGAGGCCGTCGAGCACCTCGCGAAGCGTCTCGGCGGGCTCTCGATCGGTCGCCTCCGCGGGGAGCGCGGCGATCGCGTACGACCGCCCCGACATCGGCTCGACTTCGAATCCCGCGGCCGAGAGGTCCTCGTACCGTGCCGCGAGTGTCTCCGCCTCCTCGGGCGTTGCCTCGAAGAGAGCACGCAAGAGCAGGCGCTGCGAGAGGACGCGGCCGGATGCCACCCGATCTCGAATTCGTTCGTAGAGGATCCGCTCGTGCGCTGCGTGCTGATCGATCACGAGCAGCCCGTCGGGGCCGGAGGCCACCAGGAACGACTCGCGGTGCTGCCCGATCGGAACGAGCTCGGGAGGCTTTCTCTCGGCCGGCGCGGGAGGAGCTTCGGGTTTGGGGACGGGCGGGAGGCCGACCGGACTTCCCGGCGCGGGCGCGGGGGTCGAATCGTCTCCGTAGTCTCCGCGCGCCTCGGCCACGTGGGCCTCGGCCGGCACGGGCTTCAGCCGGCGCTCCTCCTTTCCGGCGACGAGCGCCGACTGCACGGCGTGGTAGACGAGCCGGAAGGCCGTCCCCGCATCGGCGAACCGGACCTGCGTCTTCGCGGGCGAGACGTTGACGTCCACCGCGCCGGGCCCCGCGGTCACGTAGAGAAAAACCGCCGGGTGGCGATCGGTCCGGACCGCATCCCGAGAGGCCTGGAGAACCGCGCGCGAGAGCGCCCGGTCCTCGACCGGCCGGCCGTTCACGAAGAGGTACTGGAATCGGCGGCTCGGAAAGGTCGCCGAGCCGCGCGTGACGTAACCCATGACCTTCAACGCCCCGGCGCGCGCCTCGAAGGCCTCGAGCTCGCCCAACGTTTCGCGCCCGAAGAGCTGGAGGATTCGAGCCGCGCGGTCCACCGCGGACGGAGCATCGAGGGTCTCCCGGCCTCGCGATCGGAGCGAAAACGCGACCGAGGGATGGGAGAGCGCCGCGCGCATGACCGCCGCGGCCGCCGCGCGGCCTTCGGCCTCCGGAGAGGCGAGGAACTTGCGGCGAGCGGGCGTCCGCGCGAAGAGTCCCTCGACGAGCACGTCGGTTCCGCGTGGCCGCGCGGCCGGCTCTTCGACCGCCGGCCGTCCGTATTCGATCTGCAGCCGGACGGCCTCCGGCGAAGCGCCCTCGGACGTCGTGAGGGTCAGCCGCGAGACCGAAGCGATCGACGGAAGAGCCTCGCCCCGAAAGCCGTAGCTCGCGACGGTGGTGAGGTCGGAATCCGAAGAGATCTTGGAGGTCGCGTGACGCTCGAGAGCGAGCCGCGCGTCCTCTCCGGACATGCCGCAGCCGTCGTCGCGGACCAGGATCCGCGCGATCCCGCCGCCGTCCACCTCGACGTCGACGCGTGTCGCTCCGGCGTCGAGCGCGTTCTCGAGGAGCTCCTTGACGACCGACGAAGGACGCTCGATGACCTCGCCTGCCGCGATGCGGTCGATCACCTCGCTCGCGAGGCGATGGATTTTGGGCATACGCGACAGTTTACGCCGCCGCCGGAGGGCGATGGGTCGTCAGAAGATCGCGTCGAGAGCGATCCGGAGCTTCGGGAGAACCGCCGAGCGGAGGATGTCGCCCTTTCCGAGCCGGGACACCAGTTGCAAGCGTTCGTCGGTGTTCTCGAAGACCTCGACCGTCCCGGCGGGAACGTCCACGATCCAGAGCTCTCTCACACCGAACCGTGCATAGAGACGGAACTTGAGCTTCCGGTCGCGCGCCTGGGTGCCCGGCGACAGGATCTCGATCACGAGATCGGGAGCGGCCGATACGTACTTCTCCTCGATGATCGACAGGCGCTCCTTCGCGACGAAGAGAATGTCCGGCTGCACGACGTTGGTCTCCGAGAGCACGACGTCGCACGGGGCCTCGAGAACCTCGCCCAGCGAGTTCGCTCGGACGTGTTCAGCGAGAACGAGTGCGAGGTTGAGCGACGTGCGCTGGTGCCACGTTCTCGGCGATGGCGTCAAGAACAGTTTTCCCTCGATGACCTCATAGCGGCGGTCGTCCCGAAGCCGCGCGTAATCGCGGTATGTAAATGGGACCGAGGCGGGCGCGCTCATCGCTTGCTAATTCTAGTTTGTCGCGAGTGAACCGGTCATCGCGAGTACACGACCCGCCCCCCCACGACGGTCGCCTCGACCTTGACCGTATCCAGCTCGCTCTTCGGGATCGAAAGCGGGTCGCGCGACAGCACCACGAAGTCCGCGAGCTTGCCCGCGGTGAGCGTTCCTTTCTCCTTCTCCTCGAACGCCGCCCGGGCCGCGGTCGAAGTGTAGGCGGTGAGCGCTTCGAGCACCGAAATCTTCTGCTCCGGAATC
>DASWIB010000033.1:0-24481 GCA_036397915.1 Thermoanaerobaculia bacterium | reverse complement strand
TTCGAGCATCTCTGCACTCTCGAATCCGGTCCGAACGCGGACGTTCAACTTCGACGGCATGAGCCGCATCAACGGCCTCGAGTACGAAATGGACCGGATCGACTTCGAGGTTCCGTTCGGGCAGACCGAGCGGTGGCGCTTCCAGACGGGTGGCAATGCGCCCCACCCGGTTCACGTGCACGGCGCGTCATTCCAGGTCCAGTCGCGCAGCGGCGGGCGAGGCGTCACCTTTCCGTGGGAGCAAGGATGGAAAGACACCGTCCTGCTGCTCGACCAGGAGACGGTCGAAGTCTTCATCCGGTTCGAGGGATATCGCGGTATCTATCTCCTGCACTGCCACAAGCTCGAGCACGAGGACATGGGGATGATGTCGAACTTCGAGGTCTTCTGAGCGGGCTCTCCGGGTGACAGGTCGCAGGGCTTCCTGCGACCTCGAAACGGGCAACCAACAAAAAGCCCCTCTCGCGAGGGGCTTTTCGACTTCCAGCGATCGGGAATCCCGTCGCGCGGGAGTCCGGATCGTCGGAACTCTAACGACGGCCGCGCTGCTTGGGCGACGCCGGGCCGGGCTGCGGTGTCGCGACCACGGTCGGAATCGTCGAGCAGAAGAACGGACTCACGTACTCGCACAGCCATGAGTCGGTCCGCTCCGGCTTGAACGAGACGACGCGCGGGCTCTCGACCGCGACGCGGCGGATTTCCATGCTCCGCTGCGCTCGCATCCGGTTCTCCGCTCCGAAGGCGGCGCCCGCGAAGAGAGCCGAGCTGATGAGCCCGGTCGCGAGCGTCCGTTTCCACATCCCGCTCGATTGCATTGGCGACCTCCTTCCTTTCGGCGCTGCGCTTTGCGACGCAGACGGAGATGGGCCAGTGCGATATGTGTGCCATCGGCAGAATCACTGAGACCAAGAGGGTTAGCCCGGTGATTTGAGTCACAGGGACTTTGCACATGGGGTCAGGCACGCGTTTTCGCGTTATCTGATCGGAAGCACGAAAGTATGTGCCTGACCCCGGTCACTCCGGCTCGGCGAAGAGGTCCGCGATCTTCAGCGCGTGATCGTCCAGATGCTCGCCGTCGACGTTCGCGAGCACGGCGACAGCGAGGCGCGACTCCGGCACGAGCACGAGAACCGATCGTCCGCCGATCGTGCGCCCGCTCTGGACGAGGCGGCGCCGCCCGCCGCCGGCCACTCCGATCTGCCAGCCCAGGCCCCAGCCCGTGCTCTCGCCGGAAGAAGTCCTCTGCGCGGAAAAGAGCAGCGGCAGAGACTCACGCCGGATGAGCTCGCCGCGCTGAAGCGCCATTCCGAAGCGTGCCAGGTCCTCCGCCGTCGAGACGAAGCCGCCCGATCCCCACTTGCACGTGTTGTCGAGCGGCGGCGCGACCGACAGCATGCCGAACCACCCGCGCTCGTAAGGCGTGGCGAGCCGCGGCGCAGGTGAACGCGGATCGTCGAGCGCCGTCGAGGTCATGCCCGCCGGACGGAAGACCTTTTCCTGGAGACACGAGACGAAGTCGTGGTCGCACGCCGCGGCGACGACCGCCGAGAGAACGACGTAGCCCGGCATCGAGTGGAGAAAGCGCGTTCCCGGAAGTCGCGTCAGCGGAAGGGACGCGAACGGCCGGAGCGCCTCCTCGGGTTGGGCGCAGTGGCGCCGCGCCGCCCATCGCTCCGCCGGAAGAGCCGGAATCCCCGCGAGGTGCGCCGCGAGCTGACGCGCGGTGATCGGGTACGCCTTTTCCGGAAAGCCCGGGAGGTAACGCTGCACCGGCGCGTCGAGATCGAGTCGCCCCTCCTCCGAGAGGCGGACGAGCGCGGTGGCGGTCAGCGCCTCCGAGACACGATCGACCCGGAACTGCGTCGTCGAGGCGACCGGGATCTGACGCGCCACGTTCGCGTAGCCGAATCCCGCCGACCAGATGATGCGGTCGTCGAGGGCGACGGCGACGGTCGTTCCCGGATAGAGCTCGAGGACGTCGGCGAGGAGCTTGCGCGAGCGCTCGATGGTCCGCCGGCGCATGGGCGCAGACGAAGCTCCGTCGAACGCCGACTCGACGTCGGCGACGGCCGCTCCGGAGCACGCGAGCGCGAGCGCCAGGGCGGCGACCTTCTTCACCGCGCGTCGTGACAGGCTCGCCCAACCCCCCACGCTTCTAAACGGCGCGGACGAACAAAAGGTTTTTCGGGATCACCTCCACGCCATCACAGGACAGCAATCGGAGTGCCGTCGGCCGCGGCTCTTCCGCGTGCGCGGGACGAAAGCCGCTATTTGAAGGACGGCCTGTGAATTGTTTTTCCGCGTTCCGTAACGCGCCTCGTTCGTTCGTCGCCGACGCACCCGGAAGTCTTCCGAAATCCGGCGAATCGGATGCATCGCAGAGCGCGGAAACCTCGCGGAAAGCCGTCCCGGGAGACCGGCTGTTTGTCCTCGCCTTTGCCGCCCGCGTGACTCGTCGAGCGGGCGTCTCGCAAAGCGAATAGCTCGCACCTGCGTCCAAGAATCTGAGTCAGCGTCCGGAGATCTGGAGCGCGTGCACGCGCGGACTTCGCGCCGCGCCAGCCGTCCATGCGCGCCTCGCGTTCGTCCTCTCCCGATCGGGTTCCGTCGCGCTTGCCCGGGAATGGCACGTGGCAACCGCGTTGCTCTTCCGCACCCCCGTGAATGTCGTGGGGACAGGCCCTGCGGGCATGCACCCACCGCAGTTCACGTGGGGACAGGCCCTGCGGGCTCTGCACCCACCGCAGTTCACGTTTCGCTTCTTTCGCGGCACGACCGCGTACAGGAGGGTGCAATGAAGTCCCGAAGGTTCATCCCGATCGCGGTGGCTGGAGTCCTCGCCTCCGCGCTCGCCTTCGCTCAAGGGATCCCGACCGCGTCGCTCACCGGCAAGGTCACGTCCGAGGGCAACACGCCTCTTCCCGGGGTGACCGTCACGGTGACGTCGCCCTCCCTGCAGGGCGCCCGCGACACGACGACCAGCGGCAACGGCGACTACATCTTCAACCTCCTGCCGCCAGGCGAGTACACAGTGCGATTCGCGCTCTCCGGGATGGCCGGAGTCGAACGTACGGTGTCGCTCACGTCGGGAGCCGTCGGCCACATCGACGTCGAGCTCCGACCGGCGGCCGTCGCGGAGACGGTGACCGTGTCGGGCGAGGCCGGCGAAGCCGCGGCGGTCGAGTCCCCGCAGGTCGCCGCGACATACAAGAAGGAGTTCATCGAGAAGCTCCCGGTCGGCCGCACGCTCGCGGCGACGACGCTGCTGGCGCCCGGCGTGACCAACAACGGTCCGGGGGGCAACGACCGCCTGGCGTCGATCGCCATCTCCGGAGCGCCGTCCTTCGACAGCCTGTTCCTGATCAACGGGGTCGTCGTCAACGAGAACCTGAGGGGCCAGCCGCACGACCTCTTCATCGAGGACGCGATCCAGGAGACCACCGTGATCACGGGCAACGTCTCCGCGGAGTACGGGCGTTTCACCGGCGGCGTAGTGAGCGCGCTCACGAAATCCGGGGGCAACACTCTCTCCGGCTCTTTCCGGACGAGCTTCACCAACGAAAAGTGGGTCTCGAACGACCCGCTGAACGAGAGCCGCGGCCTCGATCCGCGGATCGACAAGACGAACCCGGTTTACGAGGCCACGCTCGGCGGCCCCGTCTGGGTCGACCACATCTGGGGATTCGCAGCGTACCGCTCGGCGAAAACGTCCACGTCCCGCCAGACGAACCCGACGGCCGGGCCGGGCTCGAGCGGTTTCTCCGCGATCGCCTACGAGAACATCCGCGACACCCAGCGCATCGAAGGCAAGCTGACGGTCTCGCCCACGGCGCGCCACAACTTCGTGGGCAGCTACATCGACATCCAGGACGAGGAGATCAACAACTCGTTCACGACGAACATCCTCGACCTGGACAGCCTCGTGACCCGCCAGACGCCGAACACGCTCCTCGGCATCAACTACAACGGCGTCCTCACCGACAAGCTGTTCGTCGAGGCTCAGTACTCCAAGAAGCAGTTCACGTTCGAGAACTCCGGCTCTCCGTTCACCGACCTCGAACGCGGGACGCTCCTCCTCGACCGGTCGCGAGGCAACGCCCGCTGGAACTCTCCGACGTTCTCGAACGACACCCCCGAGCAGCGGGACAACGAGGGGTGGTTCGCGAAGGCGTCGTACTTCCTGTCGACCTCGAGCCTGGGAACCCACGACCTGCGCGTCGGCTACGAGCACTTCCACGACTTCCAGTTCGCGAACAACCACCAGTCCGGAAGCGACTTTCGCATCTTCGCGACGAGAGCGATCATCCGGGGAGACCAGGTCTTCCCGGTGTTCCAAACACCGGGCGACTCCACGTTCCTCCGCTACACGCCGATCCTCCAGGAGACCCGCGGCACCGACTTCAACACCGAGTCGGTCTTCGTCAACGACCGCATTTCGCTCGGGAAGCACTGGGCGTTCAACGTCGGGCTCCGCTACGACAAGAACGGCTCCGAGAACAGTGCGGGCTTCCCCGTATCGGACGACTCCGCACTTTCGCCCCGGCTCGCCGCGCACTACGACGTCACGGGCGACGGCCGGCTCGTCTTCAACGCCGGCTACGGCCAGTACGTCGCCAACCTGACGCTGGGAGTCGCGAACGACACTTCGCCGGCCGGCGTCAACGCGACGTTCGACTGGTTCTACCGGGGCCCCTGCATCAACTGTGACGTCAACGCGCCGACCGACCAGCTTCTGACGAACGCGCAGGCCATCCAGGCGTTCTTCGACTGGTTCAACTCGATCGGCGGGGTCAACAGCCGCCCGACGCGTCTCCAGGACGTCCCCGGGCTCTCCTCGCAGATCCTCGCCGACTCCCTGAAGTCGCCGAACGTCAAGGAGTACGTGGTCGGAGTCGGCTCCGCGCTCGGCTCACGCGGGTTCGCGCGGCTGGATCTCATCTACCGCAACTGGGACGACTTCTACGGCAGCCGCATCGACCTCGGGACGGGGCCGTCGCCGGAGGACCAGTTCGGCAACTTCACGGACCTCGCGATCATCGGCAACGACAACCAGTACGACCGCAAGTACACCGCCGTCCAGACTCAGTTCGCCTACCGCTTCCCCTTCGGTCTCTTCAGCGGCGGCAACTACACGTGGTCGCGCCTCACGGGCAACCTCGACCCCGAGAACTTCGTGAGCGGCCCGATCCCCGGATCGGCAGCCGAGTACCCCGAGTACAAGGCGTTCCGGCAGAACAGCCCGACGGGCTACCTCGAGGGCGATCAGCGCCACCAGGCGCGCGTGTGGCTCGGCTACGACTTCGTCACGCGGTTCGCGAACTTCAACGTGACGGTGCTCGAGACGTACAACTCGGGCCGCGCGTACGGCGCTCTCGGCACGATCGACACGCGTTCGTTCATCACGAACCCGGGCTACGAGGATCCCCCGGCTGCCGTGAACTACTACTTCGGCGGGGGACGCGCGCCGTTCCGCTTCGAGGACATGACGCGGACGGACCTCGCGTTGAACGTCGACTTCAAGATCTGGAAGAGCCTCGAAATCTTCCTTCAGCCTGAGCTGATCAACGTGTTCAACGAAGACGCTCTGACCGGCGGGCGTATCGGGCAGGACTCGAGCACCACGGTCAACACGCGGGCGAGTGCCGGCGCGCCGTTCGAGAACTTCGATCCGAACACGGACCCGGTGCTCAGCACCCACTACGCGTACGCCGCGAACTTCGGCCAGGCGATCGGTCGCGACGCCTATCAGCTGCCGAGGACGTTCAGGTTCAGCGTCGGGTTGAGGTTCTGACGACGGAACACGGAACACGAAAGGAAAACAGGAGGGAACATGACGGCTCGATTTAGAAACCTTGCCGCGTTGGCGTTGATCGCCTTCGCCGCGGCGACGGGGGCATTCGCCGCAACGACCGGAACGCTCTTCGGCACCATCACCGATGCCGACGGAAGCGCGCTTCCGGGCGTCACGGTAACCGTCACGAGCCCGGCGCTTCAGGGAAGCCGCACCGCGACGACGAACGCCGGCGGCGAGTACAACTTTCCGCTCCTGCCGCCCGGCGAGTACCGGGTCGAATACGCGCTGTCTTCCTTCGAGACGGTCGTGCGCACCGGAGTCGTCGTCTCGCTCGACCAGGCGACCAAAGTCAACGTGTCGCTCGCGCTCGCTCGCGCCGTCGAATCGGTCGAGGTCACCGGCGAGGCCGTGGTGATCGACCCCACGCAGACCAACACGCAGGTGAACTTGAAGGAAGACCACCTGCAGCACGCGACGGTCGGGCTCGCGCGCCGCTCCTACCAGAACGTCGTCCTCGAGGCGCCCGGCACCGGGAACCAGACGGGCGCCGGCGGCAATCCGTCGGTGTTCGGCGCGAACCTCGGACAGAATTCGTACCTGATCGACGGCCTGAACACGACCGACCCGGTCACCCATACCTTCACCTCGAACTTCACGTTCGACTCGATCCAGGAGGTCGCGATCCAGACGAGCGGCTTCGATGCGGAGTACGGGAAGGCGATCGGCGGAATCATCAACGTGATCACGAAGTCGGGCGGCAACTCCTTTCACGGGACGCTCGATGCCCGCTACCGCTCCGAGGAGCTGACCGAGCAAGGGGAGCGGAAGCGCGATTACCCGCCGGGCACCGACCAGCTCCGCTACGACAGGGACACTCAGGACTTCCTGAACTTCTCTCCGGCCGCGACGCTCGGCGGCCCGATCGCGCGGGACCGGATCTGGTTTTTCGGGTCACTCGAGCGCCCGGACTTCCAGGTCCAGCCGCCCGACCTCTTCGGGTTCCAGCCGGGTCGCCGCGACTTCAAAGGCTGGACGATATTCGGAAAGATTACGGCGCTTCTGGCCCCGAGCCACACGCTGTCACTGAAGTACAACGACGAGACCGCGAACATCCCGCACGCGCAGAACAGCTCGTTCTCCCTGCAGGAAGCCGGATACCGCCAGGACCAAGACCTGACGATCTACAACGGCTCGTACGACGCGGTGCTCTCCCCGCGCTGGGTCGCGAACCTCCAGGTGGGCTATCTCGAGAACCGGCTGAAGGCTGCTCCGATCAGCGGCGATCTGACGACGACGGGAACGATCGACCAGGTGACCGGGATCTCGTCGGTCAACTACACCAACTTCCAGAAGTCGGAGCGGCCGCGGCTCCAGGCTGTCGGTTCGACCACGTACACGGTCGAGGCTCTGGGAACGCACCTCTTCAAGGTCGGAACGGACCTCGAGTGGACCGAGTTCACTACCGTCAACAACGTGACCGGGACTCCCTTCGACCCCTCACTCTGCTCGCCGGAATTCGGCCAGCCCGAGGGCGCCGTGTGCGGCGCGATCAACGAGCCGGCCGACGGCGATCCGTTCCTCTACCTCGTCTACACGCAGGTTCCCGAGCAGACGTTCGAAGGTCACGGGATGGCGTTCTACGCCCAGGACGAGTGGCGGCCGATCCCGAGCCTCACCGCGAAGCTCGGCGTCCGCTACGACGAGGTGGACTTCTACCTTCCCGGCGACGAGAAGGTCAAGACGTTCGCGCGCTTCCAGCCGCGGGTCGGCGTCGCGTGGGACCTCTTCAACGACTCCTCGACGATCCTAAAAGCGAACGCCGGCGAGTTCCTCGAAGACAACGCGCTCACTCTGCCGTCGTTCCTTTCGCGTGAGGGCTCCGTGCTGTCGCTCTTCCTCTGGAGCAACGCCCAGCAGCGCTTCCGCTTCTTCGGCGCGTTCGGAGGCCCTTCGGGCAACACGCTCGATCCGACTCTTCGCCCCACGTACTCACAGCAGGTCACCGCTGGCGTCACGCGGCGGATCTTCCGCAACACGAGCCTCGACGTCTCCGGGATCTACCGGCGCAACCGCAAGATGTTCGAGGACACCTGCGCCGACGAGGACTGCAGCCATTTCTGGCTCACGAACCGCCCGAATGGAATGGACGCCCTGAAGTCCGACTACCGCGGCCTGATTTTCAAGGTCGAGAGCCGGCCGACGAACGCGATGAGCTGGCTCCTCTCGTACACGCTCTCCAAATCGCGCAGCGCGGTCGAGTACACCCAGAACGCGGGAAGCGACTTCGACGTCTTCCCGGAGCACTTCGTCAATCGATTCGGGTTCACCTCTGACGACGCCCGGCATGCCGTGAAGCTCGACGGATACGTGAAGATCCCCTGGGAGATCTTCGTCGGGACGAGCGTCTACTGGGACAGCGGGGTGCCGTACAACGTGACCCGTCCGGCGGAGAACGCGGGCTACGGGCTCGAGTTCCTCGAGCCGCGCGGCTCACGCCGGCTGCCCGACTTCTACCGGTGGGACGCGCAGCTGCAGAAGGATTTCCTGATCGGGCCCGTGCGGCTGGGCGTGATCGGCGCGGTCTTCAACATCCTCGACACCGAGATCGCGATCCAGAGAGACGGCAACGTCGGCGCCGGCGGAACCGTGGAGGAGCCGACGAACCCACGCTTCAACTTCGCGACCGCGTGGCAGCGGCCGAGGAGTTACGAGCTGGGGCTGCGCCTGCAGTTCTGAGCACATCTCCCGAGAGGGGTCGGGGAGGAGATTCTGAGTCTTCTCCCGGTCCCTCCCGGGGGTCGGGGCGAGGGCACTGCCTTGTGGCAGAGTTTCCGGAACCCCGGGCGGTCGAGCTTCCCTCCCGGCCGCCTCGGGTCTTCTCGCGGCGGCGATCGTGGTGAGCGCGGCAACCTCGAGCGTTGCCGCAGAGCATCTCCGCCTCGCCGTTGGCCTCGGTCCGATCAATCCCTTCCCGTGAGATCAGGCGGCTCGATGGTTGCGATGCGCGAAGCGAAAGGCTCGAAGTCCCGGGTGTTCAGCGTCACGAGCGTCCGGACGCGATGAACCACGGCCGTGGCCACGAGGTGAGCATCGTGAAGCCGTTTCCCCTGGCAGGGGATCTCTTTCAGTAGAGAGAGAAAGGCGGGCAGAATCGGCTTTTCCTCCGGTAGGAGCCGGAGGGCCCGCCGGAATTCGCGCACGTTTTCGAGGGCGTCTGCGACGGAGAGGGCGAGTCCGTTCGCCGTGACGGGTCGTGTGGCGACGGCGAGATACTCCCGGATGACCTGCGACGAGGTCCGCAGTTGCGGGTACGTCTCCAGAAGCCGCACGCACGCCGAATGGAACCTGCGCCTCTCGTCGGTCGCTTCCAGAAGGACGTTGGTGTCGACGAGGAAGAGCTCAGTCGTAGATCGTCTCGCGGGAATAGACGGGGCCTCCCACTGCGACTTTTCGGATGCGGAGCTTCCGCCTCCCACGGTGCGCCCCCGCTCGAGCTCCCTCGAGGGCAGCGATTTCCAGGATGTGCCGAATCTCTCCCTGAAGGCTTCGCTGGTTTCGGGATGCGCGCGCCTTCAGCGCATCGATTACGGCGTCGTCGACCTCACGAACGTGAATGGCAGCCATAGCGGTAGCGTACCAGAATGGTACCCTACCAGAAGCCAGACTCGGACCCGGCCGAGAAAGGAAGAGTGACGCTGACCTCGAGGCCGCCTTCCGGCGCGTTCACGAGGTCGAGGCGCTGCTCGTCGCCGTAAAGCTGGCGCAGCCGCTCGCGCGTGTTCGCGAGGCCCACGCCCGAGCCGCCCGGACGCGGGAGGTCGGAAAGACCGGGGCCGTCGTCGCGCACGCGGAGCACGAGCATCCCATCCTCGCGCCTTGCGGAGATCGCGACCCGTCCCGCGCCCGGCTGCGCCGAGACGCCGTGCTTGATGGCGTTCTCGACGAGGGGCTGCAGGATCAGGTTCGGCACACGCGCTGCTGTCAGCTCCGCCGGGATGTCGAACGCGACCCGGAGGCGGTCTCCGAACCGCGTCTTCTGGATCTCGAGGTAGATCTCCAGGAACTCGAGCTCGCGAAAGAGCGGGGCGAGCTGCGCCGCGTCGGCTTCCAGGCTGCGCCGTAGGAGCTGTTCGAGGCGCGAGACCGTCAGCGCGGCGGCCTCTCGGTCGCGGAAGACGAGCGGTAGCACGCTGTTCAGCGCGTTGAACAGGAAGTGGGGATGGAGCTGCGTCTGGAGTCTTTCGAGCCGTGCCCCTGCGAGCTGGGCCTCCAGCTGGGAAGCGCGCAACTCCCGCTCCCGCGACAGGCGCAGCGCCTCGATCGTCCAGCAAACCCCGAGGACGCCCCAGTACGTCACCACGTTCGCGAGCAGAAAGACGGCGAGGATCGAGGGAAGCCCCCGCAGTTGGTGCGCGAACCGGAACGGGACCCCCATGAGCGGCGGGTACACGAGGGCGAAGAGCGTTCCATGCGCGAAGGCGAAAACGGCGCTCGCGAGAAGGTGCACACCGAAGGTACGCGGGCGCGAGCGCCCCGAAATGGGAGACCGCCGCGCGAGGTGCGCGACCAGCGGGGTGAACGCGGCCCAGATGTACGAGAAGAGCAGGTTCTGCGAGAGCGCCTCGCGGAACCCGAACTCGAGGCGCGTCGCCGACATCGGGTCGATCGTCCAGCGCTCGACCGCCCGGAAAAGCCCGACCGCCGTCCACACGCCGAATATCAGGGCGGCTCGCCTCCCTGGCGACGCCCCGCCTTTTTCCCTCATCGCGGGGAACCCCGCCCGTCGGCTTCACTCAGAGCAGACTCCGCGAGGGATCCCTCGGACCTTCGGTCCTCGGGATGACAGCGGAGGGAAGCGTCTCCGGGATGGCGGCTGAGGGAAGCGTCGCGAACGGGATCTCGACGATTGCCTCTCGCGTGAGGCTGGACCACTCGAGGCGGTGCGCGCCCGGGTACTCGAGGTCGAGGCGCCGCCGCGCGCGCTCGATCGCCTCACCGCTCGCGCCCGTCGATCGGGAACCCTCCACGGGCCGGTCGGAATCCGCGCGGACGGAGAGCGTCATACGCCCGTCGCTCTGGGCCGCGGAGATCTCGACGCAATTCGGCTCGGGACCGGCTGCTGCGACCGCCGCTTCGACGAGCGGCTGGAGAACGAGGCTCGGCACCGCGGCTTCGAGCTCTCCGGGTGGCACCCGAGTCGCGAGATGGACGTCGCGCTCGAGGCGCGTGCTCTCGATCTTCAGGTAGAGATCGGCGTACCGCAGCTCCTCGTCCAGACGGACGAGCCGCTGGCCGCCGTTCTTCAACGAAAGGCGCAGGAGCTCGCCGAGCGCAACGATCGTTCGCGCCGCCGCGGCCGGGTCACGCCGGATCGTGGAGCGCAGCAGACCGAGCGTCTGAAAGAGAAACGCTGGATGGAGCTGCAGCTTGAGCGACTCGAGCCGCTCACCGGCGAGCTGCGCCTGGAGGTTCGATGCGCGGATCTCTCTCTTGCGCCAACCGCGGTAGCCGTCCAGGCCCCACGTCACCCCGACGATCTCGACGTAAGTCGCGAAGCGCGAAGCTCCCGTCATGAGCGCGGACCGAACCGTGTTGCCGAGGAGGTCCGCCCAGGAGACGCCGGGCGCGATCAACAGCTTGTAGGCGAGGTTCGAGACGACCGTGTGGAGAAGAACGACCGCCGCGCCGGCCGGGATGTGCACGGCAATGAGCATCGGGAGGGACTTTCCGGGAAGCGGATAACGCCGCGCGATCCGCATGACGAGAGGGGTCGCGGCGGCCCAGAGAGCCGCCAGGAACAGGTTGTCGCCGAGCGCGCTCCAGAAGGCCCAGGAGTCCGGTTCGAGCTCGTGGCCACGGAGGTAGCGCTGCGTCGCCTGCAGGATCCCGACGAAGAGCCAGACGCCGGCGATCCACGCCGCGGCAATCCAGCGCTGGCGAGGAGTGCGCGCGTCCGACACGCAACTACCCTAACCCTCTCCCCGCTCGAGGGGAGAGAGAATGGTCATCACGTCCCGAAGCGGCGGAACTCCTTCAGTCGGTCGCGGTAGCTCGCCGAGAGAGTGAGCCGGGTGCCGTCGCGAAGCACGACCGCGTAGTCGCCGTTGAACCAGGGGTGGAGCTCGCGAATCCGCTCGATGTTGACGATGGCGGAACGGTGGATTCGCAGAAACCGCTTCGGGTCGAGGCGCGACGCGATCGCGGTCGTGGTCTCGTGCATGAGATAGACGTTTTGACCGACGTGGATCCGGACGTTGTTGCGCGACGACTCGATCCAGTCGATGTCGCGGACCTTGACGAAGACGTTTTTCGCGTCCGCTTTGAGCAGGACCCACTCGGGGTAGGCGCGGTCGCGGCGGATCTTCTCGACGATCTTCGCGATCGATCCGCGAAAGTCTTCGAGCGATTTTCCTTTCATGAGCTCGCGCACCCGGCGGACCGCTTCCTCCACCCGGTCGGGGCTGAAGGGCTTGATCAGGTAATCCACGGCCTGCGCCTCGAATGCGCGCACCGCGTACTGATCGAAGGCGGTGACGAAGACGACCGCCGGGATCTCCTCGGGAGCCAGCGCCTCGAGCACGCCGAACCCGTCGAGCCCGGGCATCTGCACGTCCAGGAACACGAGGTCCGGCTTCACTCGCCGGATCGCCTCCGCCGTCTCGAAGCCGTCGCCGCACTCTCCGACGACCTCGAGCTCGGGGTCTTCGGCGACGGCGCTCCGCACCCACTCGCGCGCGAGCGGCTCGTCGTCCGCGATCAGCGCGCGGATCTTCATCGGCCACCTCCATTCCGGCCCGGGACCATATTCCTGAGTACGAAGGGACCGGCGGGAGGGTTCTTTCCCCCCGCCGGCGTGCAGGTCCCGAGTCCGCTGCCGGCCCACTCTCCCGCGCGCCGGTCGGCAATCCAATCTTCCAGGGACGAAATCCATTTTTCCGGGGACGAGGGTCAGGTCTCCACATGCCACATTGAGGGTCAGGTCTCCACATGCCACATCGAGGGTCAGGTCTCCACATGCCACTCTCCCCTGCGAAAAACTGGGTCAACAAAGAAGGTCGAGATCCGTATCTAGCGAAGGCCGTCGTGAAGTACGCCTCGTTCACATTTCTCCTCGCAGGCGTAGTCGCCTGCGCCACCTCGTCACGCCCGGCTGACGTCCCGCGCGAAGGCTTCGTCACCATCGAGCCCGGCGTGCGCCTGGCGTATCGGGTCGTCGGCTCGGGACCGGAGGCGCTCGTCACGCCCTGGCCGAGCGGCTCTCCCGACCTCGACCGCCTGGCGACGGGCCGCCGCGTCATCTATTACAACCCGCGCGGCCGGCTCGCGTCCGACCCGGTCGACCCGGCGAAGGTCTCGTTCGAGAACGAGCTCTCCGACCTTGAAGCCGTGCGGAAACACTTCGGCCTCGACCGCATGACGCTGCTCGGTTGGTCTCACTACGGGATGATGACCGCCGTCTACACGATCCGGCATCCCGACCGCGTCTCGCGACTCGTGCAGATGACTCCGGGCGCCCCGAGGCGGACTCCTTATCTCGAGGAGGGGATGAAGACGATGAGCGCGCGCGCCGACGCGGCGGCCCGGGCCCGCCTGGAGGAGCGGCGCGAGGCGGGGGAGTTCAAGGGGAATCCGGAGGCGTTCTGCCGCGAGAACCGGCGCATCTCACTCGTCGCGTTCGTCGGCAATCCGAGCGACGTCGAAAAGCTCGAGCTCGACTCATGCCGCTTCGCCAACGAGCAGGCGGAGCAGCAGGGTGCATGGTGGGGAGCGCTCTTCGGATCGATGGGGGACTGGGATTACCGCGCCCAGGCGGCGGCCCTCACCGTCCCCCGGCTCGTCATCCAGGGAGAGAAAGACTTCATCCCGATCGGCGGCTCGCGCGAATGGGTCGCGGGCAATCCGAACGCGCGGCTGCTGGTGATCGCGGGAGCCGGCCACTTCCCCCATATCGAGAAGCCGGAGGTCTACTTCCCGGCGGTCGAGCGCTTCCTTTCAGGCGGCTGGCCCGAGGGCGCGGCGACGATCGGAGAATAAACAGCTCTTTCTCCTGTCGCCCCGGCAAGGCCCTCTCTGTCTTCCCGAGAACGCTTTCTCCTGTCATCCCGAGCGGAGCGAGGGATCGCTCCGAGAACCCGACGGGTTCCTCGGCCCTTCGGCCTCGGAATGACAGGGCTGGCTGTCTCCCGACAACAGGCCCTGCGTGCGCTGAGCCTCAGTGGTGCGGCGTGGTCGCCATCGCCGGCGTCGTCGCCATTGCGGGCGTCGCCGCCGTTGCCGGCGCGGCCGCCGCCGCGGGCGCCATGCTGTTCCAGATGTCGCGGATGATCTTCCAGCTCCCGCCCTGCTTCTTCCACACGACGACGTACTTGACCTTGAGGGTCGTTTCCGCCGCGCCCATGCCCTGCACTTGGAGCGTCGCGATACCCGTCTCGGCCGCGAGATTCCCGCTCGACGTGACGTCGATGACCTCGAAGTCGACCGTCTTCACACCCGTGTCCCGAATGCCTTTCCACAGCGCCTCGATCGCGGCGCGGCCCTTCACCATGTCGCCGTCCGGAGGAAAGGCGATGGCGTCTTCTGCGTAAGTCCGCGCGACCGCGGGGATGTCGCCGCGGTTGTAAGCCTCGACGAAAGCTTTGCCCGCACTCTCGATCGCACTACGCGCGGGGTCGGCCTTTCCCGCCTGAGCGACCAGAGATGCCGGGGCCGGGCACACGAGGACCAGGGCAGAGAGCAGCGTGCGAATGGCACTGCGGCGCATGAGATACCTCCTTCCAAACCGGCGGGCGGAAACCGTCCGCCGAACGAACACGGAACCTTCTACCGCTGACCGCCCGCGGGGGCAAGGCCCGCGAGCCACCGCTCGAGCGCCGCGCGATCGTCGCCCTTCAACCTCTTGAGCACGCCCTCCGAGTGGGACGAGACGACCTGCGGGTTGTCGAACGGAAGCCGGGCGTACATCTTCCCGCCCGGGTCGTGACAGGCGCCGCAGCGCGCGGAAAGAATCGGCTGGATCGTTTCGCGGAACGGATCGGACGAAGCCTCGGCCCCGGCTGCCGCGGCGGTTTGCGCTTCGGGAATGGTCGAAGCACTCGAACCAGCGGTCGCCGGCGCCGCCTTCGGCGGCGTATCGACCCCGGCTGCCGCGGCGGGTTTGGCTTCGGGAGCGGTCGAAGCGCTCGATTCACCGGTCGCCGGCGCCGCCTCCGGCATCGCGGCCTGGCGCGGAGCGGCGTATGGAGATCGCGTCGCGCAGCGAGGAGCGACCGTCACGCCCGTCAGCAGGGCCACGGCCAGGATCGTTCTCGGGAGCATGTTTCGCTGGTGCTCCGGCGGCCTCAGAAACTCCTAAGGATAAACCGGTTCCGCGGGCTCCGGAATTCCGCTGCGATGGCACCCGCCTTGCGAGCGTATTTCTGGTCAGGGCCTCCGCAGGGAGGCGGGCAATTGGAAAGGAGGTGACGGTGATGAACCGTCTCTATAGGCAGCAGTGGACGGGGTGGCAGAGCTTCGGATTGCTCCTGCTGCGCGTCGTCGTCGGCACGGCGTTCATCCTCCATGGGTGGCCGAAGATCCAGAATCCGACCAGCTGGATGGGCGACGGCGCGCATCCGATCCTGCAGCTCGCCGCTGCAGTGGCCGAGTTCGGCGGCGGAATCGCCCTGATCCTCGGGTTCCTGACGCCTCTCGTTGCCGCAGCGATCGCGATCAACATGGTCTTCGCGATGGGGCTCGTCCATTTCCCCAAGGGCGACGCGTTCGTCGCCACCGGCGGAGGTGGATCCTACGAGCTCGCACTCGTCTACTTCGCCATCATGGTTGGGCTCCTCGCGACCGGGCCCGGCCGCTTCTCGCTCGATGCGGCGCTCTGGGGCCGCGGCCGCGAGGTCGCCGACGGGGAGCAGGAGGGCTGGAGGAAGCCGGCCGCGGCGTAGATCCGACTCGGATTCGCTCTATTGGGCTTCGCAGCCGGTCTGCTTTGCCCAGGGTGTGCGGGGGACCGCAAGGTCCCCTGCCGACAACCCTCGGAAACTCCCATCGTTCGGCGGCCGGTCGCGGAGCTCGTTTCATCACCTGCGGGGAGTCGCCGGGGACACACTTCCGCGCGCGCGACTCACGAGGTCGTCCCCGCCGCCTCTTTCGCGACGCGCATCGCAACGAGCTCGCGCCGCGCCGCGCGGGCAATCAAGATCGCCGCAGCGATCGTGAAGAGCACGCCCACGGCGAGGACGACGAGCTCGACGGCGCTGTGCGGCGTCCCTCCCGCCGCTGCCAGGACCGCCTCGCGGCCGGCCGCGCCGATCGACACGTACACGGCGACCATCGGCACGATCCCGACCGCGCTCGCGATCAGGTAGTGCCCGAAGTCGACCGCCGTCAGCCCGTAGATGTAGTTCGAGATCGTGTAGGGAAGCAGCGGAGAGATCCGGAGAAGCAGGACCACCTTCCAGCCGTGCTTCGAGATCGCGCGGTCGACCGCGTGGTACTTCTCGTTCTTCTGCACGAGCTTTTCGATGCGGTGGCGCGCGAAGTAGCGCGCGATCAGGAACCCGGCGGCCGCGGCGACGGTCGCGGAGGCCCAGACCAGGAGCGCTCCCTTCCCGAGTCCGAACGCGAGCCCCGCGACGAGAGCCAGCAGCCAGGCCGGCCCGAGCACGAGCGCATCGACGACGTAGAGCGCTCCGAAGACGATCATCGCGAACGGCCCCAACCGGTCGAGCAGAACGTCGAGCTTCGTCACGAGAGGACCTATCGGGAGGAGCGTGATCGCGAGAAAAGGGAACGCGATCGTGAGCACGACCGAGATCCACTTCGTCGCCGCGCGCCGGAACCTGGCTTTTCGGGAAGTCTTCTCGGTCATGGACGGAGCTTCGGCAATTCTCGGCTCTTCCTTCGATGATGACTCAGATTCGGTCCTCGCGAAAACCGTGAGCGTCGCCGCAGAGTGTCAACGTGGAATGGCTGAATTCGAGCTTCTGAAACCCCGCCCCATCGTGTCGCCTGCCGAGTCCAACGGAAGCGGCGGCGGACTGGGAGTGTGAGCGCTTACGGAGATGGAGCAGGGAACTCCGGTCCTCGGCGTCTCAGTACACGGCCCGCTTCTGGAACTTCTCCTTGGTGGCCAGGCTGAAGCGGGTCTCCACCTCCCCGCCCTCCACGATGTGCGCGGCCACGTACTCGCCCACCGCCGGACCGTGCTTGAAGCCGTGGCCCGAGCCACCGCCCACCAGCCACACGTTGTCACGCTCGGGATGGCGGTCGATCAGGAAATCGCCGTTGGACGTGTTCTCGTACTGGCACACCTCGCTCGACACCACCGGCGCGTCCTTCAGGCCGGGAAAGCGCCGGGCCACGAACTCTCGAACGGTGGCCAGGGTCTCGGGCGTCACGACGCGTGCGCCCGTGTCCGGGTCGAAGGCGGGGCCGTGGCGATCGGGGGCGACCTTGAAACCGCGTCCCTTGAAGTCCGGCACGCCGTAGATTTCCTCGGCGAAATCCACCCACACCGGCATTGCTGGCGAGCGGAAGCGCGCGTCGCCCGGAGGGGGGCCGAAATAGAAAACCTCCTGACGTGTGGGGAAGATGCGCTCGCCAAGCAGATCGGGGAACAACTTCGGGAGCCAGGGGCCGCAGGCGAAGACGAAGGTCCCCGCCTGGACGGTCTTTCCGGACCGCGTCGCGACCGAGCCGAGCCGCCCTTTGTCTGCCGGCGGGACGACGGCTTCCTGGAGGTACTCGACTCCCCCGGCCATCGCGATCTGGACCACCGCCTGGACCGCGTGGAAGGCCGCCAGGAAGCCGCTCCGGGGCTCGTGAATTGCCCAGGTGTTCGGGCCGAAGTCGATCTGCGGCCAGCGGCGCTCGAGCTCCGAGCGGCCAAGCCGCTCGTGGCGTATGCCGAGCCGCTGCAACGTCGCCACTGTCTTGGTCGTCAGCGGGTCCTCGCCGCGGGCCATCCAGAGCACGCCGGCCGGCTGGAACAGCGACAGCCGGTCTGCCTGGCGCAAGAGCGACTTCCAGAGGTCCAGGGACCGCATCGACCAGCGCGTGTAGATCTCCTGTTCGCCATACCCCATGCGGATGACGCGGGTCTGGCCGCCGGAGGTGGAGCGGGCATTGCCGGGACCGTAGGCGTCGAGAAGCGCGACGCGACGCCCCGCTTGTCTGAGACGGTAGGCGATCCACGCCCCGAACACGCCCGCTCCGACGACAGCCACGTCGTAGACTTTCCCGCCAGACACGCCGGGCGCCCGGGCCCCCACGAGGGCCGGGATCAGGGTGGCGCCGAGCGTTCCCGCCCCTGCGGTTTTCATGAATTGGCGGCGCGTCGTCTTCATCGCTTATCTCCTCCTCGATGAATCAGTCCACGAGAGGGGTCGGCGTCACGAGGCCCTCGGGGTCATCGGCTGGAATGGCGCTTGGACTGGAGCTTCGCGCTCTCGCGCGAGTGGAGCGTGATCGGTTTCCGCTTCGGTTTCGTCGCCTTCCTGGCGGGCCGGCTCCGCTTCTTCGTGGTCACGTCCTCGAAGGGACATGGTAGTCCGCGTGAGCGCCGGGAATCGTGGGGGGGAAGCTATCCGGCTTTCCTCACCCGAGATCTTGACCGGGATTTCGAGGGCACAGCGGCGATGACTGAATGTCGCGGGGGCGTTCACGTTCTCCGGCGATCGGTAGATGACAAGTGCCGGCTTGCCGCGGCCGGCGATGACGATCTCCCGACTCTCGACCATTCGAAGGAACTCAAAAGGTCGTCCTTCGCTTCTGAGAGCATTCTCCCCGAGGCCTCGGCGTGGATCGCTGAGGCGAACTCGCAGGCATCGTCGAGGTTCGCCGTCTTTGTTTCCATCCGCAGGATGTCGGCGAAGAGCAACCGGCCTGAGGATCGCCTTCACGACCCCTTCTTCTCCAGCCGGACCTTCCGAAGTTCGCGTCGCGCGATCCGGGTGATCACGATCGTCGCGACGATGGTCGCGGCGAGCCCGACCGCGAGCGCCGCCCACTCGAGCGGCGAACGCTCCTCGCCGACGGAAGCGGCCGCCGCGGCGCGCCCGGCGACGCCGAGATACACATAGAGCACCGTCCCCGGCAGCATCCCCGCCGCGCTCGCGAGGACGTAGGGTCCGAAGCGGATCGCGGTCAACCCGTAAAGATAGTTCGAAATCGAGAACGGGACGAGCGGGGAGAGGCGCAGGAGGGCGACGATCTTCCACCCCTTTTCCCCGATCGCCCGGTCGATCGCCCGGAAGTTCTCTCTCTTCCGTGCGGCCTTCTCGACGCGCTCGCGCGCGACGTGCCGCGCGATCAGGAACGCGAGCGCAGCGCCCACCGTCGCTCCGACCCACACGACCGCGAATGCCCATGCGAACCCGAACGCGAAGCCCGCCGCGATCGTCAGAAGAGATGCCGGAAAGAGGAGGACGGTCGCGGCGGCGTAGACGAGCGCATAGAGCGCCTTGCCGGCGACTCCGAGGCCGGAGGCCCAGTCGCGGAATTCGCGGACCCACTCGCCGACCGGGAGGAGACGCGAGGCCGCGAAGAGCGCGGCGACGGCCAGGCCGACCCCGATCCACTTCCAGGGCAGTCGCCGGAGCGGGGGAGTCATCACGCCCGCCGCGCTCTTCGGTACAGCCACTCGAACAGCCGGCGGATGCCGGGGGTCAGCCGGGACTTCTGGTATTCGTCGGCGAGCTGGCGCGAGACCTCGGCGAAAGTCGGGTAAGCGTGAATGGTGCTCGAGATCTCCTTCAACCCCACCCCCGCCTTCATCGCGAGAACGAGCTCGTGGATGAGGTCGCCCGCGCCCTCCGCGACGACCGTCGCGCCGAGAATGCGGTCGCTGCCCTTCCGGGTGAGGACCTTGGCGAACCCCGCCTCTTCGCTCTCGACGACCGCGCGATCCACTTTCTCGAGCGGCTGTCTCCAGACGTCGAACTCCATGCCGCTTTCTCGCGCCTGCGCCTCGTTCAATCCGACACGGGCGATCTCGGGAGAGGTGTAGGTGCACCATGGCACGACCGAGTCGTCCCACTTCGTTTTCCACCACGGAAAGAGGATGTTGCGCGCGACCACGCGGGCGTGCGCGCTCGCGACGTGAGTGAACCGGTAGCCGCCGGCGATGTCGCCCGCCGCGTAGATGTTCGGTTGCGAGCTCTGCAGGTGGGCGTTCACGGTGATTCCTTTTTCTCCGTGCGCCACGCGGGCGGCGTCGAGACCGAGTCCGTCCGTGTTCGGAACGCGCCCTGCGGCGACGAGGATCGCATCGGCGTCCAGGGTGCGCCGCCGCGAGTCCCCGATCTCGACCTCGACGCGGAGGGCGTCGCCGGATCGCGAGATCCGACGCGCCTGGGCGCCGACCAGGACCGTCACGCCCTCCTGCTCGAGGGTCCGCGCGAGCAGTCCCGCAGCGTCGGCGTCCTCTCTTTCGAGGATCTGAGGCGGCCGCTGGACGATGGTGACGCGGGCTGCCAGCCGGGCGAAGACCTGGCCGAGCTCGCAGCCGACCGGGCCGCCGCCCAGGACGACGAGGCGCTCCGGCTTCTCGCGAAGCTCGTCGAAGACGGTCTCGTTCGTGAAGAACGGGACTTCGGAGAGCCCGGGAATCGGCGGAACCGCCGGCCGCGTCCCGGTAGCGACGACGAAGTTCTTTGCGGTCAGGCGCCGTCCCTCGACCTCGACCTCGCGCGGGGAAAGGAAACGCGCGTGGCCGCGGAAGACGTCCACGCCGAGCGACTCGAAGCGCTCCTCCGAATCGTGGGGCGCGATCTTCGCGCGGCGCTCCCGCATCCGGTCGAAGACGCGCGCGAAGTCGAAACGCGGGTCCATGGGCTCGAGGCCCCAGTCCGCCGCGCGGCGGATCTGCTGCGCGAGGCGGGCCGAGGAGATGAGCGCCTTCGACGGAACGCACCCCGTGTTCAGGCAGTCACCTCCCATGCGGTGGCGCTCGACGAGAGCGACGCGCCCGCCGAGGCCCGCCGTCGCCGCGGCCGTGACGAGCCCGGCCGTCCCGGCCCCGATCACCACGACGTTGTAGACACCCTGGCCCCTCTCGGCCATCTGGGGTCAGGTCTCCACTTGCCACATTGAGGGTCAGGTCTCCACTTGCCACATTGAGGGCCAGGTCTCCACTTGCCACTTCTGTACCAAAAAGTTGTCAAATGGAGACCTGACCGCACGCCTTGCCGCCCTCGCTGCAGTCGTCCTCTGGGGCATCTCCTTCGTCGCGACGCGTGCCGCTCTCCGCGAAAGCTCACCCGTCACTCTTGTTTTTACGAGGTTCGCGTTGGGCACGGCGCTCCTCTTCGCGTTGCTCGCGGTGCGCCGACGCCTGACTGCACCGCCGCGCTCCGCGTGGCCAGCGCTCGTTTCGATGGGCTTTTTCGGAGTTTTCGTCCACCAGATGCTTCAGGCACACGGCCTCGAGCTCACGACCGCCGTTCATGCGGGGTGGTTGATCGGACTGATTCCGATCTGGTCGGCGCTGCTCGCGGCGGCCTTTCTGCGCGAGCGGTTCGGTCTGCGAAAGATTGCCGGGCTCCTGCTCGGCTTTCTGGGTGCCGCCCTGGTTGTGACGCGCGGCGATCCATCCGCGAGCCTGCTCTCGCTGCCGTCGACGCGCGGTGACCTCTTGATCCTCGCGAGCACGCTCAACTGGGCGATTTACAGCGTCGTGGGGCGCGGTACGCTCGCGCGCCTGGGCAGCGCACGGGCGACCGCATTCGCTATGCTCGCCGGCTGGCTGATGCTCCTCCCGTTTTTCGCATTCCGCGCGGGCTGGAACGAGTACCCCGCGATCTCCGCGAGAGGGTGGGGGGCCGTGCTTTTCCTCGGGATCGGATGCTCGGGGCTTGGCTACCTCTTCTGGTACGCCGCGCTCGAGCAGCTGGAAACTTCGCGCGTGGCGTCGTTGCTCTATCTCGAGCCGCTCGTCACGCTCGCGGCGGCCGTCGCACTGCTCGGCGAGCCGGTCCAGGCGATCACGGTTGCGGGCGGCGTGCTCGTATTGGGCGGCGTCTCGCTCGTCCAAGGGGTTCGGTCGCCATCTGACAAATCGATTGGTCGAAAATGGCAAGTGGAGACCTGACCCCCGATGTGGCAAGTGGAGACCTGACCCCCGATGTGGCAAGTGGAGACCTGACCCCCAAAATGCTCCTCGTCGACGTCGCGATCATCCTCGCCGCGGCTTTTCCGCTGCTGTTCCTCGGCAAGCGGCTCAAGGTCCCCGAGGTCATCTCTTACCTCGTCACCGGGATCGTGATCGGTCCGCACGCACTCGGCTGGGTTCACGACATGGACCGCGTCGAGTCGATCGCCGAGCTCGGGGTCGCGCTGATCCTCTTCTTCATCGGCCTGCACCTGCCGTTCGACAAGCTCCGCTCGCTCGGCCGCACGACGCTCGTCTCCGGGTCGCTCCAGATGGCGCTCACGGTGCTGGTCGTCGTCGCGATCGGGATTCCCTTCGGCTCCGACCCGCGCCGCACGGCCTTCTACGGCCTTCTGATCGCGCTCGGCTCGACGGCCGTTGTGCTCCCCATCCTGGCGACGCGAGACGAGATGGGGGCGCCCTACGCCCGGAGGTTTCTCGGCGTCTCGCTCTTCCAGGATCTCGCGGTGATCCCGCTGATGCTGCTCGTGCCGGCGTTCGTCTCCGGCGCCGGGGCACCTCCGCTCACGAGCGTGCTGACCCGCGTCGCGCTCGCGGTCGCGGGCGTCGGCGCACTCATCCTGGTCGCGCGCGTCGTCGTGCCGCGGCTCTTCCGAAGGATCGCCGCCCTCGGCAGCCGCGAGGTGTTCACGGCGGGCGTCATCGTCCTCATCGTCGCTACCATCGCCGCCGCCGGCCGACTCGGGATCTCGGCGGCCCTCGGTGCCTTCGCAGCGGGGGTCGTGGTCGGCGATACGGAGTTCATCCACGAAATCGGCGGGATTCTCCGACCCTTCCGAGACTTCCTGTCCGCGCTCTTCTTCGCCTCGATCGGGATGCTTCTCGATCCCGGCTTCCTCTTCTCGGCGTTGCCGCTCGTGCTCGCCACGGTCGCCGCCGTCGTGATCATCAAAGTCGTCGCGGCGTATCCCGCGTTTCGCGCATCCGACGCTCTGCCGCGTACGTCTCTGCGCGCCGCCTTCGCGATCACACCGATCGGCGAGTTCTCATTCCTGCTCGCGCAGGAGGGGAAGCGCTTCGGCGTCCTCCAGCCCGAGGATCAGCAGCTCTTCATCGCGGTCGCGGTCCTGACGCTCGGCACGACCCCGCTCTTCGTCGCAATGGGGCTCAAGCTGGCCGAACGGATGCGCAGCCGGCCGGAACCCGCGGACGAAAGGGAGCGCGAGCTCGCCGGCCATATCGTGATCATCGGATACGGCTTGAACGGGCTGAACGTCGCCCACGTGCTCACCGAGACGGGGATCGAGCACGTCGTCGTCGAAGAGGATCTGCACCGCGCGGAGATCGCGCGCGCGAACGGCAGCCGCGTCGTCGTAGCCGACGCGGCGTCTCCGGAGGGGCTAGCGGCTGCCGGCGTCAAGCGGGCGCTCGCCGCCGTGATCGCGATTTCCGATCCGGACGGCACGCGCCGGATCGTCCGAATCTGCCGGCGCGAGAACCCCGACCTCCACATCATCGTCCGGACGCGGTACGTATCGCAGGTCGAGCCGCTGCGGCAGCTCGGCGCGAACGAGGTGATCCCGGAGGAGTTCGAGACGTCGGTCGAGATCGTCTCCCGCCTGATGCAGCTCCTCGCCGTCCCCGGAAACGTCGTCGCGGCGCAGATCCGGGTGCTGCGCGACGAGGCCTACCGGCTGTTGCGCGACCCGGCCGGGCGCGCGGCCGAGGGAAGGCGCCTTTCCGCCACCCTCGAGGCCGGCACGGCGCTGACGTTCTTCGTCCTGCCCGACACGCCGGCGATGGGCCGCACGCTCGCCGAGCTCGGAGTGGCCGACGCCCGCGTCGCCGTGCCGGCGATGATCCGCCGCGGCGCCCCGTACGCCCCGGCGCCGACCGACGAGCCCCTGCAGTCGGGAGACACCCTCTTCTTAGTCGGCGCGCACGAGGACCTGATGCATGTGATGGCGCGGCTGGAAGGAAGGCGAGCGCCCACTTAGGGGGTCAGGTCTCCACTTGCCACATCAGGGACGTCGGGGTCAGGCACATCCTTGCGCGTTATTCGTTCTCGAAATGCGAAACCGTGTGCCTGACCCCGGCCTTACCCCGGACACTTTCCGGAGGGAGACCCGACCCCTCAGCGGCCTACTTCGCGGGGATGTAGTCGCTCTTGCCGGTCGCCTCCTCGAACCACACGCAGTCCGCGCCCGCGCGGCACTTTGGCCAGTGCTTCACTCCGGACGGGATGGAGAGGTACGAGCCGCTCGAGAGCACTTTCGCGTCCTGGCCCTCGAGCTGGAAGTCGAAGGTGCCCGAGATGGCCACCACTTTCTGGTCGGAGGCATGTGTGTGCCAGCCGAAGTCGGTGCCGCCGCCGACCTTTTTCAAGGCTCCGTACGCGCCCGTGGAGGGATCGCCCCAGAGCGTCGCGATCGAGAGACCCTTCATGGCCGGGCTCTCCACCCACTTGACGTCGCCGGCCGGCCAGACGACGGCCTTCTTGTCGCCTCCGGCGGACAGGGTCACAGCTCCAATCAATCCGATGAGAGCCAGGGAAAAGAATCGAGCGAGTGCCTTCATGACTCCTC
>DASWIB010000032.1:0-4693 GCA_036397915.1 Thermoanaerobaculia bacterium | reverse complement strand
CTCATCGTCGCTGTCATCGTCCTCATCCTGGGGCTCGTTCGCCGCGGCCCGTAGCGCGAGGTTCGGCCGCGATCGCCTGATGTCCCCGGTCGAGGCGGCGCCGGGGCGACCGGGACGGCTCATCGTCGCGGCCAACCGGCGATCGCCGGTTCCTGCCTCTCAGCTCTCGGTCATCAGCTCTTGGATCCGCCCTCGGCTGAGCACGAGCCCGACCGTTCGCGGGCCTACGCGACCGCGCAGGGGGGGTGGCCGCAGGGGCAGTTCGCGAGGTGACGGCCCGTCGTCTCCATCTCCGCGCACGTCTCGCCGCAGAACCGCTTGCCGCCTCTCTCGACGGACGTCTCCTCGCACTCACACCCGCGGTGTTCGCATCCCATGGAAGAGTCTCCTTTCCTCGGTCAGTCGAGCAAAGCGGCTGCCATCGGAAGCTCTCAGTACTCATTTTGTGTTGTTCTCGGCTCTGGGTCGTCGAGCCATCCTCCCCGAAATCCGGCGCGGCGCAAACCTTCGACTATCGGCGCGCAGCTCCGCGTGAGATTCCAGATCAGGCCGGTTGCAAAGTTCTCGATCATGAGGACGACGGGTCCCTGATCGAGACCGTAGTAGCCCCTCGCGATCCAATCTCCGCGGCCGCTCCGCGATTTTCCGAAGGTCGGGTTGAAGCTGCAGAGAAAGCCGTAGTGGGTCCTCATGTCCGGGTACTTCTCGAGAAAGGCCGAGATCGTCGGCAGGACAATCTCGGGCGCGAAGGGGAGTGAAGCGACGACCGCCCACGGCGAGAGGGTCCCGTCGTCGGGGCCGTACGGCACGCCGCGCGCGCAATAGTCGTAGAAGCGGCGGAGGCGGCCGTCGATCCGCCTGACCGCCGGCCCCGGTCCATCGCTCGCGGTGATTCCCCAGATGTCGCGCGAGTATCCCCGGAATCCCCGCGGGTTGCGCTCGGCGTACCGCTGCTGGACGAGAGTCGCCCGGCGGCTGTTCTCGAAGTAGTCGATGCCCTTTTCGCGCATGAAACCGTCGGGGATTCCGCGGAAGTCGATCCAGAGGTGTGAGAGCTGATGCATGAAGAGCGGTCCGCCGAAGACGTACTCGAGCCCGTAGAGCTTCTTCCACTCGTACGTCGCCGTCCACGCGCCATAGCTCTCCGCAGGGAGGGGATGCGTCGGGGATCCCAGGCCGAGCGCGTAGAGGATCAGCGCCTCGCTGTAGCCCTGCCAGCGGAACGGGAGAAAACCGCCTTCCGGCGACCAACCGTGGCTCACCGTGAGGTCGCCGTCGAGCGCCCACTCCCAATCCGCTGCGCGATAGAGCGAGTCCGCGAGCTGTCGAATCTCGGCTTCCCCCGCGTCCGCGCGACCGAAGTACCCGGCTGCGGTGAGCGCTCCCGCGAGAAGGATCGCGGTGTCCATCGTCGAGAGCTCGCACCCGTACGCCCGCTTTCCGGTTCGCAGGTCGAGGAAGTGATAGAAGAACCCGCGGTACCCGGTTGCGTCCGGCTCCGGCCCCTGCGGGCTCTCCGCGAAGAACTTGAGCGTCGCGAGGGTCCGCTGGATCGCTTCCTCCCGGGTGAGGAATCTGCGCTCGACCGCGACCGGGTAACACGCGAGCCCGAGACCCACCGCAGCGATCGAGGACGCCGAGGCGTACCGCGTGTTGTCGCGCACGAGGCCGTTCCCCGGGCTGGCCTCGTGAACGAAGTAGCCGAAGGTGTGCCTCTGGAGCTCGGCGAGCTCGGTCGGGAGGTCGGAGGCGGGCGAGGCCGTCTCTCTCTTCACTCGAGCGCGGAGACGGCGCTCTGGACCGCTTCCGCGAGGGTCGGATGGATGTGGATCGCGTCGCGAATGACCCCGGATCGCCCGCGCGCGTTCATGACATCGACGAAGAGGTGGACGAGCTCCGCTCCTTCGGCAGCGAGCACTGCGGCGCCCAGGATTTGGCCGGAGCGCGCGTCCGCGATGACCTTGATGAACCCCTCAGTCTCGCCGATTTCCTGCGCCTTGCCGTTCTCCCGAAGCTCGAATCGGCCGACCCGTACCTTCCGGCCCGCCTTCCGCACCTCTTCCTCCGTCATTCCGACGCGGCCGAGCTGCGGGTCGGTGTAGATCGCGTAGGGCACGATCCGATCGGTCGTCCGCGACCGGTCGCCGGCGAGCTGCGAGAGCAGAACCCGGGAGTCGTCCCACGCCGTGTGAGTGAACATCGGTCCGCCGCGGATGTCACCAGCCGCCCAGACTCCGCGGACCCTTGTCGCGAGCCGTTTGGTGACCTCGATGGTTCCGTCCTTCGCCGGCTCGAGGCCGATCGTATCGAGGCCAAGGTCATCCGTGTTCGGCTTGCGGCCAGCCGCGACGAACACGTCTGACGCCGGGAGAGAGTCGCGTCTTCCCGTCCTCGTCTTCAGCGAGAGCCGGACGCCGGAGCCCTCGGGCTCGACGCTCTCGACTTCGACCTCCAGCCGAAAGGTGATCTCCTCCGCCTCGAGGAGCGTCCGAAGAGCCTCCGCGACGTCGGGGTCCTCGCGGCCCGCGATTTGGCCGGCCTGGTCGACGACGGTGACGCGACTGCCCATGCGTCGGTAGAACTGAGCCATCTCGAGACCCGTGTATCCGCCACCGAGGACGACGAGGTGCTCCGGCTGCCTGCTCCGATTGAGCCAGTTCTCCGCGGTCATGAAGTCGACTTTCTCGAGTCCGCGGACGGGCGGGATCCGGCTGCGCGTGCCGGTGTCCAGAACGACCTGCGAGGCGAGGACCGGCTTCTCCCCGACGCGCAGCCGGAAGGCTCTTCCCTCGCGCCCCTCGAGGCGCGCGTGGCCTTCGATTACCGTCACCGTCTTCTGGTTCGCCAGCGCCTCGCGCAGACCCGCGCGGCTCTGGATCACGATTCCACGGGCACGCTCGAGCACCGCTGAGAGATCCGGCTCGACGGATGGGATTCGGATTCCGAATTCCCGTCCCCGGCGCGCGAGGTGCGCCACCCGCGCCGACGCGATGACCGCCTTCGTCGGGGTGCACCCGAAGTTGATGCAGGATCCGCCCAGCTGCTTGCGCTCCGCGACCGCGACGCGCCAGCCCCTCTTCGCGAGCGCGGTCGCAAGGGGAGGACCTGCCTGCCCGGCGCCGACGATCACGAGGTCGTATGCGCCCGGGATCGGCTCGCGGGCCTTCCGTCTCTGCTTCACAACTTCGTGCGCACGAACGGCATCAGAGCGTGTGTGACGTCGGCGACCAGCGGGACAACGAAGGCGCCGATCGGAAGCGGAACCATCGCGGGGTGGTGAAGGCGAGCGCGCTTTCCTCACGCCGGAGCCGGGAGTGGCGGGGAGGCGTTCGAAAGAGCGCCTCCGCCAGACAAGCCGACAGCGCGGGAATGAATCGGCCGAGGTGTGGAAAGCTCCGGCGCAGCGCCCGAAGGAGAATGCGCCGCACGCCGTGCCGGTCCATCGTCCGGCGCCGCCTCATGCCTGCTTCAGAAGGCCGCCATGGCGCGATAGCGCTCGAGCAGATCGGTCGAACTCTCTTCCCGCGACGTCGCCGAACGATCGTCGCGGGCGCGCCCCCGCGGAGGGGCCGGCACGGGTCGTGTGGTCGCGGGAGCCCTGGCCAGACGCCGCAAGTGCTCGACCATCAACCCGAGGAAGAGTCCCGCCGCGAGTGCGGCTCCGCCGGCCAAGGCCATGTCGCGACGCATTCTTTCCTCCTCCTACGCGGCACCGGCGCGGCGTACCGCCGTTCTCGCCGCTTTCTTGGGTCGCGCGCGGCCCCCGCCGCCGCCCGCCTTTCCGACGCTCTTCCGCAGCGCCTCCATCAGATCGACGACGTTCTCCGGCTCCTTCGTCTCCTTGAGCGCGAACTTGCGCTTGGAGGCGAGGAGCTTCTCGAGCGCGCGCCGGTATTCGTTGGGGTGCTGCGTCGGGTCCCACTCTTCCGCCGACATCTGGTCGATGAGAAGACGCGCCATCTTGACCTCGGCCGACTTCTTTTCCGACGGGGGAATCTTGAGATCAGCGGGATCGCGCAGCTCCTCGAACGGCCGCAAGACCTCGAGCGCGAGCGCTTTCTTGCCGGGAATGAGCGCTGCGAGCAGCGGCCGGGTGCGCAAATAGAAGCGCGTGATGCCGACGCGGTTCGCGTCGGCGAGCGCGTCCCGCAGCACCGCGTACGCCTTCTCGCCCCCCTTCTGCGGAGCGAGGTAGTACGGCTTTTCGAACGACAGGGGATTCAGCGACGAAAACTCGACGAACTGGACCACGTCGATCGTGCGGTCTCCCTCGCCGACCTCCTCCTGCACCTCCTGGAGCTCCTCCTCCTCGACGACCGCGTACTTCTTCTTGGAGACCTCGTAGCCCTTCACGATCTCGTCGTTCGGGACTTCGACGTCCTCCTCGCTGCAGAACTTCCTGTACCGGATCGGAGCCATGTCTTTGCGGTGGAGGAGACGAAAGGAAACGTGCTCCGAGGCCTCGATCGCCCCGTACAGGCCGACGGGGATCGAAATGAGCCCGAACGTGATGTGCCCGCTCCAGATAGCGCGCATCGCGACCTCCGGAGAAGACATCTAGCAACGGACTTGCCAGGCACCCCGGCCGTGAGTCGTGGTGGAAGTTTTTTGCTCCCGGCTGACGGCCGAAGGCTGGCAGCCGGCGATCATCGGAACGCTTCTTCTTCCCGCCCCCGAGTGAAGAAAAACCCGC
>DASWIB010000031.1:0-12930 GCA_036397915.1 Thermoanaerobaculia bacterium | reverse complement strand
TCGAAGAACGCGTCCGTCCGCGCATCGGCGTCCTTCGCGTCGTCGGCCCGAAAGACCGCGGGATCTTTCGAGGACGCGAACGCGTGTCCGGCGTCCGGATAGATCTTGAAGTCCACGCTCTTTGCGGCGGCCTTCGCCTTTTTCTCGAACTCGCGGACGCTCTCCGGCGGAATCCCCTGGTCCTTGCCTCCGAAGTTGCCGAGGATCGGCATCGAGAGGCTCTTGATCTTCGCGTCGTCGGTGACGAGCCGCCCGTAGTACACGACCGCTCCCGCGAGCTTCGGCTCGGCCAGCGCGAGGGCGAGCGAGTATCCGCCGCCCATGCACCAGCCGATCGAGCCGATCCGCGCTGCGTCCACGTCGTCCCGCGAGCGCAGGTAGTCGAACGCCGCGCGGAGGTCCCGGATCGCACGGTCCTCGGGCATTCCACGCATGAGCTGGTGCGCCGTGTCGGGATCGGTCGCGACCTTCCCGCGGTAGAGATCGGGGGCGAACGCCACGTAGCCCTTCTTCGCGAGCTCGTCCGCTTTCGCCTTGACGAAGTCATTCAGGCCCCACCACTCCTGGATGACGATGATCGCGGGCTTCCGACCCGTGGCCTCGGGGAGACTGAGGTGGCCCGACGCCATCTCGGTTCCGCTCGGGTACGAGACCATCTTCGACGCGGGAGCCTCCGCGGTGCAGACCCCGGCCGCGAGCACGGCCGCCAGACCCGAGACCAATATTTCTTTCCTCATCGTGCGATTCCTCCGATCCGGTTAATCTTATGGCGTGAGCTCTCTCTTCCCGGTCGAGCCGGAAGACGAGAGAGCTCGTCTCCAGATTCTGTATGACCGGCTCGCCGCGAGGTTCGGTTTCGACGCGGCGGAGGTGCGCCTCTCCGATCGAAAGCTGACCGGCGGTGAGATCGTCTACGGGCGCCCCCACCGCATCACGATCTCCTCCCACCTCTCGCCGGCTCAGAAGGAGGACACTCTCCGCCACGAGGCGGCGCACGCGTGGGCGTACCGGCTCGAAGGCGCGCGCGCCGGGCACGGTCCGCTCTTCCGGCGGCTCTCCGGACACATCGGCGCGAGCCCCCGAAAGGCGCCGTTGACGGAGGCGCTCGTCGAGCATCGTCAGCGGAACGAGAGCCTTTACCTCTGCGTCGGATGCCGGCGGCTCTTCCGACAGTTCCGCAGGGTCCGCGGACCGCGCTACTGCGTCCGGTGCGATCGTGAAGGGCGGCCGAGTCGGCTGCGGCGCGTCCGCGCGGGAAACGGGACACGGGACACGTGAGGATCCGGGCAGGCGTCTCCTTCCCGCCCGGGTACCGAATCGGGCACGCGACCGACCGGAAGAGCAAGACCGGCTGCACGGTCATCCTGCCTCCGCCCGGCACGATCGCGGCGGTGGAGATCCGCGGAGGCGCGCCGGGTACGCGCGAGACGGGCGTCTTCACCCCCGGCAACCTGGTGAACGAGATCCACGGACTCGTCTTCTCCGGCGGGAGTGCCTTCGGGCTCGCAGCCGCAGACGGCGTCGCCGAGTGGCTTCGGGAGTGCGGCGTCGGCTTCGCGGTCGGCGGCGAGAGGGTGCCGATCGTCGCCGGCGCGGTTCTCTTCGACCTTGCGGTTGGAGAGCCGCGGCACCCCGACGCCGAAATGGGACGCTCCGCTTGTGGCGCGGCGCGTGAAGGCGCATTCGAAACGGGAGCAGTCGGCGCCGGCGCGGGCGCCACGGTGGGAAAGCTCTTCGGGGTCGGTCGCGCGGCGGCGGGGGGCGTCGGCGCGGCCGCCGTCCCGCTTCCCGGTGGAGCGATGGTCGCAGCGATTGCGGCCGCCAATCCGTTCGGCGACATTGTGGATCCCGAGACGGGCCGCGTCCTCGCGGGGCCGACCTTCCGGGGAGCGACCGTCGGGATCGCCCGCGCGCTTCGCGAGGACGATCTTGCCGAGCGGAACTCCCCTCCTCATGCGGCGGGCGCGACGACGCTCGTCTGCGTGGCGACGACGGTTCCCTTCGAGCCCGGCTCTTTGAAACGAGTCGCGATCGAGGCGCACGACGGGATCGCCCGCGCCGTTCGCCCGGCGCACACGGTCCTCGACGGCGATGCGGTGTTCGCCCTCGCGCCTCCCGGACCGCCGCCTCCGATCCTGCTGCGACTTCGTGTGGGCGCCGCCGCGGCGGAAGCGGTCGCCCGCGCGATCGTGTCGGCCGTGCGACATTCGCGTGTCCGTCCCCGGAAGCGTCGTTGACCGTTCGCGACGCGGAGGAGCGGCGGGGCGTGCTGCTCGTCGCCGGGGCGGCGCTGCTGTGGTCGACCGCCGGCCTGGGAATCAAGGCGATCGACGATCCACCTCTCAAGGTCGTCTTCTTCCGGTCGAGCGTAGCCGCCGTCGTGCTCCTCCTCCACTTCCGGCCGCGCCTCTCGCGGTTGACTCCGGGATTCCTCGCCGGACTCGCCTGCTATACGGCCTGCCTCATCACGTTCGTGACAGCGACGAAGTGGACCACGGCCGCGAACGCGATCTTCCTGCAGTACAGCGGCGTCGTCTGGGTGCTCCTGCTCTCGCCGATCGTCGTGAAGGAGCCCCTGCGGGCGCGCGACGCCGCGGCGATCGCGGTCGCTTTCGCCGGGATGGCGCTCTTTTTTCTGGGCCGATTCGACCCCCGCGGCCGCGCGGGCGACGCGATCGCGCTCCTGTCGGGACTCTTCTTCGCGGGCCTGGTTCTGACTCTCCGGCGCGAGAGGGGCGTCGGTGCAGAAGCGGTCGTCGCATGGGGCAACGTCGTGACCGCGGCAGCGGTCCTCCCCTTCGTCGCGTCCGATCTGACGTTGACGGCGCGTTCGGCCACGGTCTTCCTCTTCCTCGGCGTGTTTCAGCTCGCCGGGGCGTACGCGCTTTTCGTCCGCGGCATCCGGCACGTCACGGCGACGGAGGCTTCGCTCGTCGGGATGCTCGAGCCGATCGCGAATCCGATCTGGGTCTTGCTCTTTCTGGGCGAGAAGCCCGCGCTGACGTCGGTCGTCGGCGGTCTCGTCGTGCTCGGCGCGATCGCCTGGCGCACGCTCACCGGGCGTCCACCGGAGCCGATGCCGCCAGCGGACTGAAAAAGCGGGGTCAGGTCTTCTCTGATCGCCGGAGTAGCTCGTTCCGCCTGGCGGTGTTGTCGCTTTGCGAAGCAAAGTGGCAAGTGGAGGCCTGACCCCTGAAACCGGAAGTGAAGGCCATGGCGGATCGGATTCGCGAGACGGGCGGCTACCGTTGGGTCGGCATCTACGCGGTGGGGCGCGAAGAGATCTCGGTCATCGGATGGAGTGGGCCGGAGGCCCCCGCGCATCCCCGGTTTCCGAAAAACCGCGGGCTCTGCGGAGCGGCCGCGGCCAGCGGTTCGACCGTGGTCGTCCGCGACGTCGCCGAGGATCCACGCTACCTCATCACGTTCGGGAGCACGCGCTCCGAGATCGTCGTTCCCGTCAAACGCGCCACCGGAAAGGTCGTCGGGCTGATCGACGTCGAGAGCGAGAAGCTCGACGCGTTTACTTCCGAGGACCGCCGGCTCCTCGAGAAGTTCGCCTCAGAAGTCGCGGGGCTCTGGGGCTAGATCGATTCCGTCGCCTCGGCCCTCGAAGAGCGGCTGCTGGACGGGTCCCAGGAGCGGCAGGATCGCATCGAGCGAGTCAGATGCCCATGACGGACGCCGGTCCCTCTCGAGGCGCAGGGCCGGAATCCGCCACTCGGCGAGCATCGACTCGATCTTCTCGTCGATCGACCGCTGGAAGGCGGTGTCGGTGTCCCGGAGGCCGTCGAAACCGGGCGGGCTCACGATCGGCACCTTGATCAGGAGCTGGTAGGTCGCCGTCCACCACTTGACGAGGGGCTCCAGAATCGGCGCGCGGCCGGCTTGGAGCAGATAGCAGAAGTTGTCGAGCACGCTGCGGTCGCAGATGACGATCTCTGCCTTGTGCTGCGCGGCGAGCTCGGAGGCGATCTCCGTGTGAAGGATCCAGGACTGCGCGTCGGTGGTCGTGTCGCGGTTGATCGGAAGAGGACAGACTCGCGCGACCTCGTGAACCATCTCGACGATTCGGTCGCGCTTCTTCAAGAGCGCGGCGAGCTCGAAGCAGAGCGTCGTCTTGCCCACGCCGTGCGTTCCGATGAAGGCGATTTTCATCGTCCCGCCGTCATCCCGAACACTTCGCCCTTCCGGTCATCCCGGCCGCCTTCCCCTCATCCTGAGCCCTCCGCTCGTCCCCTCATCCTGAGCCCTCCGCTCGTCCCGTCATCCTGAGCGCAGCGAAGGATCTGTCCGCGGTCGCCTCGTAGATTCCTCGCCGTTCGAGCCCTCGGAATGACGACAATCGGAGCCTATCCGACAGATTCCTCGGCCTTTCGGGCCTCGGAATGACAAGAGCCCGGGCTTCCGAACGACGAAGCCGGGCCTCGGAATGACAAAAGCCCGGCCTCGAATTGACCGCACGAGCCTGCTCCGGCAGATCGGTCGAAACGAAGAGTCCCGCGAGAGCATCCGCCGGTTCGCTCAATCCTTTGCCGGCCTCCAGGCGAGCGGCCCCGGCAGAAAGTGAAAGAGGCCGAGCGGCGACACCGTCACGCCCTCCACCCTTTTCGAGAGGCCCCAGTACTGATCGGCTCCCCAGAGAAAGTCCGCGGGTGGATCGGCCGCGAGCAGCCGATGAATCCGGCGGTAGGAGTCGAGACGGCGGCCGGCGTCGGTCTCGCGGCGCGCCGCTTCCATGAGGCGATCGGCTTCGGCGTTGCTGTAGAAGCCGTAGTTCTGTCCCCGCGGCGCTGCCTGGTCCGAGTGAAAGTGCGGATAGGGATCCGGGTTCGGCGGCAGAAAGACGCGCCCAGTCAACTGCGCGTCGAACTCGCCCGCGTCGGACCTCTCCGAGTACGCCGCCCAGTCGAGCGGCCTCAGCACGAGCTCGACGCCGACCTTGCGATAGGCGGTTCGCAGGATCTCGGCGAGCGCGTTATACACCGGCCGCCCCGAGGGATAGAGAAGCTCGATCGACGCCTTGCGCCCGCCGCGCGCCCGCAGTCCTCCGCCGCCTTCCCGCCATCCGGCTTCGTCGAGGAGTCGGGCGGCGAGAGCGGGGTCGTAGGCCGGCGGGCGCGTCGCCGGATCGTTCTCGGCGGCGCCCGGAAGGTAGGGACCGGACACCAGCACCGCGCCGTCGGGAGGATAGAGCCGGCGCGCCGTTTCTTCGCGCGGCCAGGAATGCGCGAGCGCGCGACGCACACGAGCATCCGCGAGAAACGAGGTGCGCAGGTTCCACAACACGTACGCCTCGATCGGCTGCGGGACCTTCAGGATCCGATTTCGCGCGAGGAAATCGGGCGAGGCCTCGGCCGCGGGGCGCTGATCGCGGTTGATCCGGAACTCGTCCAGTTCCCCACGCGCGCCGGCACGGAAACGCACCGTGTCATCGGGGAGCACGCGGAAGACGAGCCGGCGAAAAGGCGCCGCCGTCTCCGGCACTCCGCCGCGGCGGACGAGCGAGATCGTTTGGTTCGTCGTCCAGGTCTCGAGCCGATACGGACCGCTCCCCTCCGGGTGGCGGCCGACGTCCGGGGGCGATTTCGCACGGCCGTATGCGCCGCGAGAGACGATCGGCAGGTTGAAGGCGAGAAGCCGCTCCGCGTATGGGACGGAGAAGCGCACGCGAACGGTCGCGGCGTCCGGCGTCTCGATCGCGGTGACCTCCGAGAAAGACTCGCGATAGGTGGACGCCGGCACCTTGGGATCACGAATGCGCTCGATCGTGAAGAGGACGTCGTCCGAGGTCACCGGAGAGCCGTCCTCCCACTCCGCGTACGGGTCGAGCCGGAACTCGTAGGCGAGGGCGTCGGGGGACACGGTCCAGGACCTCGCGAGCGCGGGCGCGATTCGCCGTTCGGCGTCGAGGGCGAGGAGCGGCCGGAAGATCATCTCCTCGACGAGGATGCCGTTCTCCTCCGTCGTCGTGGTCGGATCGAGAGTCGACGGATCGCCGGTGAGATGACGGTAGAGGGTGTCCTTCGCGGGACGCGAAGCGCGCGGGGCGCAGCCCGCAAGCGCGCAGAGCGCGAGAACGCCCGCGGCGCGGGCGAGCAGTCGCTTCATTCGATGAGCCCGGAGAGAATAGCATCACCGGCTGTGGCGAACGTCGTCTTCGACATCGAGACCGTCGGAGTTGCCTGGGACGCGCTCGACGACGGACAACGGACCTATCTCCAGAAGTGGGCGCGCAGCGACGAGGAGCGCGCGCGACTTCCGGAGATGCTGTCGCTGTGGCCGCTCACCGGCAGGATCGTCGTGCTCGCGATGCTCAACCCGGACTCGGGCCGCGGGCGCGTCTGGTACGAGAAGACGGACGGAAGGCTCGAGGAGACCTCCGCGGACGGGTTGTTCACGTTCGTGGGTGACACCGAGGCGGCGTTTCTCTCCGAGTTCTGGACCGCGATCTCGAAGTTCGACCGGTTCGTCTCGTTCAACGGCCGGTGCTTCGACGGTCCCTTCCTGATGCTCCGCAGCGCCGCCCTCGGCATCCGGGTGACGAAGAACCTCTGCGGTTATCGCTACGCGATCAAGCCCCACACGGACCTGCTCGACGTCCTCTCCTTCTTCGGCGCCTCTCGCAAATGGAACCTCGACTTCGCCTGCAAGGCGTTCGGCGTCGAGAGCCCGAAAGAGCACGGGCTCGACGGCTACGCCGTCGGGCACTACTACCGGGAGAACCGCCTGCGGGAGATCGCGCTCTACTGCCGCCGCGACGTCGAGGCAACTGCCCGACTCTTCCAGAAGCTCGAGAAAACGCTCCTGCCCGCCCTCGAAGACGTACGACTCTAGGGGGCGTGGGGGACCGCAAGGTCCCCTCACCGACAGATACTCGGACACCCTCCTAGTCGACGCACCGAGCGGAGCGGCGTTCTGCTATTCTTTTCTCACCCGTCCAGCCAATCTACGCGGAGAGCGAGGGTGTATGGGCCGGAAACTGGCCGAACAGAGGGTCTCGGATCGCGTGCCAGTCGGCGCTCCCGCGACGATCCGATGGGGGGAGGAGGAGCTCTCCGGCTTTCTCGAGCTCCTGAATCTCTCCGGCGGCTACGTCGCCACGCCGCGCCCGCCGGAGGTCGGAGAGTACATCGAGCTCAATTTCTCTCTTCCGGGCGACCGCCGCGCCTTTCGCGTCCGCGGAAGCGTCGTGTTCGTCGGCGACTCCGCCTCGGCGCGGGGCGGATTCGGCGCGCGCTTCGAGCGGCCGCCCGCCGCACTCCTGGACGCGATCAAGAACCTGCACAAGGGGCACTGATTCAGGATTTGTTCGAGTAATCTCAGCGGGGGACCTTGCGGTCCCCCGAACCCCCTAACCGTTTTGTAGTCTCGCGAGGTGCGGCGAAGACCTGACGAAGCTTCTCAGACGCCGGAACGCCCGAATTTCCTCGGGGTCCTCGGGCAGCTCGAATCCCTCGTCGCGAACACGGCGCATGGCGTCATCCAGCCGATGGCCTCGCCTCGCCGACTCTGCGCGCTCCAGCGCCCATCGAGCGTCGGCGATCGAGCATCCCGTGCTCTCTCGAAGGGCGTCGATCCGTTCGCGAAGATCTCCACGAAGCTTTTCGGCCGCGCGGCTCGTTCGGGCGAGGGCGAGCACGCGCTGGTACCCGAACCAGAGGTGCTTGGCCATCAGCGTCGCGTCGGTAGCGCGACAGTTCTCTCTGCCGAGAAGGTGCGCATGAAGCGCGCGCAGCTGCCGGGCCGAAGCTCCGCAGCGCTCGCGACTCGCCTTCCAGGCGAGAACCTGAATCCGGTCGCGCACCCGCCATGAGTCGAAAAGCGACAGTGGAAGGATCCAGAACGCCGGCCAGATGGGCCAGTCTTCGTTGACGTCGGCCAAGGAGAGCCGAAGGGCTCTCTCGGCGCGGATCTCGTCCTCGAGGATCCGGTCCCAGGGGATTTCGAGAGCCGCCGCCTGATCGAGAAGGCCCTCCGCGGCGATCTTCTCGGCCTTCGTCACCGGCCGCACCGCGCGATCACCTGCGCCGTGATCGCCTGGCTGGAAGGGGGGTTCTCGCCGAGACCAAGGGAGTGAAGCTCCTCGTGGATGATCAGCGCCGCGGTCAAACCGGGGTCGCGACGCTGTCTCTCCATGAACTGCGGAGAACAGATGTAGACGACTCGGCTGCCGGGCGAAGTGGAAGCCAGGGTGCCGCGCTCCTCACAGCGCGTCTTCCCAAAGCCGTCGTAGAAAGTGAGCCACTCGAGATAAGCCGCTCCGGTCCGGCCGGACGAATCGAGGTTTTCCTGAAGGGTCCGGCCGCGCGCGTCGCGGAAATCGCCGAAGACCAGAGAGCAGCCGGCCTCGGACAGTTTCGCGCGGGCGTCGCGGACGGCCCTCGAGACGAGCTCGTTCAGGCCCGAAAGGGCCGCCGGGTCGCCGACCTCGACGCGCGGGACTTCCGCCCCGGAGAGAGCCCCTTCTGCCTTCAGCATCAGCAGGAGAGTGAGAGTCGAAACGATTCTCCGGGTATGGGTCCTCGCGTCGCGGCCAGACATCGGCGGCTCCTCTCGGAGCGCCGGGTCGCCGGGAGATCCGACGACCCTTTGGCGCGACACTCAAGATGTCGCTCGGAAGTCGCCGAGTCGTCGGGATCTGCCGGGTGATTTCCGGGTTTATTCCGGGGACGGTAGGGATCAGAATCGGAACGAGCAGCGAGGGAGTCGATAACGATGAAGACCCGGTTCGGCGATTGCGTGCTCGACTCGGACACGCGAGAGCTCCTCGTTCGGGGAACGCCGGTCCACCTGTCTCCGAAGGGACTCCAGTTCCTCGAGCTCCTTCTGGAGAACCGTCCCCGCGCTCTCTCGAAGACCGAGATCCACGAGAAACTGTGGCCCGGGACGTTCGTGTCGGATGGAACCCTTACGAGCCTGCTCGCGGAGGTCCGGTCGGCGATCGAAGACGAGGCGCACGAATCGCGGCTCGTCCGGACCGTTCACCGATTCGGTTATGCCTTCTCCGGCACCGCCGAGCAGGTTCGGCCCCCCCGCCGCGCGAGCGCGCCTCGACTCGCCTATCGACTCTTCTGGGGCCCGCGGGAGATCGCGCTCGAGGAGGGTGAGACCATTCTGGGGAGAGACCCGGATGCAACGGCCTTCTTCGACCACACCAGCGTGTCCCGCCACCACGCCCGCATCGAGATTTCTGGAGAGCGGGTCACGGTCGAGGACCTGCAGAGCAAGAATGGAACGTTTCTGGGAGGAAAAAAGCTGGACTCCCCCGCCATGCTGGCGGACGGCGATGAGTTAAAGCTCGGATCCGTGTCGCTGAAGTTCCGAGTCTTTCCCCTGAGCGGCTCGACGGCAACGGCAGACGACTCCGCGAAGCAATAGCATTCGGACAGAATCGTGACACTTGCCCCGGGGCTCCGACTGGGTCCCTATGAAGTCTTTTCTCGTCTCGGCACGGGCGGGACGGGAGAGTGTGGCGGGCGGAGCGGTGCCCGTTTTCAGACGTCTGTCCGGGCCCGGAGGAGACCCAGCGGCTCGAGGTTGACGAGGATGCGCTCATCGAAGGTGAGAACAGAGAGACTCGGAAAGGCACTGCCGAAGTAGAGGGCCGTCGCGAGATGAATCGCATCGAAAGTGCGCACCGGCTCGACCGGGAACGGCTCTCCGGCGCGAACGCAGATGCTCGGCGTGATCTCGAGCACGCTCCAGTCGGCAGAGGCCTCCGCGAGCTGACGGCGGAGGAGGCGGAGTTGACGGACCCGAGATGGCCGCTCGCGTTCAGCGCGAACGAGCGCCCTCTGCGTTTCCAGAATCGTCAGGATGGAGCACACGGGTTCGGCGGTCTCCTGAATGCGCCCCGCAATTCCGGATGCATTGGATTCGCCCAAGAGCCAGCGGAGGACCGCCGAAGTTTCGAGATAGACCGCGCTCACTCGCCGCGGTCCAGGTCAAGGAGCCGTTTCGCCGTGCCGGCCGGAAATCGGACGGGAGACACGGGAAGCGGCTTCTTGGACCGTCTCCGTGGCCGCAGCTCTCCTCGGCGGATCCACTCTGCGAAGAGCGGAGGGAGGTCGCCGGGCTCGTCGCTTCGGGGCTTGCCGATCTCGGCGACGACCTCGTCCCGGTCGGTGACGAGCACGCGGACTCCGCGTTTGACCTGCCGCAAGTACGCGCTCAGGTTGTTTTTGAGACTCTTGATCCCGACCCGCTCGACGGTCTTCATGAGCAAATGGTAGCTACGAGTAGCTACTTGGTCAATCCGAGGGTGAGGTGACGCTTCTCTCCGGGAGTCGGCTGGGACCTTACGAGATTCTCGCTCGGCTCGGCGCGGGCGGGATGGGAGAGGTGTGGCGGGCGCGCGATTCGCGGCTCCAACGCGACGTCGCGATCAAGGTGCTGCCCTCCGAGCTGTCCTCGGACGCCGGGCGTCTGAAGCGCTTCGAGAAGGAAGCACGCTCGGCGTCGGCGTTGAACCATCCCAACATCGTCACGATTTACGACATCGGTCAGGCGGATTCCGTCTCATATATCGCGATGGAGCTGGTCGAGGGCAAGACCCTGCGGGAGCTCCTCCATGTCGGACCCCTCCCGATCAAGAGAGTTCTCTCGATCGCCGCACAGGTCGCGGACGGTCTCGCCCGCGCCCACGAAGTCGGGATCGTGCACCGCGACTTGAAGCCCGAGAACGTGATGGTGACCAAGGAGGGCCGAGTCAAGATCCTCGACTTCGGGCTCGCGAAGTTGACGCATACGGGGATCGACAGCGGCGAGGGGACGAACCTTCCGACCGAGACCGGGACGGGTGCCGGCGTCGTTCTCGGAACCGTCGGCTACATGTCGCCCGAGCAGGCTTCCGGTCAGCCTGTGGACTTTCACTCCGACCAGTTCTCGTTTGGGTCGATCCTCTACGAGCTCGCGACCGGCAAGCGCGCGTTCCAGAAGAAGACGGCTGTCGACACGCTGTCGGCGATTCTCAACGAGGAACCGGAGCCGATCGGCGCGGTCAATCCCCAGGCGCCGACGCCTCTGCGCTGGATCGTGGAACGTTGCCTGGTTAAGGACCGCGAGGAACGTTACGGTTCGACGCAGGACCTCGCCCGGGATCTCACAACGCTCCGCGATCACCTGTCGGAGGCCGTCGGTGTGCGTGCAATCGAGCCGGCACGTCGTTCCCGTCGGATCCCCGCGCTCGTGCTCGCAGCGGTTGCGGTTCTGGCGGCGGGCGTCTTCGTGGGCAAGCGCCTCTGGAAAGAGGCTCCTGCCCCGGCGCCGACCTTTCGGCCCCTCACCTTTCGGCGTGGCGCGGTCTGGCTGGCCCGGTTGTCTCCGGACGGCAACACGATCGTCTACAACGCCGCGTGGGACGGTGAGGAGGAGGGACCCCTCTACTCGACTCGGCCGGAAAGTCGGGAGTCGCGCGTCATGCCGTTCCCGGGAGCGGGAATCGCTTCGATCTCGTCATCGGGAGAAATGGCGCTGCTGAAGGACGGCATTCTGTCCCGGGCGCCTCTGGCGGGTGGTGTGGCGCGGGAAGTCCTCGAAGGCGCAACCGGCGCCGATTGGAGCCCCGACGGCTCGAAGCTCGCCGTCATCCACAACGTGAATGGACGGAAACGCATCGAGTACCCGATCGGCAAAGCCCTGTACGTAGCGCCGCCGCCGCGGGGGATCGGCGAGATCCGCGTCTCGCCGCGGGGAGACCGGATCGCTTTCATCGACGCCCCGCAATCGCACGAACCCTTCGTCGGCTCCGTTGCGGTCGTGGACCTGCAAGGACGGAAGACGACGCTTTCGGCGGGCTGGGGCTTCGTGAGCGGGATCAACTGGTCGCCGGACGGGGACGAGGTGTGGTTCAACGGCAGCCTCCGTCCGGGAGCCATGCGCGGGGAGCTCCACGCGGTATCTCTGGCGGGTCGAGAGCGGGTTCTCCTGCGGGCGCCGGGCGACTTCCGCCTCGTGGACGTCGGACGAACTGGACGCGTCCTGATGACCACAGCATTCTGCCGAGGGAGCATTACGGGCGTCGTACCCGGGGAAAGCACCGAACGGGATCTCTCCTGGTTCGATTTTTCATTGGTCCAGGACCTTTCGGCCGACGGCCGCACGATGCTTTTCACCGAAGGCTCCGAGCAGGGAAACAGCTCGTTGGGCAACGCCGTCTACATCCGGAAGCTGGGCAAACCTGCCTCGGACGCCGTTCGGATCAGCGAGGGCGTAGCGTTTCGTCTCTCTCCGGACGGGCGCTGGGTCATCGCGCACACTGGGACCCCGCCCCGGCTCACGTTGATCCCGACCGGGCCGGGAGAGACGCGGACGCTCGAGCGCGGTTCGATCGAGCTGTACACCTGGGGAGCCGGATGGTTTCCGGACGGAAAGCGCATCTGGTTCAACGGCCGGGAGGCGGGACGCGAAATTCGAGCGTACGTCCAGAGCATCGAAGGAGGATCACCCAGGCCGCTTCTCCCCGAGGGCATCGCGGGACGCCTCGTCTCGCCGGACGAGAAGCTCGTCACCGCGGTGGATCGGTCCAATCGGAAGGTCGTGTTCTTTTCGGCCGAGGGCCAGCCGATCGCGCTGCACCACGACCTGCCGGACGGCACCGAGCCGTCGGTATTCTCGGCCGACAGCCGGTTCCTCTTTGCCTTCGGGTGGGGGCAGCTCCCCACGCCCGTCTATCGACTGGACCTGGCAAGTGGCAAGAAGCAACTCTGGAAGGAGCTCGCACCGACCGACCGCTCCGGCCTGGAGGGCATGGCGATGGTCCGGCTGAGCGCGGACGGCCGCTCCTACGCTTATTGCTATACGCGCTGCCTGAACGACCTGTACCTGGTCGAGGGCCTGCGCTGAGCGGTTCGACGCCTCGCAGCCTGTTGACCATTCTCGGCGAAACGACGGAGAATTCACAAAACATCGGTTCGTAACGAAGACCGG
>DASWIB010000030.1:0-5879 GCA_036397915.1 Thermoanaerobaculia bacterium | reverse complement strand
GTCGCCGAGTAGCCCTCGTTGAAGACGAGGTAGATGACCTCGAGCACCGACGACAGACGGGCGGCGAGCTCGGCCCGGCGGGGAACCTCGAAGGGGACACGCGCTTCGGAGAGGGTTCGCTTTGCCCGCACGATCCGCTGGGCGACAGTCCGCTCCGGGACGAGAAACGCACGCGCGATCTCCTCGGTCGTCAGACCTCCGAGCAGGCGGAGCGTGAGCGCGACGCGCCCATCCTTCGAGAGAACCGGATGACAGGCTATGAACACGAGGCGAAGGAGGTCGTCGCCGACGTCATCGTCGATCGAGGCGTCGAGATCCGGCGCGGCCACTTCTCGCTGCGCCTCGAGCTCGCGACCGAGCTCCTCGTGCTTGCGCTCGAGCAACGTTCTCCTGCGCAGCCGGTCGATCGCACGATTCTTCGCGGTGGCCATGAGCCAGGCGCCCGGGTTGTCCGGAACGCCCGACTCGGGCCACCGCTCGAGTGCGGCGACGAGCGCGTCCTGCGCGAGGTCCTCGGCGAGACCGACGTCGCGCACGATCCGCGTGAGCCCGGCGATGAGCCTCGGTGACTCGATCCTCCAGACCGCGTCGATCGCGCGATGAGCTCCGGAGGCCGGCACGGCCTCCGATCAGAGCATCTTCAACCTTGCCCCGCAAACGCCCGGTCGCGACGCGACCAACGGCTTCGCGGCCGATGCCGCTCTCGAGCGCGAAGGCACTCGGCGCCATCAGCTCCTTGTCCTGGAGCAGGTTGAGACCGGCGCTGCGTGCCGGGCCGAAGGTGTTTCTCAGCCGAACGGGTTCTCGTCCGCGCTCGGGCCGTAGATCGAGGGGACGGGCACGCCAAGCTCTCGCAGGTACACGGTCAGCTGCCCGCGGTGGTGGTACCAGTGGTTCAGCATGACCGACCGCAGAAGCGCCATGCGCGGAACCGCAAAGAGCTCACGTTCGCCGTTCATCATTCGCCACGTGGCCATGAGCGTGGCGTCGTCCATGCCGCCGAGAACCTCCTTTGCCTTCGCGATGCTCTGGTCGAGCGCCGGGATCAGCTCCGAGGCGCTCTTCGGGCTGGGATCGATGAACTGGGGGGCTTGAGCCGGAGACGGCGAGGCGACGAGCTCGGCGACCCCGCCGGGCACGATCGCGACATGCAGCGCAAGCTCGCCGAGCGTCCTGGCCTTTTCATGCGGCCGCCAGGCGAGCTGGTTGTCGGGGACGCGCTCGAGAACGCGCCGCGTCGTCTGTGCTTCCGCTTCGAGCTCCTGCAGCAGGCCATCGATCAGTGCCATTTCCGCCTCCGTCTCGGCTGCAAGGATGATTCGCGCCGTTCGGCGCGGCGATGAGCATAGCCGACACGATCCTGCCGGGACGCCGTTCGGGCGTGCAATCCGGCCGAACGGGGCGACCGAGCGACGGTGCCTCGCCGCTCGGTCATGGGTCGCCCGCCTCTCCAAGCACGGGTTTCACGTTGATGTGCCTATGAATTTCTCTGCCCACCGGGAGTGCGCAGCCGGCTCGCGTCACCTCTGCGACGCCGAAGCGCGTCGACGCTCCAGGGCCCGGGCCCCGCAGCGGACAGATAGAGAAAGAGAAAGCAGTAATTGATGGCCGGCGCGCCTTGATTCAGGACAGGCCACAGGCCCTGCGGCGCGTGGCCATAGAAGTACGCGACGGCCATCTCGCCCGAGAGCAGGAAGGCCACGGGACGCGTGAATAACCCCGCGAGCAGGAGCAGTCCTCCGAAAGTCTCGAGGAAGCCGGCGATCCAGGCCAGCGAGCCGATGGGGGCGGTGCCGCCGCCCGGCATGATCGCGCCCGGAAACGCGAACAACTTTGCTGTCCCGACCTGCATGAAGAGAAACGCGGCGACAATCCGCAGGATGCTGAGCAGGTACGGCGCCCACGAGCGCCAGCGCGACACGAGACCGGACTCGTTCGCAGAGACTCGGGCGGTCATGGCATCGCTCCGGAGGACGTCACGCCTCGACCAGGACCTTGAACCCGCCGTAGAGCATCCGCTTCACGTCGAAAGGCATCGCCTTCGGGTCCATCATCGCGGCGAGGCGCGGGTCCTTCATCACCTTCGCGTTGACGCGATCTCGGTCCGCGCGCGACTTGAACACGATCCACGAGAACACCACCGTCTCGCCGCGCTTCAGCCGGACGGCTCGCGCGAACAGAGGTACTCCCTTGACCTTCTTCGGCCCCGTTTCAGTGACCATGGTCTGGAGGTCGTCGCCGACGCACTCGCGGTACTCCAGCGCGCCGTGCTCCCGCCAGACCTTTCCGGCCTTCTGCGCCATCCGGCGGTAGGCCTGCAGGTTCTTCGTCGGGACTGGCAATACGAATCCATCGACATATGCCATCGTTGAGGTCTCCTTCTCGATTGAACCGTTTTTCCTAGACTACCGATTCTCGGCCATCTTCGCGCGTGAGCGCTCCTCCTGTTCTCGGAGCTCGGGCGTGAACTCGCTACCGAAGTCCTGCGCCTCGAAGATCTGGCGAACCTCGCACTCACCCTCGCCGGCCACCTCGAGGAAGCGCTTCGTCAACTCGATCGCCTCTTCCTTCGACTTCGCGTTGAGCAGCGCGAAGCCGGCGATCAGCTCCTTCGATTCGGTGAACGGCCCGTCGGTCACGGTCAGCTTCCCGCCGGAGCGTCGGACTCGCGCGCCCTTCGCGCTCGGCAGGCACCCCTCCGTCGCGAGCAGCACGCCGGCGTTCGTCATCTCTTCGATGAGCTTGCCCATCTTTGCCATCTCCTCCGTCGTCGGAGGAACGTTGGTCTCCGGGGCCTTGTAGATCGACAGGAATCGCATCGTTATTGTCTCCTTGTGGTTTCGATTTCAGAGCTGGACGCCCGTCTACTTCTTCTTCTCGATCTGAGCGCGCACCCGCTCTTCTTGTTGCCGGAGCTCGGGAGTGAACTCCGCGCCGAAGTCCTCCGCCTCGAACACCTGCCGGATCTCGATCTCGGACTCCTTCCCCGGGAACGGATTGGGAGCCCGCTTGACCCATTCGATCGCCTCCTCTTTCGACTTCACCTGCCACAGCCAGAAGCCGGCGATGAGCTCCTTCGTCTCCGCGAAGGGCCCGTCGATGACGGTCCGCTTCGATCCGGAGAACCGGACGCGCGTCCCTTTCGAGCTCGGGTGGAGCCCCTCGCCCGCCAGCATCACGCCCGCCTTCGCCAACTCTTCGTTGTACTTGCCCATTTCTTCGAGGAGCTCCCGGCTGGGCATGACGCCCGCCTCGGAGTCCTTGTCCGCCTTGACGATCACCATGAATCTCGGCATCTCGCTGTCTCCTTTCTATTTCCGAGCCGGGACACCCGATGGTCGACCTGTGAATCCCGGCTCTATTGGGACGACGAACGAGGGTCCGCGAGATCGACACGCTGAACGATCTTTTTCGAAAGCGCCGCCACGCCCCTCATTCAACGCCCATGCCACCGGTCACCGGGACGATGGCTCCCGTCACTGCGCCCGTCCGTTCGGACGCCACGAAGGTCGCCACATTTGCCGCGTCGGCCAACGTCGGCAGGCGGCGCCGCATCGGTACCAGGGCGACTCATGTCTTCGCCGGCCCGAGAGACGCGTGACGACAATACTGGTTGAGCGTCCGCGATCTCCGTGAAACCGGCGCTCCGGATTTCTGGTATAGACTGGTATCTATCATGGCGACCGCGAAGATTTTCCGCAACGGCCGCAGCCAGGCCGTGCGGCTCCCGAAGGAGTTCCGCTTCGAGGGAGAGGAAGTCAACATCCGCCGATCCGGCAAGAAGGTGATCCTCGAGCCGAAGAAGCGGCGACCGTGGCCCAGGGACTACTGGAAGAGCTGGGGCAGCGTCCCGAAGGATTTCCGGGTCCCGCAACCGCTCCCGCCAGGACGGGTCCGGCTCGACTTCGACGCGAGTTGATCTACCTTCTCGACACGGACACCTGCGTTTACGCAATCAAGCGCGAGCCGCAAGTGCTCAGCCGCCTCCAGGAGCACGGCCCGGAGGACTTCGGGATCAGTGCGATCACGGTCGCGGAGCTGTGGTTCGGAGCGGCGAAGAGCGACCGGCCGCGTCAGACGCTCTCGAGCGTGAATGCCTTTCTCACGCCGTTCGAGATCCTCCCCTTCGGCAGGGAGGCAGCCAGGGACTACGCGGAGACACGCCTTCAACTCGAGAGAGCCGGTCAGCCGATCGGAGAACGCGACCTGCTGATCGCGGCGACCGCAAAGGCCCGGCGGCTCACGGTCGTCACCCACAACGTCCGGGAGTTCTCTCGCGTTTCGGGTCTCCAGGTCGAAGACTGGCGGTGAGCAGCGCTCAGCTCGCTTCGAATCCGGCCTCGTCCGCCGACGGTCCGTAGATCGCCGGCACCGGCGCGCCGAGCAACCTCAGGTACACGGTCAGTTGTCCGCGGTGGTGCGCCAGGTGACCGAACGTGTCGGCGATCACGACGTGCCGGGGGTTTTCCGCGACCACGTTGCCGGCGACGAGGAGGCGCCACGGCTTCAAGAGGTGCTCGTCGGAAGTGTTCCGCAGCGCCTCGCGAGCTTTGGATAGGGAGTCGTCGAACGCCTGAAGCAGCTCGTGGGTCGTGTTCCATGACGGCGGCTTGAAACCCGAGCCGCCCGGCGGGTTGAGGTCCAGCTCGTCCTTCGTGATCATCATCGCAATCCACGAGAAGATCGTCGCGACGAGGGTCGCCAGGTAGCCGAGCGGCATCGACTTTTGGTGCGGCTTCCAGTCGTCGCGACCCTCCGGCACGCGCTCGAGCGCGCGGCGCGTCCCAACGGCTTCCCGGTCCAGTTGAGCGGAAAAGAGCTCGGTCATCTTCACGTGCGGCCTCCTTTCGGGGTCAGGCGTTCGTTTTGGTCATTCGAGGCGCAACGACACCAAAATGCACGCCTGACCCCATGGTAGCGTCGCGGGAAGAATCGGAGGAGCCGGATGTCGAGACTTCGTATCGCAGTCGTCTGCCTCTCGTTGCTGAGCGGCATCCTGTCGGCTCAGACCCTCAAGCGGAAGGAAGCGGCGGCTCCGGCCGACGCCGCCTCCGTGGAAGCGATCGTCTCCGCTCTCTATGCCTCGGTCAGTCACGGGCCCGACGCGTCGCCCGACTTCGACCGGATGCGCCGGATCTTTCTCTACGTCGGGATGCTCGTCCCGCCGAAAACGTCGGGGGCGGATTTCCGGGCGATGGACGTCGATCAATTCGCCGAGCGATACGACAAATCGGTCGCGGCGCGAAAGGAGAAGGGAGAGCCGCCGACCGGTTTCTTCGAGCGCGAGATCGCGAGGCGCACCGACTGCTTCGGCAACATCTGCCAGGTCTTCTCGACGTACGAGTCGCGGCACTCCGCGTCCGACCCGACGCCGTTCCAGCGCGGGATCAACTCGATCCAGCTTCTCCGCGGCGGCAACCGCTGGTGGATCGCCTCCGTCGTCTGGGACACGGAGCGGCCAGACAATCCGATACCCGCTCAGTACTCGCCCGCGAAGTAGAGACGACGCGGGGTCGGGTTCTTCAGCGTTCCCGCACGCAGAATAGGGTCGGGGGAGCGGGGCGCGGGGCGCCTCACCGTTCCGGCTTGAAGGCGCGCACCTTGACCGATCGCACCGCCTCTGCCGTCTTCGCGACGGTCTCTCCTTCGATCTCGAGTCCGGCGGTGCCGTAGCGCTTCTCCTCGACGACCTCCAGGCGCTCGAACCCGGCCTCCCGGATCATCCCCACGTAGTCGCTTTTCATCGACGCGCCGGCCACGCAGCCCACGTACGCCTCGACCGACTCGCGCACGGATTCGGGTAGCTCCGAGACGAGCACGATGTCGCTCACGACCATCCGTCCACCGGGCCGGAGCACCCGCAGCGCTTCGCGGAAGAC
>DASWIB010000029.1:0-42072 GCA_036397915.1 Thermoanaerobaculia bacterium | reverse complement strand
CAGCTCCGACATGGTCCGCCGCTGCCTCGCGGCCTCGCGTTTGAGCTGCGCCATCACCGGATCGGCGATGTTCAGAGTCGTCTTCATATGGAAAACCATACATCGAATATGGTTGTATGGTCAACGCGAATCTATCCAGCGCGGCGTCAGCGGGGGGAGTAACGGAAGATCCTTCCCCCCTTCATCACGAAGAACACCTTCTCGGTGGCCCGGATGTCCTTCACCGGGTCTCCCGGCACCGCGACGACGTCCGCCTCTTTCCCCGTCTCGAGCGCGCCGATCGAACCGCCGAGGCCGAGCAGGTCCGCGGCCGCTGGCCCGGCTGACCTCAACGCGGCCGCCGGGGTCATCCCGAGGCCCACCATCAGCCCGAACTCCTGGGCGGAGATCCCGTGCGGCGAGACGCCGGCATCCGTGCCGAACGCGATCCGGACGCCGCTCTTCAATGCTCGCCGGAACATGTCGGAGCGCGCGGCGAGCGCAGCTCGGGCCTTCGCGGCGATCGGCGCGGGAAACTTCGCGGTCTTGCCTCCCGTCCACTCTCCGGCCAGAAGCGTCGGCACGAGATAGGTCCCTTTCGATTTCATGAGGGCCAGCGTCTCATCGGTCAGAAACGAGCCGTGTTCGATCGAGTCGATCCCGGCGCGCACCGCGGCGCGAGCCGCCAGATCGCCGTGCGAGTGGGCCGCCGTCTTCTTGCCCAACCGATGCGCCTCGTTTACGAGAGCGGTGAGCTCCTCGTCGGTCAACTGTTGAGAGGAAACGTCGTCGTTCAACGAGAGGACGCCGCCGGAGGCGCACGTCTTGATGACGTCGGCGCCGTACTTGACGTTCAGCCGGACCGCCTGCCGCGCCTCCGCCGCGCCGTGGATGATTCCCTTCTCGGGGCCGGGCTCCCCACCGAACGTCCCGGCCGGGAACCCGTTGCGGTCGCAGTGCCCTCCGGTCGCGCCGACCGCATCGCGCGCCACGAGCATGCGCGGGCCCGGAACGAGACCCCGGTTGATGGCATTGCGCAGACCGACGTCGATCGAGTCGCTCGCGCCGACGTCGCGCACGGTGGTGAATCCCGACTCGAGCGTTTTCCGTGCGTAACCGGCCGCGTAGAGCGTCTTCTCGGGCACCGGCCGCCGCAGTCCCTCATAGAAGTCCGTGAGCCAGCTTTCCGAAGCCTCGTCCGTCAGGTGCGTGTGCGAGTCGATGAACCCCGGGAGCAGCGTCGCGTCGCCCAGGTCGAGCGCCGTCGCGTCGGGAGGAATCGCGAGCCCGCTCCCCGCCTCCCGGATGCGCGAGCCTTCGATGATCACGACCGCGTTCTCGATCATTCGATCCGAACGTCCGTCGAACATGCGGGCCGCTTTGAGGGCGACGATCGCCGGAGCGGCGGGTGTCGTGCCGGGGTCCGTTCGGAGACCGCTCGGCGCTGCGGAACTCGCGGGCGCCGGGGGCGGAACGGGAGTCGGAGCCGTCGACGGCATGCGCCGCGCCGGAGCGGTTGGAGAGGCCGTGGCCGCGGGCCGGGCGACCGCGGCCGGCGCGACGAGAAAGGACAGTGCAAAGGCGAAGATCGGGGATCTCTTCATACTCACTCCTTCATTCGGGAAGAGGAAATCAAGGCCGGGCGAGGGCGGGGGCGTTGCGCCGGAACCCGTAGATCGCGGCGCCGCCTGCGAGCGCGATGCCGCCGGCAATCCAATTTTTCACCTCGGCGGCGGACAGAAAAAGCGCACAGATAGCCATCGCCGCGATGGGAATCGCCGGTCCGCCCGGCAGACGAATCGTGCGCGGAGTTGCCGGAAGCTTGCGCCGCAGGACGGGAACAGAGGCGGCGGTCCCGATGTAGGTCGCCAGCCTCGCGATGGCGGAAAGCACCGCCAGCTCCTCGGCCGTACCGGTCAGGACGAGCAGCAGCGCGACCCCCGTCTGGGTGAGGATGGCCACGTGGGGCGTGCGGTAACGCGGGTGGACCTTCGCGAAGATCGCCGGGAGTTTGCCCGTCTCCGCGAGAGCGTAGAGATAGCGTGGACCCGCGAGTACGGTGTTGTTGTTGGTGCCGAGGACCGAGAGCACCGCGCCCAGAGTCAGAACGAGCCCGCCGACGGGTCCCAGCATCATCGCGCCCGCGTCTGCGAGGGGCGTCTGCGACGCGCCGAGATTCGGGACCGTTCCGATCGCGACGAGCTGCACCGCCGTGTAGATCGCGGTCACGATCGCGATCTGGGTGATCAGGGCGAACGGGACGTCCCGTTTCGGGTTCAGGAACTCGCCCGCGGGGGCGGGCGTGTTCTCGAAACCGGCATACGCGAAGAGGACGAGGAGAGCGGCCTTCGTGAAGTTCTCACGGTCCGGGCTGGGAACCGGGAATACTCGGCCCCAGTCCACCCAGAAGAGTCCGACGGCGACGAAGAGCACGAGCGGCAGGACTTTTCCCCAGGCGAGGACGACGGCGGTCCGCGCGCCGGATTTGATGCCGACGACGTTGATCGCCGTCAGAGCGAGCAACGGCAGGACGATCGTCGCGTACTGTCCGATCCCGCTGCGCGCGCCGGGCCAGAGATAGCCGACGGCGCGGGCGAAGAAGACGGAGAGTCCGGCGATCGAGGAGATACGCGCGATCCAGGTCATCCAGCCGACCTCGAACCCGACGAAATCGCCGAAGGCGGCCCGCGTGTAGACGATCGCGCCGCCCGGGCGGTCGAAGAGACTCGAGGCCTCGGCGAAGCAGAGGACGAGGAGCAGCACCGCGAATCCGGCCACGAGGATCGCCCAGACGCTCGCCGGGCCCAGAAGCTGTGCCGCCGCGACCGGGAGAATCAGATAGACGCCGCTTCCAATGACGTCGTTGATCGAAAGCGCGACGATCTGCCACCGGGAGACCGCGCGCAGGAGCCCGGTTCTCGGGTCGAGACGTTCGGTTTCGGGGGTCAAAGCGCGGCCATTCTCTTCCGAGAACCGGCGAATTCAGAAGCGCAAATTGAAAAACCCGGGTCTCCCCGGGCTTTCTGATTTGGATCCGGGACCTAGGAGTTTGTCCGAGTAATCTCAGCGGGGGATCTTGCGGTCCCCCGAACCCCCTGGGACGTCTTATCCGTTCCAACGCGCCCGCGTTCCGCGAGCGTCGATGTGAACGAAGGGTCCATGCGTGGAGGTCGCCGGATAGATTCCGATCCCGCCGACGAGCTGCGGGTTCTTCCGCTCGACCGCTTCCGCGGCAGAGGCGAGGATCCGCGCGTCCTTCAGGTCCACACGGCCGTCGCGATTCAGATCGTCCAACCGTCCGTCGTGATCGTCGTCCGGGTAGACGTCCGACGCGTCGCCGTACTGGTGCCGCGACACCGCGGAGCGGCCGCCGGCGCCGACGCCCCGCTCGTTGTAGACCGGAGTCCGGAAACCGCTCATGATCGAGAGGTCCTTCACCGGGTAGCCCATGCGATTGAGCTCGGCGATCGTGAGCTCGAGCTTGTCCAGGAGGCGCCGGTCGAGCACCAGGTACTTCGGCCACACTTCGCGCTGGTCCTTGGTCAGGAATTCACCGACCGTGAAGTGCTCGGAGACGCGCGTGCCGAAGTTCTCGGGGGTGACCTCGATGAAGCCCTTGGGCGAGGCGTAGCTCGGGCTGCGCGGCGTGAGCCCCTCGTAGGGCCAGCTGCCCAGGCGGTAGCTGCCGATCCGCCCGTTCATCTTTGCGGAGAACGGCCTCATGACGATCAGGCTGGCGTTCGAGAGGACCGCAGTCGCGGCGCCGGCCAGGCGATAGACGCCCGCCTTCGCGGTGTCGCCCGCGACCGCCAGCGCCGGCGCGTCGCCCGGGAGCGAGAAGACCGCCAGCAGCTTCCCGGAGATCCCCGCGAGGCTGGAAAGCCCCGGCAGGCTCGCGAGAGCCGTCGCGGAAGTGCCGCGAAGAGGCGCGAGCGAGAGACCCGCGGCGACCGCCACTGTCAACGCGATCCGAACGAGTTTCCGCGAGAAGTGCACGCCTTTTAGTCCTTTCCTTCCAAGGAGTTGGCCTTCAGCCCGTTCGATTCCTTCTTTTGCGGCACCGGTAGAACGCCGAGGGGCGGAATGCTATTCCGCGGATGGCTCGACCACTGGAAATCATCTCGCGAGAAGAGTCGAGCCATTGGAGCACAGCGGCGCGGGCCAGGCAAACGCGAACTTCCGGCCGACCTACTTGGGAAGGAAGAAGAAGGCGACCCCGGCGATCAGGTACAGCGCGAGAAGCTGGACGCCTTCCAACCAGTTCGTCTCTCCGTCCAGCGAGATGTACGCGAAGATCGCCGAGGAGGCGAAAAGCGTGACCAGCTCGATCGGCTGAAAGATCAGGTCCATCGGGTGGAGCAAGAGGCTCACCAGGACGAGCAGAGGAGCGACGAAGACGGCGATCTGGGTCGAGGAGTTGGCCGCGACGGAGAGCGCCAAGTCCATCTTGTTACGAGAGGCGAACACGATCGCGCTGTAGTGCTCCGCTGCGTTGCCGACGATCGGAATCAGGATGAGCCCGAGAAAGAGCTGCGAGAGGCCGGCAGCGCGGGACACCGGCTCGATCGCGTGGACGAGCAGCTCGCTCGCGATCGCGGTTCCGGCCACCGCACCGGCCAGTACCAGGAGCGACTTCCGGAGGTTCCAGGCGCGCTCGCGCCCTTCGGGAGGGTGGATCTCACTCGGCTCGTCCCGGTGCCGGGAGAAGTACGAGAAGTAGATGTACGCCGCGTAGGTGACGAGCAGCAGAACGGAGACGCCCACCGAGACCTCTTCGCGCACGAACGCGTCGCGCTCGATCGTAGCGAATACGGCCGGCAGCGCCATGGCGGAGACCGCGAGGATCATCATCGCGGCGTGTCGGCCGGTCGGGCCGACGGCGAACTTCTGCGTCCCGTGTTTCAGCCCTCCAACGAACGCCGAGAGCCCCAGGATGAGAAGTGTGTTGCCGATGATCGAGCCCGTCAGAGACGCCTTGACGAGGTCGATCAGCCCGCGCCGCAGCGCGAGCACCGCGATGATCAGCTCGGCTGCGTTTCCGAACGTCGCGTTCAAGAGCCCGCCGAGGCCGGGTCCCAGCCGCGCGGCCGCGTGCTCGGTCGCCAGACCGATCCAGCCGGCGAGCGGGAGAAGAGAGATGGCCGACGCCGCGAGCGTCAGCCACTCTGGCCCGTGCAGAAGTCTGGAGGCAATCGCGACCGGAAGCCCGATCGCGAGTGAGTTCAAGACGAGCCTCACGGCGCGCCGATCATAGACTTCCGAGATGCTCCGCGCCGGGATCGTCGGCCTCCCGAACGTCGGCAAGTCGACGCTCTTCAACGCGCTCACCCGAACCCGGAAGGCGGAGGCCGCGAACTACCCGTTCTGCACGATCGAGCCGAACGTCGGTGTCGTCACTGTCCCGGACTCCCGGCTCGAACCGCTGGCGAAGATCTGGCGGACCTCGAAGATCGTTCCCGCGACGATCGAGTTCGTCGACATCGCCGGGCTCGTCAAGGGCGCGTCGCGCGGGGAGGGGCTCGGGAACAAGTTTCTCCAGCACATCCGGGAAGTGGACGCGATCGTGGAAGTCGTGCGGTGCTTCGAGAGCCGCGACGTCGTCCACGTCGCCGGCGCGCTCGACCCGGTCGGGGACATCGAGACGATCAAGACGGAGCTCGTGCTGGCGGACCTGGACACCGTCGGGCGCTCGCGCGAGAAAGCGGAGAAGGCCGCTCGCGGTGGAGACCGCGACGCGCGAACGCTCCTCGCGGTGGCCGAGAAGCTCGAGAAGCATCTCGACTCGGACAAGCGCGCGCTGACGCTCCCGCTTTCCCCCGAGGAGAAGGAGATTGCGCGCCGCCTCTTCCTGCTCACGTCCACGCCGATGATCTTCGCGGCCAACGTGGCGGAGGGGGATCTCGCCTGCGCCGATTCACTTCCCCGCGTCGCGGCCGTGCGGCACTACGCGGAGACCCACGTTGGAACGGAAGCGGTAGTGGTGTCAGCGGAGATCGAAGCCGAGCTCGCCGAGCTCGCGGACGCGGAGGCCGCGGAGTACCTCGCGGGAATCGGGGTGGCGGAGTCGGGCGTGGGCACTCTCATCCGCGCCGTCTACCACCTCCTGGGGCTGCGCACCTTCTTCACGGCGAGCGAGAAGGAGGTCCGCGCCTGGACCTTTCACGAAGGGGAAACCGCGCCGGTCGTCGCCGGCAGGATCCACACGGACTTCGAGCGCGGCTTCATCAAGGCCGAGACGGTGTCGTACGAGGATCTCGTCGCCTCCGGTTCCACGGCGGGCGCGAGAGAGAGAGGACTCCTGCGCCAGGAAGGCCGGGACTACCTCGTCGCCGACGGGGACGTGATCTTGTTCAAGTTCAACGTGTAGATCAAAAACCCGGTTGTCATTCCGAGCGCGCAGCGCGAGGAATCCATGTCCTGAGGAGCGCAGCGGTCCTGAGGAGCGAAGCGACGAAGGAACTCCTTCTTTACGGGGAGAGATCCCTCGCTTTGCTCGGGACGACGGCTCCGCCGCCGGATCCTTCGCTTCGCTCAGGATGGCCGCTGCGCGGTCAGATCCCTCGCCGCCTGTGGCGGCTCGGGATGACAGGGAGAGTCCTACGAGATGGTGAACGTCGTCGATCCCGCCGGCGCGCCGTTCAGCAGGATCTCCACGCGATAGGTGCCTGCCGACCAGCCGTTCGTGTTCGCGGCGTGGAAGCTCGTGTAGCCCTCCCCCGCTCGATCCGTCACGATCTTGTCCTCGGTGACCTGTTGACCGTCCGGGCCATACCACCGGGCCGTGATCTCGGTTCCGACCGGCGTGTTCGCCGTCCACATCGAGACGTAGACCGTATCGTTCTTGCCGAACGAGGCCGCTGTTTCTCCCGGGCTGTCGTCGGTTTTGACCGCCTTCGCGACGGTGATTCTCTCGATGCGCGCTCCTCCAACCGGCGATGCCGGCTGTCCCGCTGCCGGGGCTTCCGTGCCGGCTGCCGGGTAGGCCGCGGTCTCCGTCTTCTTCCTGCACGCCGGCACGACGATCGCGAGCACGATCGCCGCGACCAGCGGCAGATACGCCGTTCTTCTCATCTCCTTCTCCCTCTCCTCACAGTTCGGGCAGCCGCAGCACCTGCCCCGGAAAGATCAAGTCCGGGTCCTTCACGTGATCGCGGTTGGCTTCGTAGATCTTCGGCCAGAGGCTCGCTTTTCCGTACACGCGCTCGGCGATCTGGGAGAGCGAATCTCCCTTCGCGACGGTATACGTCTGCAAAGTCTGTTCGTCTCTCGATGTCAGCTGGCTGGACCCTCCGGACACGACTCCGGGCGCTCCGGACTCGACGTCCGGGCCGACCGACGTGTGTCCTCCCGAGACGATCCCGCTCTTCTTTTCGGGCATAGCTCTTCCCCCCCTGTGGAAGTTGGAGGAAATGCACGGTCTGTGCCCGAAAGGCGAAGTGTTCGCCACGGGGTTCGGGGGACCGCAAGGTCCCCCGCATAAAGATTACTCGGACGCATTCCTAGCGGTGAGCCGTTCGTGCGGAGCCCGGCAGTTCGCCGCGCGCAAACCGCTCGTACAGCTCGACCTCGAACGCGCTGCCGATCGCGACGGGGATCCTCTCGTGAAGCGACCGCGGCGCGAGGTCGAGCACCCGCGCCCTGCCCGTCGAGGCACGGCCACCCGCCTGTTCGACGACGAACGCGAGCGGGTGAGATTCATAGAGCATCCGGATCTTCCCCGAGAGCTTTCCCGACGACGCGTCCGCCGGATAGAGGTAGATCCCGCCTTCGAGGAGGATCCGGTGGACGTCGCCGACCATCGATCCGGAGTAGCGGGTCGAATAGGGCCGGCCGCTCGACTCGTCGTGTTCCTTCAGGTACTCGACGAACGCGCAGTCCGTCTCCGACCAGCCCGAACGGCGTCCCTCGTTGACGGCGTAGCTCCGGCCGCGCTCCGGCATCTCCACCCGGCGGCGTACCAGGAGGAACTCGCCGATCGAAGAATCGAGCGCGAACACGTGCACTCCGTCACCGCTCGAGTAGACGAGGAGCACCGCGGGGCCGAACAGGACATAGCCCGCGGCGACCTGTTCGGTGCCGGCGCGAAGCAGGTCGCTCTCGGTCCCCGTTCGGCGCGGCCGGATCGAGAAGATCGTGCCGAGAACGCCGTTGACGTCGATATTCGAAGAGCCGTCCATCGGATCAAAGAGCACCGCGTATCGGCCCCCCTCGGCGCTGCCGCGGTAGACATGGGGCTCTTCGAGCTCCTCGGACGCGACGAAGCTCACGAGACCTCCGTAGTCGAAGGTCTCGACGAGGATCTCGTTGGCGCGAACGTCCAGCTTCTTCTGCTCTTCCCCCTGGACGTTCTCGGTTCCGGCGGAGCCGTGCGTGTGTTTCAGGTCCGCAATGGCGAGCTCGCGCGCGATTCGCTTGCCGGCCACCCCAAGACGCATGAGGAGAAGTGACAGCTCGCCGGTCGCGCCCGGATGCGCCTGCTGTCCCTCGAGAATGAAGCGGTCGAGTGTGACCGGGGGTCGGGCCATGCCGGGGCGATTTTACGGGATCGACCTCGCGGCGCCCGCTTTCGCCCACTCCTTCCAGGCGAGCTTCGCCGTGCCGTCGGATTTTTCGAGACCGCGGTTCGCGAAGAAGGCGGTCCGGCGGGCCGCGAGAGCCTCACCCCCGGCACCCTCTCCGACAGGAAGCGGCTGCAGCCTCGAGAGTTCGGGGGCCGTCGGCTCCGGATCGCGCCAGGGCACGTATCGGGCGAAGAGGAGTCGGGACCTTTCCGTCATCGCCGCGAAGCGGCGCATCCGGCGAACGAAGTCCGCCTGTTTCGCCGGACTCGAGCCGTTTTCCGGCGCGGAGGAGAAGCTCACTTCAGTGAACGCGACCGGGCGCCCCCCCGCGGCGCCGAGGATCGCCTTCCAGTCGCGATCGAGGGTCTCCGGCGCCCGGTGAGTGAAGGGCGAATCCGGGAAGAACGGCGCGTAGACGTAGAAGAGCACCTGGCTCTTCTGGTGGAGGGCGGCGGCCACCTTCGGCGCGCGGCTGTCCATCGGCGCGGCGGTCGCCACCCCGACGACGAGCCGCGGCGCCTTCTTCCGAAGGAACTCGACGGCGCCGCTGAACAGACGCTGGAAGGCGCGCAGCTCCTCCGGCCTGTCGGCGAAGTAGGAATCCGCCTCGTTTCCGAGCGACAGGGTCGAGAAATCGAGCAGCGCCGGACCGAGTGTGTCGAGCAGCCGCCCGAGGCGCATCGCCAGCTTCGGATCGTCGAACGCGGTCGAGGCGAGGTCGGGCGGGACCCGCCGCTCCTGCCCGTTTACGAGCGGGAGATCGAGGTGCAGGACGGCACCCGATTGGCGGAGCAGCCGCGCCGCCCGCGTCACCTCCTCGACGTCGTAGCGCCGCGGCTTCGGCTCGGCTCGCGGCCAGGAGACCTCGAGAGCGAACACGGAGACCCCCGCGCGCCGGACCTCCTCGAGCGCCCTCTGTCGCTGGGCGGGAGAGTCCGTATCGGGCAGGTTGACCGCGAGACCGAGCGCGGCGGGTTCTTTCCCCGCGAAGGCCCGCGACGGACCCGAAGGCGTGGGCGCGAGCGCCGCGCTCGCGAGAGCCAGCGCGAAAAGAGCCTCGGTCACAGGTCCATTGTGCATGCGGTCCCCCGCCATCCTGAGCGCAGGGGCCCCGTCATCCTGAGCGCAGCGAAGGATCTCGGCCATCGCGAGATTCCGCGGACCTCGGTCCTTGGAGGCCGACAGAAACGGCGAATTAGAATCGCCGCGGAGGTGCCGATGAGAACGAACCGCTCCCTCGCGGTGATCGCCACCGCAGGACTCCTGACGACGCTCGCCTGTCAGACCGCGTCCTCTCCCCCGACTCCCGCGGCGAGTCCGGCGCCGGAGGTGGTTCCAACGGCCGTCACCGCTCCGCCCCAGGCGCCGGAGGTGGTTCCAACGACTGTCACGACTCCGGTGTCCTCGCCGGCCGCGCCCGCCGACCACATCCGGCTGCAGCACATCCTGATCGCATTCGCGGGAAAGGTCCCCGGAAAGAACGTCACCCGCACACAGGAGGAGGCCCGCGCGCTCGCGAACCAGATTCTGGAGCGCGCGAAGAAGGGCGAGAACTTCGACGAGCTGGTTCGCACCAACACCGACGATCGTGCGCCCGGGATTTACGCGCTGTCGAACACCGGCGTTGCTCCGGGCCCGGGGGAGTTCTCCCGGGAGCGGATGGTCCCCGCGTTCGGAGACGTCGGTTTCTCCCTCGCGCCCGGCGAAATCGGAATGGCTGAGTACGACCCGGCGAAGAGCCCGTACGGCTGGCACATCATCAAGCGGATCGAATAAACGAGGTGCGCGCCCGCTTTTCCCGGGTCGCGGTCGCCTCCGCCGCGGCGGCTCTCCTCCTCGTTCCGGCGCGAGGCGAAGCCGAAAAGAAGAAGCTCTCGGTCGAAGACCTGACCGCGGAGCCTCCGATCGCCGGCCGGCCGGTGACCGGCGGGACCTGGATCGGAAGCGGCGACCGCTTTTCCTATCTGGTGCACAAGGGCTCCAGCGAGGCCGCGGTGTCGGAGCTCTGGGTCGAAGATACGGCGACCGGGAAGAAGCGGATGGTCGTCGCGACCACCGATCTCGAGCTCCCGCAAGAGCCGCCGCCGGAGAAGGGTCCTCCACAGGAAGAGAAGAAGACGGACAAGCACCGGACCGCTTCATTCGAGTCGTACGCCTGGTCTCCGGATGGTCGCCGCGTTCTGGTGGCCGGGGGCGACGACCTGTGGATCTACGACGTCGGCGCGGGCCGGCTCGAGCGGATCACCCGCAGCCTCGAGAAGGAGGAGCTCCATTCCTTCTCGCCCGACGGAAAGCGCGTGGCGTTCGTGCGGAAGAACGATCTCTACACGATCGAGCTCGACGGCCGCCGCGAGACCCGCCTGACCCGCGACGGCGGCGACCTCGTGTACAACGGAAAGCTCGACTGGGTCTACGAGGAGGAGCTCGCGGAGCGCAACGCCCGCGGGTACCAGTGGTCGCCCGACGGCGGTTCGATCGCTTACTTGAGGCTCGACGACACGCCGGTCGCGCCGACCGCGATCGTCGACTTTCTCTCGGTCCCCGCGAACGTCGACTGGCAGCGATACCCGAAAGCGGGTGGCAAGAACCCGATCGCTTCCTTCCACGTCGTCGGGTTGGATGGAGCCGAGCGCGGGGCGGTCCGTCCCGGGAACGACTCGTACGTGGTGCCCGGGTTCTCGTGGACGCCGGACTCGGCGTCCGTCAGTTACCGGATCTTGAACCGCGCTCAGAACCGGCAGGAAGTTCGCCTTCTCACCCTCTCGACAGGGGCCGCAACCTCGCGAACGCTCTTCGTCGAGGAAGATCCGTACTGGCTGAATGTCGTCGACCCTCCGCGGTTCCTGCGTGACGGCCGATACGTCTGGAAGTCCGAGCGAACCGGGTATGCGCACCTCTCCGTCGGCCGCACGGCGGGAGGCGATCCGCGGCCGATCACGCGCGGTGAGTGGATCGTGGACAGAATCGGCGGCGTCGACGAGGGACGCGGGATCGTCTACTTCACCGCGTCCGAGGAGAACGTCCGGTGCCGACCGATCTACCGGGTGGCGCTCGACGGCACGGGGTTCGCGAAGATCACGTCGACCCGAGGGGGGCAGCATTCCGCCGTGCTTTCTCCAAGCGGAATGCTTCTCCTCGACACCTACTCGAGCGTCTCGGAGCCTCCGGTCCTCTCGCTTCTCGATTCGCGCGGCAGAGCTCTGCGGGCGGTCGACCGACTGAAGAGCCGGCTCGACGAGTTCGAGCTCGGGACCGTCGAGGAGACGTCCGCAGTGGCCGACGACGGCGCGCGTCTCGAGGCTCGCCTGGTCAAGCCAGCGGGCTTCGACGCCTCGAAGAAGTACCCGGTGATCGTCTACGTCTACGGCGGTCCGCACTCGTAGGTCGTGCGCGACGCGTGGGGAGCGACGACGCTGCTCGATCACCTCCTCGCGAGCAAGGGCTTTCTCGTCTGGAGCCTCGACAACCGCGGATCCTCCGGGCGCGGGCATGCGTGGGAAGCCGCGCTCTTTCGCGACATGGGAAGTCGCGAGCTCGCCGACCAGCTCGCGGGAGTCCGTTACCTGAAAAGCCTCCCGTTCGTCGACGGAACGCGGATCGGCATCTGGGGCTGGTCGTACGGCGGGTACATGACGCTCTTCTCTCTGACGCGCGCGCCCGACGTCTGGAAGTGCGGGATCGCCGGCGCGCCCGTGACGCACTGGAAGTTCTACGACACGATCTACACGGAGCGCTACATGGGAACGCCGCAGGAGAATCCGGAGGGATACGAGCGCTCCGCGCCGCTCTCCAAGGCGAAGGACCTCGCGGCGCCGCTCCTTCTCATCCACGGAGGATCGGACGACAACGTCCACCTCCAGAACACGGTCGCGTTCATCGATGCGCTCGTCCGCGCCGGCAAGCCTTATGAACTGCAGGTGCAGCCGCGGCAAAAGCACGGCTTCCGCTCGGCTGAGTCCCTGAACTTCCGTAACCGCGCGATCGTCCGGTTTTTTGAAGCGAACCTGCAGTCTCTCCAATCGTCATTCCAAGGCGCGAAGGCCGGGGGATCCGTCGTTTCAGTCAGATAGATCCCTCGCTCCGCTCGGGACGGCCTTGAGCGAATCCCGGCACGGAGCTTGCTCGTATTTTCATGCGTCGGACCGCGCCTTTCGCACAAACTGGCTGGACCGACCAAAAACACGCCGCTCCCGGGAAATCGGGGGCGGCGTTGCTTTCGGAGCTGCCGGTTCCGAGGGGTGCGGGGACCGGAAGGTCCCCCACCGACGAATACCCGGACTCTTTCCTCGCCCTCAGCTCGCCTGAGGGGACCCGAGCAGAACGATCGGTCCGGAGGGCTGCGGCAGTCCGCCCCGGGGCTCGACGGTCACCGCGAAGTTCTGCGCCGTGCGGACGGCGGCGAGATCTTTCGACTCGAATAGCGCGCGGCCCGAGGGATCGACATCGAAGACCCCGGCGTCCACGGGCTTTCCGTCGACGAAGACCCAGAGCTGATACTGCCGGTCGGCCGGCAGCGGCTCGAGGTTGCCGGCAACCAGGATCCCGCGCTTCGCCTTCTCGCTCCAGAAGACCTTGCCGCGCGCGGTCGGCTGCGGCCCCTGCCCGCCGAGAAAGAGCATCCGAACGTCGTCGCTCTCGAACACCCGCGCCCGCAGATCCCGGCGCGCGAGCTCGGAGCGATCCGCCTCGGCCCGCTCCGCGAGATCGGAGTTCTGGGCACGCAGCTCCTCGCGCTGCCGGCGAAGCCGCGCATCGTCGAGAGCGACGATCACGAAGAGGACGGCCGCCGCCGCGGCGAACGCCCAGCCGGCCGCCCGCGCGGGTCGCGTCGCCGGACGCCGCATCGGTTCGAGCGAGGCCAGGAACTCCTCGCGCAGCGAGCGGCGGGGCCTCCGCGGAGCGGCGGCGACCGCGAGCGCGGAGGTCGCGAGCCGGAGGTCGGAGAGGAGCTCGCCGCACTCGGCGCAGCCCTCGGCGAGCAGCCTCTCGTATTCGGAGGCTTCTTCCCCCATCGACAGAACCCCGAGCGCCGCCAGGGAAAGGAGCTCTTCGTGCTTCTCGCTATGCATTCCGCTCCCTTACCCAGTACGGCTGCATGCGCTCGCGAAGTTTCATCAAGCCCAGCCGGATCCGCGTCTTGACGGTGCCGAGAGGAGCCCCGGTGCGCTGCGCGATCTCCTGGTGCGTGAGCCCCTCGAAGTAGGCGAGCTCGAGGACGCGGCGCTGCTCGGACGGGAGCTCGCTCACCGCGGAACGACAAAGCGCCTCCCACTCCCGCGCCGCGGAGCCGCCTTCCACGTCGTCTCCCGCAGGCAGCTCGGCGAGCGGGTCGTTCTCCCCCGGATCGTGCCCCGGCGACGCACGTCTTGTCCTCAGCCGGTCGATCGCGCGACTGCGCGTCACGACGATCAACCAGGCGAGCACGCTCCCGCGGGAAGGATCGAACGTCGACGCCGCCCTCCACGCGTACAGGAAGACTTCCTGAAGGACCTCTTCGGCTTCCCCGGTCTCGCCGAGGATCCGGTACGCGAGACCGAGCAGGCGTGCGGAGTGCCGGTCGTAGAGCCGCGCGAGGGCGTCGGCGTCGCGCGACTCGATCGCGGCGACGAGTGCCCGGTCGGTCCGATCCCGGTCTGTCGAGTCCGAACGAAGGCTCATCGAATTTGGGGAGGCGGGCGAAGGATACAGCTTTCGAGCGCCCTGATCACTGCGGGGGCCCCGCCGACGAATACTCGGGCACTCTCCTGGCTGAAGTAGTCTTCGTCGGTCGAATCCTCGACAAACCACGACTCGGGAGGACAGGATGATTCATCTGCCACGACGCGACTTCTTCCGGGGTGCCGCGAAAGTCGGCTTGGCGCTCGGACTCGCCGCCGCTGGACGGCCTCTCATCGCGCTGTCGCCGGGGAAAGCGGCCGAGGGTGATGACATCACTTTCTTGAACTCCGCGCTCGCGCTCGAGCACGAGGCGATCTGGGCCTATGGGCTCGCCGGCAAGAGCGGCCTGCTCTCCGAGAAGGCGAAGGAGGTCGGGTTGCTCTTTCAGGGCAGCCACGAGATCCACCGCGACCTGATCGTCGACGCGGTCAAGAAGAAGGGCGGCAACCCCGTCGAGCCGAAGAAGGAGTACGTGTTCGGAGTGCCGCTCGCGAACGAGAAGGACGTCCTCGAGCTCGCGTTCAAGCTGGAGGTCGGCGCCGCGCGCGCGTACCTGACCGTCGTCGACAAGTTCCAGGATCGGGCGCTCTCCGCTTCGGCGAGCCGAATCCTGTCCGACGAGGTGCTCCACGCGACAGTGCTGAGGAGCGTGCTCGGGCGCGATGTGGTTCCGACGTTCCGCCTGATCGAGAATTGACGACGCGCGGGCGCGCGTCGCCATCCCGAGCGCAGCGAGGGATCTGACCGCACGGCGGTCATCCTGAGCGCAGCGAAGGATCCGACGGCGGAGCCGTCGTCCCGAGCAACGCGAGGGATCTCTCCCTTGTAGCAGGAGAGTTCCTTCGTCGCTGCGCTCCTCAGGACCGCTGCGCTCCTCAGGACGGCGGATTCCTCGTCGCTTCGCTCCTCGGAATGACAGTCTTCAGAAACTCCTTGGCAACGTCTTCCGGCCGTCGCTTGTCCTTGTCGACCGCCGCGTTCATCCTGCGCATCGCGGCGGCATCGATCGAACCGGCGAGTGACTCGAGGAACCTCCGCACATCCGGCCGGTTCCAGACTTCCGCGCGCACCACGAAGGCCGCCTCGTAGGGCGGGAAATAACGGCGGTCGTCCTCGAGAACGATCCCGCCGATCGCGTCGATTAAACCGTCCGTCGAGTTGCCCGCGACGAGGTCCACCTTCCGGCTCTCGAGCGCCGGGTAGAGAAGACCCAGGTCCATCTGCGCCGGGCGCTCCCGGAAGGTAAGGCGGTATGTCTTCACGAGCCCGGGGAAGCCGTCCTCTCGCTCCAGGAACTCGTACCCGAAGCCGGTCCGGATGGACGCGGCGTGCGGGGCGAGGTCGGAAATCTTGCGGATACCGAGACGCCGCGCGTCGTCGCCGCGCATGACGAGCGCGAACGTGTTCTCGAACCCGAGTGCCGGCGCCCATACGAGGTTCCAGCGCTTCTGGTACTCGCGCGCGACCTCTTCGAAGACGAGCTTCGGGTCGGAGACCGGTTTCCTTGCGAGGATCGCGGTGAAAGCGGTGCCCGTGTACTCCGGATACAAGTCGAGCTCGCCCGCAGTCAGCGCCCGGTGGCAGACGAACGTGCCCCCCAGGTTCAGGCGCCGGTCCACCCGGACACCGCGCGCCTCAAGCCCCTGCGCCGCGATCTCTCCAAGAATGACCTGTTCGGAGAAGTTCTTCGACCCGATCGTGAGCGGCCGCTCGCCCTCTCCACGACACGCGCCGAGAAGCAGCAGGAGGAGAGCGAAGAATCCGCCCCGTCTCACGTCCTATGTCTCGCGTCTCACGGCCGCAGACGCCGCTCGATGAGTCCCAGTACGGCATCGGCGCCGAGCGCGAGGAGCGCAGCCGGCACCGCTCCGGCGAGGATCAACCGATGATCCACGATCGCAACCCCGCGGTAGATCAGCACACCGAGTCCTCCCGCTCCGATCGCGGCCGCGATGGTGGCGAGGCCGATCGAGACGACCGTCGCGATGCGGATGCCCGCGAGGACGACGGGCAGAGCGAGCGGCAGCTCCACGAGACGCAGGCGCTGTTGCGCCGTCATGCCGATGCCCGTCGCCGCTTCGGTGATCGCCGGATCGACCGACAGGATTCCCGCGTGCGTGTTCTGCAGGATCGGCAGCAGCGCGTACACGACCAGGGCCGTGATCGCCGTCCGCGCGCCGATGCCGCCGATCGCCGGCAGCGGGATCAGGAAACCGAACAGCGCGAGGCTCGGGATCGTCTGCACGACATTGGCGAAACCGAGAACGGGCCGCGCGAGCCGCGGCCGCCTCGTCAGCATGACGCCGAGCGGCACCCCGATCGCGACCGCGATGAAGGTGGAAAGGAGAACGAGCAGGAGGTGCTCTCCCGTCAGCACCAGGATCTCGGAGCGCCGAACCCAGAAGTACCCGGCAAGGGAGCTCACGCGCCCGTCTCCGCAGGCAGCTCGTCCGAGACGAACTCACGCACGAAATCGTCTGCCGGCGATTCGAGGATCTCGCGGGGCGTGCCGATCTGGCGCGCGCGGCCCCGGTCGAGGATCGCGACGTGATCTCCCAGCCGAAAAGCCTCGCGCAGATCGTGCGTCACCAGCAGCACGGCCTTGCCGAGCCGGCGCTTCCATTCGGCGAACTCGCGCTGCATGGAACGCCGCGCGATCGGATCGAGCGCGCCGAACGGCTCGTCCATGAGGAGCACCGGCGGGTCCGCCGCGAGCGCGCGCGCGACGCCGACGCGCTGGCGCTGCCCGCCCGAGAGCTCCCGCGGCCGCCGATCGCCGAACTCCCCGGCGGGGAGATTCACGAGGTCGAGCAGCTCGTTCGACCGAGTCCGCATCGCCTTCTCTCCCCAGCCGAGCAGCCGCGGCACCGCCTCGACGTTTTCGCGCACGCTCCAGTGCGGAAAGAGACCCGCTTCCTGGATCACGTAACCGAGCTGTCGCCGCAGCGCGATCGGGTTCTCGCCGCGCACGTCGCGGCCGAAGACGAGCACGTCGCCTGAATCGTGATTGAGAAGGCGGTTCACGAGCTTCAATGCCGTCGTCTTGCCGCAGCCCGAAGGGCCCACGAGCGCGAGCGTCTCGCCTTCCTGGACGGTGAACGAGATACCGTCCAGAACGGGACTGCCCGCGGAAAAGCTCTTGCGGACGTTTCGAAACTCGACTGCGGGTGAGGCCAAGGTCTTCGGCCTTCCGGTCAATGCGGGGATCGATTCCGCGCCGGGATCAGCGAGGGACCCTCGACTTCTTCGGGCAGGATCTGGAAGAGGAGGTGCTTGCACACCTTCCCTGAGTCGTTCACGACGCGGTGGCTGACCTCGAAAAAGTAATCGCCGGAGGAGTAGACGACGCTCTTGTCCGGCATGATGGAGTTCATCCGGCCCTCCGTCATATTCCGAATTCCGGGACCGCGGTGGATGTGTTCGCCGACATGCCCGCCGGGAGCAATGGTGATCTCGGTGATCCGACGCCTGTACTTGCCGGCGAGCTCCGGAAGATGTCCGCCGACGATCGGCGCTTCGTAGAGGATCCCTGCCGTCACGCCCTTCATTTCCACCTTGACGGGTTGAGACGGAGAGGAATTCGACAGCATCGCGAGAAGAAAAGCTCCGATCAAAGTCATGTCAACCTCCGGAGAAAAGCGTTCGCCGACATTAGCACCGACGACGCGGCGCGGAGTTGTCGCCGGTGAGAGAATGCCGCTCGTGGCCGGTTACGACGCGATCGTCATCGGCGGGGGACCGGGCGGATCGACCGTCGCGACGCAGCTCGCGCGCGTGGGCCGCACCGTTCTCGTTCTCGAGCGGGAGAAGTTTCCGCGCTTCCACGTCGGCGAGTCCCTTCTGCCGTTCAACCTCCCGCTCTTCGAGCGCATCGGTGTTGCGGAGAAGGTCCGGGCCGCCGGGTTCCAGGTCAAGCGCGGCGCCTACTTCTGGAACGAACAGACCGGCGGGGTTCGCGCGGTCGATTTCGCCTCCGGCGTCGACGACCGGCATCCGTCGGCGTACCAGGTCAAACGCGCGGACTTCGACGAGCTCCTGCTCTGCCACGCCGCCGAGTCGGGGGCCGAGGTACGAGAGGAAACGGAGGTCTCCCGCGTAATCTTCGAGGGCCGGCGTGCGGTCGGAGTCGTCGCCCGCCCGCGCGACGGCACCGAAGAGGAGATCCGCGCTCGGGTCGTCGTGGACGCTTCGGGTCAGCAGGCGCTTCTCTCGTGTCAGCTCGGGATCCGAAAGTTCGACCCGAAGCTGAGGCGCGCGGGACTCTTCGCGCATTACGAGGCAATCCGATGGCCCGAAGGACAGCGGCCGGGCGACATCCTGCTCCCCATCGACCGCGGGGTCTGGTACTGGATCATCCCGTTCTCCGACGGCACATGCAGCGTTGGAGAGGTTTTCGAGCCGCCCCTCGCGAACGAGATCGCCGGCGACGCCGCATCTCTCGAAGTGAGGTTCGAGAAGCTTCTCGACCGCTCGCCGCGGATGACGGAATTTCTCGCGGGCTCCCGCCGAACGAGCCGCGTGTTCGGAATCTCCGACTACTCGACTTCGTCCGCGCAGGCCGCCGGAGAGGGATGGGTGCTCGTCGGAGACGCGGCGACTTTTCTCGATCCGGTTTTCTCGACCGGCGTCTTCCTGGCGATGGCGATGGGAGAACGCGCGGCGAAACGGATCGACCGGGCGCTCGAGAAACCGGGGACGGTCGCCGCCGCCGACCTCGCGCCGTACGCGAAGGAGGCGAAGCGGCTCGTCGGCCGCTTCCGCCGTTTCGTCTATGCCTTCTACGACCCGGTCTTCTTCGAAGTGTTCTGCTCGAAGGACCCGTTCGACAAGATGCGGGCCTCGGTCACGACAATCCTCTCCGGGGGGATCGAGCGTATTCCGCTGATGGCGCGGGTCTGGATCGAGCTCGTGTTCCTTTCGGTCGCGTTCGACCGCTTCCGGCGGAGGCTCGGCCTCGGTCCGAAGGCGGAGGAGGCGGCCGCCTAGGGGGTTCGGGGGACCCAAGGTCCCCCGCAAAGAGATTACTCGGACACATTCCTGTCCGACGAACGGAGCGTCACCGAGAATGCCCTCGAGAGGAGCCCGTCCTCGGTGACCGCCCAGATCGTGTAACGGTAGAACGTCGCCGGGCTGGCGGCCGGATCGAGATAGGCATAGGTAAACGACTCCTGCGCGCTCCTCGAAGACGGAATGATTTCCGGCCCGGTGCGCGCGATCCGGCCGTCGGGCAGGACCTCCTCACGGAAGACCGCCCATCCGGCGAGCCCTTCGTGCGACGCCGTGCTCCACCACACGCTGGGTTCGTCCGGGCCGCCCGTCGCGTGTGCAGTCAAACCCGCGTAGGGATACGCGGTAGCGGCTTCGATCGCGGCGGGCGCGCGAAGCGTCCCGCCGGGGAAACCGCCGGCCACGACCCAGTCGACCCGCGCAACTCCGCCGAGGGGTAGCGACCGGAGGTCGCCGGGCGAGAGAAAGAGCACGTCGGCCGGAAGCGCGGCATCGCGGTATCGAACGATCACCGCTCCGGCGCCGCCGTCCTCCGGCCACGAGACGCGAAGCGCCGAAACGCCTTCTGCGGGCACGTAGGTCCGATGCCGCAACGTGAATCCCGCCGGGGCAGCCGCGTCGAGCGCGCCCGACTCCAGGTCGAAAAGCCCCAGCCGCGAAGGAGCGACTTCGGGCTCGACTGTCGTGTACAGCCGGGCGCCGAAGCGGACGAGGGGCGCATCTTCGGCCTCCCCCGTTCGCTCGACGTAGGTGCCGAGGAGGACGGGGAGAACCTCTTCACCCGACTCGGCGGCCCGCTCCCAGACAGTGCGGAGAAGTCCCGAGCCCGCGCCGCGGGTCAGCTCCTCGAGATAGAGCCTCCCGAGGGTCCCGGGATTTGCCTCGATCGAGAGCTCGGGCGCCGCCGCGACCAGCCGCTCCGTCTCTCGGTCTTCGTCGTCGCCGCTCGCCGAGATCAACGCGGCCGCCGCCTCGGTCACGAAGGTGCCGTCCGGGACGCGGTACGTGGCGAGCGTCGCGAGCGCGATTTGGCGGCCGACCTCGCGGGCGATCTCGCGCGAGGTCAATCCCCTCGCATCGAGAAGAACGGCCGGCCCGACCAGACGACCCCGCTCCACCGAGCGCGCAGCCACCCGGCGCACGCCCTCTGCTTCCTTGCGGGCCACGAACACGCGGAGCGGCTCGCCCTCGGCGAATGGGCTGCGCCAGCCCTGGCGCACGTAGAGCTCGTTGAAGAGCCGGCGAATCTCGGAGGAGAGGAGAGACCGGAGCGCCGGGTCATCGGCTTCGTCCAGGAGGACCGCCCGACCGGGGAGGAGGATCTGCGGAGCGCCGAAATTGCGGTAAGGGCTGTCGGTCCAGCCCGCATACGCGGTCGGGCCGAGGACGGTCTGTGCCCCCGCCACGGCCGCGGTAGCAGCCAGCAAACACAAGACACCGACAATCAGTGACTTGCGAGCACTCCCTTCCCGACCGGCCGATCGCATGGACTTTTTAGAATAGTCGGCGGGCCTCGGCCCGTCAATCGTTTTACGGGCGAAGAAGGCCTGTCGTTGGCAGTTTCCCGCCATTTCGGGGGGGGGTCCGCGGCTACTTCGGAGTTTCGACCTTTGACTCCGGACTTCCGCCGTCCGGGACCCGCACGACAACGACCGTGATGTTGTCCACGCCCCCCCGCTCGTTCGCGTCGTCGACGAGCTTGCGGCAGAGGCTCTGGGGCTCGCGCTCCTTCTCGACCAGGGCGAGAATCTCCTCGTCGGTGAGCATGGTCGTCAGGCCATCCGAACAGAAGATGAACTCGTCGCCCGGCTGGAAGGCGAGCTCCTGGAGGTCCGGCGAGACGGAAGGGCCTCCGCCGAGCGCGCGGGTCACGACGTTTTTCAGGGGATGCGACTTGGCCTCCTCCTCCGTGAGGATCCCCGCAGTCACCTGCTCGTGCACCCACGAGTGATCGTCCGTCAACCGCGAGAGCGTCCCGGCCCGGTAGAGGTAGGCGCGGCTGTCGCCGACGTGCGCGAGTGAGAGCGTCTTCTCGTTCAGCAGTCCGGCGACCACCGTCGTGCCCATTCCCTTCAGCCAGGGCTGCGCCGCGACGGCAGCCATCACGCGCTCGTTCGCCTTCTCGATCGCGATTGCCAGCCGATTGCTGTTGAACTGGAGCTGGTGGTCGTACCGGAAAGGCCAGGTGGCCTCCTCCTTCTGGCGCGTCGCGGCGATGAACTCGCCGATCGTCTCGACCGTGATCTTCGCCGCGACCTCTCCCGCGGCATGCCCACCCATGCCGTCCGCGACGATGAACAGCCCCTCGTTCACGTCGAGCGCGTAGGCATCCTCGTTGTGCTTTCGCTTCCGGCCGACGTCCGTCAGCCCGAAGGCGTGGATCGTCGTGGTCATCGATTCGTTTGCCATCCGGTGCTCAGGAATCGACAGCAGCCGCGCAGGCGCAGCTTTGCCACGACGTCGCCCCGCACGGAGGTTTCACGGTTTGATCGCGCGCTCGGTTCGGATTTCCTCGAGCGCCCGGCGCGCGTCCGCCTCGGAGGGGTCCCAGCGGAGCACGTCCTGGAACGACTTTTCGGCTTTCGCGAGAAGACCGGCCTGGCGAAAGACCTTTCCCGCGTCCTTGAGCAGGGTCACGTTGTGCGGGTCGAGCCCGATCGCGGCTTCGAACGCCTTGACCGCGGCCCTCAGCTCGCCCGCGCGCGCCGAGGCGAGCCCGAGATAGTGGTGCGCCCGCCCGTCCTTGGGATCGCGCTGGACTGCGAGGGAGAAGTTCCCCGCCGCCTCGACGTACTCCCCGGTGCGATAGGCGGCAATGCCCAACTCCAGATAGTCCTGGACGATCACATCCGACGAGCCGCCTGAGGAAGGCGCCATGGCCTGCGCCCGGTCATACGCTTGCCGTCGCTCGGGGTTGCAGAGAACGTTCACGGCCTCGGTCAGCTCCTGAAATTTCGCTTCGGCTTCCGCTTTGCGCTCCCGGGGAGCGCGATCCGGGTGTGCCTCGCGCGCGAGCGAGCGAAACCGCTCCCGGATCTCGCCTTCGGTCGCCTCGCGGCCCACGCCGAGCAAGGCATAGTAGTCGACGTTCTGGAACATGTCTTCCGATTTGATCGAAGTCCGGGGGTCCTCGACATTACCATACGGAAAAGGGTTCGCGGGAGCAAGCGGCAGTCCCGTTGTGTCGCCGATCACGTGCGACCCCGGATCGGCGGGCCGAGCCCGCTCAGCGCCGCTTGAGCAGGAGCAACCGGCGCGCGGAGGATCGCAGCACCGGCGCCAGGTTGCGGTCGCGGGAAACGGCTCGGAGCTCCCGCACCGCGAGGCGCTTCAGGAGCGGAAGCGTGATGTCGAGCGCTACCCTCGGATTCCGGACGAGCGCGACGACGACCGCCGGCTTGCGCATCCAGTCCCGGTTCAGCGCGATCCGGCGGAAGATCTCTTCGTCGAGGTTGCGCATCGAAGCGAACGTTTCGACTTCGTTGACCGAGAGCGCTCTCGACTTCAGCACCGCGATGCCGATCAACTTGTTCGTATCGCCGATCAGGACCCGCCGCTCTTCCTTGCTTCCCGTGTACGCCAGCTTGATCTTTTCGCTCACGTTCATCAGGCCGATCCGCCGGTAGATCGCGCCGATGAAGAGTGAATCCTCCTCCAGCTCTTCGCTCGCCGGAGCGTTCGGGTCCGGTTCTCCCGCGGAGTCGAGTTCCTCGCCTTCTTCGAGGTCGTCGAGTGACTCGAAAGGAGCCTCCCCATCCGATGCAGTTTCGACGCCGAGCTCCTCTCCGGCGCTGGCCTCCGCCGATCGGCGTCTGGCCTCCTTCTCGAAGAATTCTTCCGTCAGCTCGGACAGCAGGCGGCGCCCCTCGCCGCTCAAAGCGGGGTTCTCGAGAAGCGCGTCGACCAGCGCCGGCTGAGTGAGCAGCCGTGCCTGATTCGCGATCAGGGCCTCCTGCGGACGGCCGCTGACGCGGCGCGCGAGGAAGAGGAGCGTCTCACCGCTCACGGACCGCGAGCGCACGATCTCTTCGAGGACGAACGGATCGTCGCACTCGCTCGCGAGCAGATCGAGCTCGTCCGCTGCCGGCGCGGAGGACTTGATGAAATCGGCGACCCGGTCGGGCGGGATTGCGCGGAGCGTGTCGCGGGCGGTCGCGGCCGCTTCGGGATAGGGATCCTTGAGCACCGCGAGCAGCGCCCGCAGCGAGTCGTCCGGATCGAGAGGAAGGAGCGCGCGTGCGGCGAACAGCCGGACCTCGCGCGGGGCGAGCCCGCTCCGCAAAAAGACGACGAGATCTTCGGGAGCCGAAGGAACGGTGTTCGAGTTCGAGAGACTAGCCTCGGGAAGGAGCATCGGGCAGCCGGACGTCCCGCACGACCTCGCCGGCGCGGCCGAGACGGGCGGCGGGCCGGCCATCCACGGACACCCACACACCGCCGGCGTTGCCGAGCGTCACGCGAAATTCTCTTCGCGCTTCGAACCGCCGCCTCTCGCCCGCGGAGACCATACCGCCGAAGATCTTTTCTCCGTCGGCGGAGATCTCTGTCCAGGAGACCTCATCGAACTCGAGGACCAGCGCGACACCCGTCTCCTCGATGGTGGAGTCGGGAGTGTCTTCCCGGATCAACGGAGTGGGTTCGTTCGAAGGGGCAACGTTCTTGAACGAAACCGGTTCGACGCGCGCGGCCCGCGAAACTCGAGTCGTGGTCGGGCGACGATGCTCCGGACTCGCGATGAGACCGAGCAGAAGAAGCACGGCCGTGACTCCTCCGAGAATCGTCCCTGCCGTCGACCCACGCCCTCTCAAGAAGCGCGAGCCTCCGCGCGGCTTCGCGATCGGAGTTGGATGGGGGACGGTGCTCGGCTGAGCCTCAGCCAGGTAAATGTTGATCTTCTCGACGGGATCGAGTCCGAGATACAGGCTGTACGCGCGAATGAATCCACGCGTGAAGACCGGCGCGGGGAGCTTGGCAAGATCGCTCCTCTCCAGCGCCGAAAGCAGGCGCATCGAGATTTTCGTGGCCGCAGAGATCTCTTCCAGGGAGACCTCGCGCAAGAGTCTTTCGCGCTTGAGCTCGTCCCCGAAGCTCGGGCTCGACGGTCGAGAGCGTTCCATCCGTCGCAGAGTATCTGTCTTTTTTTTCGACCCGAATTGATTCGACTCTGATGCTAGACCTCGCGCGAGCGACGCGCAAGGACTCTTTGCGCGATCGCGCGAATCGCAGGGGGTGCCCCGGGCTCCTCCTGTAGATGCTCGAGCTCCCGGTCGACGGCCTGGTCGAGGAGGGCCTCGGCAGAGGCGGCTGGCAGGCTCGGGTTACAGAGCAGGGCATCCCGGACGCTCCTCCGGAGGCTCCAGCGGGGGTGCGTCGCGATGGCCTCCAGAGAGTCGGGCCGGACGCGCGCCTGGGCCGCCGCCTGGAGGACGTCGGCCTCGGTCGCAAAGCGGTTATCCAGGAAGGCGGCGACGACCCGGACGTCCGGGTCCTGCCGGAGGAAAAGAAGCATCCCGCGGCCCGCGCTCCGGGCAAGGTCCACGCGCTCCGCGACCGCCAGGTCGGGAAGACGACGGAGGAGCTGCGTGTCCGCGGCCCGGCGGACCTGCGGATGCACCCGGACGTCGGACGAAAGGCGTGCCAGATCTCGCCAGAACAGGGTTTCGACGAGCGAGAGCGCCTCGACCAGCGGAGTGTTCCGGTGAGCCGCGAGGGCGAGGCGGACCGCGTGAAAGCGGCGGGCCTCCGGGCTTCGAAGAATCCGCTCCACGTCCGCGGCCGGAAGAACCGGCCGGCGGAGCCGCTCGAGGAGCCGTCCCTCGGCGCCCACTAGGGGGTGCGGGGGACCGCAAGGTCCCCCGCCGAGAAATACTCAGACACTCTCCTGGTCTCCTTCCCGGCGGCAGGCGCGGGCGAGCCGGCGCGCGAGGCGGCCGACGGTTTCCACGCTCCTGCTTGCTTCCCGGGCGGCGACCAGGGCCGATCCGACGACGACACCGTCGGCCAGGCGGGCGGCGGCTCGCGCGGTCTCGGGCGTCGAAATCCCGAAACCAACCGCAATCGGCAGAGGCCTCTTCCTGCCGGACCGGTGCCGAACGCTCCGCGCCGCGCGCCGGGCTCGCGCCACGGTCGCCGGCAGGTCCGCCGGAAGCGACTCGCGGGGGCCGGTCGTTCCGGGACGCGAGATCACGTACAGGAAGCCGGTCGAGAGCTCGGCAGCGCTCGCCATGCGATCCACGGGTGACGTGGGGGACACGAGAAAAACGGTGTCGAGCCCGGCCGCGCGGAAGACCGGCTGGACCTCGCGGCCCTCCTCCGGAGGCAGGTCGGTCACCAGAACCCCGTCGAGTCCCGCCGAGCGCGCTTCCCGGGCCGTCCGCCCGAGACCGCAGCGGAGAAGGGGATTGATGTACGAGAAGAGCACCAGAGCGAGCGAGGTCTCGGCGCGGATCGCCTCCGCGATTCGCCAGATCTGCGTAAGCGTCGTCCCCGCGGCCAGCGCGCGCGCCGCCGCCCGCTGGAGAACCGGCCCGTCGGCGATCGGATCGGAGAACGGCACGCCCAGCTCGAGAATGTCCGCGCCCGCGCGGTCCAACTCGCGGGCGAGAGCGACGGTCGCCGCGGCGGAAGGATCGCCGGCCGTGAGGTACGGAATGAAGGCCGCCCGCCCTTCCAAGCGGGCGCGCTCGAAAGCGGCGGCGATCCGGCTTTCGGTCAAGGGACGAAGGATTTCCCGATTTCGGGATCCTTGTGGGACTTCACGATTTCGGGATCTTTGTGGGACTCGACGATCTCGAGGTCCTTGTCACCGCGTCCGGAGAGGTTCACCAGGATCCAGGACCGTCTCGACATGCGTCGCGCGAGCTGCAGAGCGAACGCGATCGCGTGCGCGCTCTCGAGCGCCGGCAGGATTCCCTCGGTTCGGGCGAGCCGGCGAAACGCTTCCAGCGCCTCCGCGTCCGACACTTTCGAGTACTCGACGCGGCCGAGCGATTGGAGGTAAGCGTGCTCGGGTCCGACCGCCGGGTAATCGAGCCCGGCCGATACGGAGTGGGTGGGAAGGATCTGCCCCGCGCCGTCCTGCAGGAGCATCGTTCGGGTGCCGTGCAGGACGCCGACCGATCCACCGGCGAATCGGGCGGCGTGCTCGCCGGGGGCGCCGCCGCGTCCGCCCGCCTCCACGCCGTAAAGCCGGACGCGGGAGCCGAGATACGCGGAGAAGAGCCCGATCGCGTTCGAGCCGCCGCCCACGCAGGCCACCGCTGCGTCGGGGTCACGCCCCGCGAGCTTGCGGAATTGGACTCGGGCTTCGCGACCGATGACCGATTGGAACTCGCGGACCATCGTGGGATAGGGATGCGGGCCGAGCGCGGAGCCGAGCACGTAGTGCGTGGTCCCGACGTTCTCGATCCAGTCGCGCATCGCCTCGTTGATCGCGTCCTTGAGCGTACGGGATCCGGAATCGACGCCCACGACCTCCGCGCCGAGCAGCCGCATCCGCGAGACGTTCGGGGACTGCCGGTCCATGTCGACGGTTCCCATGTACACCCGACAGGGGATCCCGAGCCGCGCAGCCGCGGCCGCCGTCGCGACGCCATGCTGGCCCGCGCCGGTCTCCGCGATGACCCGGCGCTTCTTCATACGTGCGGCGAGGAGCACCTGACCGAGGCAGTTGTTCAGCTTGTGCGCGCCGGTGTGGAGCAGGTCTTCCCGCTTCAACGCGATCCGCGGGCCGCGGGCGCTCCCGGAAAGACGCGGCGCCTCGGAGATCGGCGTCGGGCGGCCGCCGTAGCTCCGGAGGAGCTCGTCCAGGTCGCGACGAAAGCGCACGTCCCGGCGGAAACGCTCGAACGCCCGTTCGAGCTCCTCGAGCGGCGCCATCAGCGTCTCGGGCGCGAAACGTCCTCCAAAGTCGCCGAAATAGCCCTTCGGCCTCGCGCGTCCCCTCATCACACCCGGTCGGCCTCCTTGACCGCTTCGAAGAAACGGCGCATCCGCTCGCGGTCCTTGACCCCGGGCGATCTCTCGACTCCCGACGTGACGTCGACAACGACCGGCCGCGTCTGGCGGATCGAGTCGCCGACGTTGTCGGGACTCAACCCTCCCGCGACGAAGAGCGGGACCGGCCAGCTCTTGCCTTCGAGGAGGAACCAGTCGAACGGGACTCCGGTTCCTCCGGGGTGGTCGGGAGCTGCGGTATCGAAAAGGATCCCGGCGCAGCGCTCGAGGAGCGCCCCCGGCGGGATCTCCTCGTCGCGTCCCGCGTGCGCGACGGCGAGCACCCGGCGGGGAATCTGCTCGAGATCTTCCCGACGGAGCGTCCTGTGGAGCTGCACGAGGTCGAGGGACGCCGCCTCGATCGCGTCCTCGATTCGGCGATAGTCTTCGTCGACGAACACACCGACCCGGCAAACCCCGGGCATCGCGGCGCCGGCGAGACGCGGGGCGACCCCGAGACCGACGCGGCGCGGGGAGCGGGTCGAGAAGTTGAATCCGACGTACGCCGCGCCGAGCGCGCACGCCGCCGCGACGTCTTCTTCGCGCGTCAAGCCGCAGACCTTGACGTCCGTCATCGAGCTAGGGGGTTCGGGGGACCGCTAGGGGGTGTGGGGGACCGCAAGGTCCCCCACCGACAGACTCTCGACAATCTTGTCGGTTCGGGGGACCGCAAGGTCCCCCGCGAAAGATTACTCGGACACATTCCTGGGTCTCCCGCTGAGATTATCCGGACAGCCTCGGAGCTCCCGCAGCGTCTCCTCCGGGTCCTCCGCGCGAAGGAGGCTCTCCCCAACGAGAAACGCTTCCCAGCCGGCGGCCGCCAGCCGCTCGACGTCCCGGCGCGAGGAGATACCGCTCTCCGCGAGCCGAATCGGTCCCGGTGGGATCTCCCGGGCGAGTCCCTGCAACGCGGCGACGTCGGTCTCGAAGCTCGCGAGGTCCCGCGCGTTGACGCCCAGGACGTCGGGGTCGACGGCCGCCGCCCCCGGGATCTCCTCCACGCCGTGGGCCTCGACGACGACGGCGAGGCGGCGCTCCGCGGCGCCGCGCCGCAACCGGTCGAGGTCGCGGTCGGAGAGCGCCCTCACGATCAGCAAAACGGCGTCGGCGCCGAGGAAGACGGCGAAGTCGAGCTGCCGCTCCGAGATCACGAAGTCTTTCATCAGGACCGGCAGCCCCGAAATTCGCTTCGCACGGGTCACCCACTCCGGCTTTCCCCCGAAGTGGTCCTGCTCGGCGACCACCGAAATCGCGGCGGCGTGGCCGCGGCGGTATGCGAGAGCATAGGTCTCGACCTTGCCGTCGGCGCCCGCGACGATCTCTCCCGCGGACGGAGAGCGCGCCTTGAACTCGGCGACGATGCGTACGCCCGGCTCACGCAGAGAGGCGACGAACCGAGCGCCATCGCTCGACGGAGCCGGGGGTTTCGGGGCAGCGAATTCGCCGCGCTCGAGGCGCCGCCGCTTGTCGGCGAGGATCCGGTCGAGGACGGCGCTCATGCCACGGATGCCGCGGAGCGCAGCCTCTCGAACGCGTCGAGGGCGCGGCCCTCGTCGACTGCCGCGCGCGCCCGCTCGTACCCCTCTCCCAGTTCGTCCGAGAGATCGGCGACCACGAGACCGAGCGCCGCGTTCAAGAGCACCGCCTCGCGGCGAGGACCCTTCTCGCCTTCGAGGAGAGCGCGCAACATCGCGGCGTTCGACGGTGCGTCTCCGCCCGCGAGCTCCCCGACGTCGACGGGCTTCTGGGGGACCTCCTCCGGGTCGTATTTCCAGGGACGGGTCCATCCGTCGCGGACTTCGATGCCTGCCGCCGGAACGCCGGGGATCAGCTCGTCCAGGCCGTTTGCGGAATGGAACACGACCGCGCGCTCTGAGCCGAGCATCGCGAGCGCGTCCGCGAGGAGGCGCACGAGCTCGGGCCTGCCGACGCCGATCATCTGGCGGGTGGCGCCCGCGGGGTTTGCGAGCGGGCCGAGCGCGTTGAAGATCGTCCGCACGCCGAGCTCCCGCCGCACGGTTCCGAGCTCCTTCATCGCGGGGTGGAACGCGGGCGCGAAGAGGAACACCAGGCCGATTTCGTCGAGGAGTCGGCCCGCGCGGTCCGGATCGAGCTCGATCGCGACCCCGGCCGCGGCGAGAACGTCGGCCGAGCCGACCCGGGACGAGATCGAGCGGTTTCCGTGCTTCGCGACCCACGCTCCCGCGCCCGCGGCCACGATCGCGGTCGCGGTGGAAAGGTTGAAGAGATCGCGCCCGATGCCGCCCGGGCCGCACGTGTCGAGGAGCGGCGCCCGGGAGGTCGAGACGCGGCGCATCCGGGCGCGCAGCGCGGCGACCGCGCCGGCGATCTCGTCGGCTGTCTCGCCGCGCGTGGCGATGCCGATCAGGATCGCCCCCTTCTGCGCCTCGGTCGCCTTGCCGTCCATGAGATCGCCGAAGACCGACTCGGCGAGCTCGCGCGAGAGCGGCCGGCGCGCCGCGACGATCTTGAGGGCCTCGGCGACGCGCGGGGTCACGGCCGCTCCTCGGAGGGAGTGCGGTGACGAGCGAGCTCCAGGAAGTTCCTCAGGATTCTCTCGCCGTCCGGCGTCAGAACCGACTCCGGATGAAACTGCACGCCGAAGACCGGCTTCGATCGAAGGGCGATCGCCATGACGAGATCGTCCTCGCTTCGCGCCGTGACCGACAGCTCCGTCGGAAGACCCTCTTCGCACACGATCAAGGAATGGTACCGCCCCGCCTCGAACGGGCTCGGTATGCCCGTGAACAGCCCCGTGCCGTCATGGAAGACACGCGAGCTCTTGCCGTGCCGCGGGGCGGGCGCGCGCTCGACCCGGCCGCCGTGCAGCGCCGCGATCGCCTGGTGTCCGAGGCACACGCCGAGCACCGGGATCCCTTCGCGCTCCGCGGCGGCGATCGCCTCGAGCGAACGACCGGCCCGCTCGGGGCGGCCGGGTCCGGGCGAGACGATGACCGCAGCGGGACGCCTCGCCATGGCCTCGGCCGGATCGAAGCGGTCGTTGCGCGCGACCTCGACGTCGGGATCGAGCTTCCCCACCGCCTGGACCAGGTTCCAGGTGAAGGAATCGTAGTTGTCGACGACGAAGATCATGACGCGTGGGGCGTAAGGCGCGGGGTGTAAGGCGGAGCCGAGCGTTCCCGCGCGAGCTCGATCGATCGAAACAGGGCCTCGGCTTTCGATTCCGCTTCGCGGTACTCCTTTTCCGGGACCGAGTCGGCGACGATCCCCGCCCCCGCCTGGATCCGGCAGACACGATCCTCCACGACGGCCGTCCGGATCGCGATCGCCATGTCCAGGTTGCCCGCGTGGTCGAGATATCCGACCGCCCCGCCGTAGATCCCGCGCCGGCACCCTTCGAGCTCGTCGATCAGCTGCATCGCCCGGATCTTCGGAGCGCCGGTCAGCGTGCCCGCCGGGAAGCACGAGGCGAGGGCGTCGGTCGACTTCTTGCCGGCAGCGAGCATGCCGCGGACTTCCGAAACGATGTGCTGCACGTGCGAATAGCGTTCGACCTCGGCGTAGCGCGTCACTCGGACACTGCCGATCTCGCAGACCCGTCCGAGGTCGTTGCGGCCGAGGTCGACCAGCATGACGTGCTCAGCGCGCTCCTTCGGGTCGGCGAGGAGACGTGCGGCGAGCTCCGAGTCCTCCCCGGCGCTCGCGCCTCGATGGATGGTTCCGGCGATCGGTCGCGTCTCCGCGACTCGCCCGCGGCAGCGCACGAGCATTTCCGGAGACGCGCCGAACACGGCGGCCTCCCGCGTCTCCAGGTAGAAGAGGTAAGGCGAAGGATTGAGACCCCGCAGCGCCCGGTACACCTCGAACGGGTCAACATCGACAGGCACCGTCCAGCGCTGCGAGAGCACGACCTGGTAGATCTCACCGGCGAGAATCTCCTCCTTCGCCCGGGCGACCGCGTCGAGAAACTGCTCGCGCGACGTCGTCGGCGATAGACCCGTCGCGTGTCCCGTCCGAGTCGTCCGGGGCGCGCGATTGACCGGCGCGACCCCGTTTTCCCGGACGACCTCCTCGAGCCGGTCGAGCCGAGCGATCGCGGCGTCCGCCTCGACGCCGGGATCTCCGTTCCCGCGCAAGTCCGCCGTGGTCAGCAGGAGCAGCCGCTGCCGGACGTGATCGAAAGCAACGACCGCCTCGAAGAGGAGGAAGAGCGCGTCCGGGATCTTTCCTTCCCGCACATGCCGGTCGGGTATCTCCTCGAAGAGACGTACCGCGTCGTAGGAAAGGAACCCGACGGCTCCGCCGCAGAGCGGCGGCAGGTCGGCGTCGGGCTCGAAGCCTTCTCGCAGGGCGAACCCTTCGATAGCGGCGAGAAGCGAGGCGCCGGCCGGCCGGGACGCGCCGTTCCGCTCGATCTCGATTTCGGCGCCGCGCGCGGTCAGGCGGGCCACCGGGGCAACGCCCAGGAACGTGTATCGCGCGAGGGTTTCTCCACCTTCGACGCTCTCGAGCAGGAAGCACTCGGATCCCGAGCGGCGCATCCGCCGGAAGAGACCGACCGGCGTTTGCTCGTCGCCTGGCAGGGCCCGAGCGACCGGGACGACCCGGCCAGATCCGCGCGCGAGAATGGCGCTTCTCTCGGCCTGCGGCGTCACGCGGCCCGCGCCTCGCCGAGAATCCGCCCGACCTCCTCGCGGGTCACTCCTTCGACTCCGAACAAGCGGGCCTGCGCCGCCGCCTGCACCGCGAACATTTCGATTCCTTCGACCGTCCGGCAGCCGGCCGCCCGCGCCGCGCGGACCGTCGAGGTCTCTCCGCCGTCCCGCCGATACACGCAGTCGAAGACGAGCGGACGCGATTCGAGAGCGCGTAGAGGCACGGCCGGGGGATCCTCCGCCCGCCAACCGATCGGGGTCGCGTTGACGTACAGGTCCGCTTCGCTCGCCGCGACGTCCTCCCACGCGAGCGATTCCACGCCGAAGCGCGGCGCCAGGGCGCTGGCTTCTTCATCCCGCCGACCGGCGACCGAGACCTCGTACCCCAGCCGCCTCGCGGCGACGATCGCCGCTCGCGCCGCGCCGCCGGTGCCGAGCACGACAGCGCTCCGCCCCTCGCCTGTGTCGTGGTCCGCGAGCGGATCGAAGATCCCATCGACGTCCGTGTTCTCCGATCGCCACCGGCGCCGCTCGAGGAGCAGGGTGTTCGCGGCGCCCGTCGCACGAACGTCCTCACCGGCGGTGCCGACCCGCGCGGCGCGGGTCTTCCACGGTTGCGTGACCGAGAAGGCGCGGAACGGCGGATCGAAAGAAATCTCGTCGGGCGCCTCCCGGTCGAAGTCGGAAACGGGGAGGGGTAGATAGAGGAAGGGAAGGTCCCGCGAGCGGAAGAGTGCGTTGTGAACGAGCGGCGAGAGGGAGCCGGCCGGGTCGAGGGCGATGATCCCGAAGAGCGCCTTCGGCCGGCGTGCAACGCCGGTTCCGTAGACCTGGAGAAGCTCCGCGACCAGCGGCTGCCCCGTCGCGGTCGGCCGGCCGACGGAGCCGTACACGAGCGCCGAGCCGAAGATCGCGGCGAGGACGCGGGCCGGCGCGCTCGCCGGACCCATCGGGAAGATCGCCGTCCTCCCGTCGGCGTGCTGCCTCGCGATCTCGGCGATCGTGAGGCTCGCGCGGAGGTGAGTCACTCCGGCCACGAGCTTGACCGCCAGGGCGCGGGTTCCTCGCATCGCGGCGAGACGCGATTCCCAATCGCCGGGCAAGCCGAACGGGAAATGCGCGGACACGAGCACCCGCGCGCGATCGGCGAGACCCGGCTCCTCGGCGAGCCCGCTCGCGTGCTCGACGTCCACGACCGCGCCGGCGGCGTAGGCCTCGAAGACCAGGCGGCGGTACTCCTCGATCGATCCGTTGAAGTTGCCCCCTTCGCGCACGCTTCGCCAGGTCACGATCGTCGGACGCCGGTCGAGCGCGATGAGAGCTGCCGGCGGAAGCCGCTCGGCCGCGCCGTCGACGCGATACTCGATGGCCGTCGCTCCGGCGGGAACGCGCGCGACGAGACTCTTCGCGTCGGCGAGGTCCCGCGGCGCGATCGACGCCACGTGCGCCGGCAGAGAAAGCCGCTTCTCACTCAAAAGGAAAACCCCCGGTCCCTTTCGGGCCGGGGGTCCGTTCGCTTCACCTTCGCCCCGGCCGAAACAATCGGCAGGGCGCGATTCCACCCTACCGGTATCTTTCCCGCCAGCACCAGACTGCAGACCGAACCATCGGGCTCGAGGATATCAAACCGGAGACGATTTCTTCCAGCGGGTTCCGCCGGGCGTGTCCTCGAGCACGATGCCGCGGCTCGCGAGCTCGTCGCGGATCCGATCGGCTTCGGCGAAGTCGCGACGCTTCCGCGCGGCATTCCTCGCCGCGATCCTTTCCTCGATCTCGGCGGGAAGCGCCTCGCGAGTCTTCGGAAGAATCCCGAGAACCCGATCGGCCGACGCGAGCGCCCCCTGCGCGATTCGCGCGCCCTCCGGGCCGAGTGAGCCCTCGTCGATCGCCGCGTTCACCTGTCGCAGGTAGTTGAAGAGCGCCGCCAGTGCCTCGGGGGTGTTCAGGTCATCGTCCAGGCCGGACGCGAACTCCGACCGGATGAGCGCCGCGCGCTCCTCGGAAGGAAACGCCTCCGCCTTCGAGTCGGGAGGGCCGGCGGCGGCGACCTCGTCGAGCCGGACCGCCGCGGAACGGATTCGTTCGACGGCGGCGGCGGCCGCCGCGAGCGAGTCCCACGTGAAATTCAACTTCTTGCGGTAGGGAACCGAGAGTAAGAGATAGCGCACCGCGGCCGGATCGTCGCGGCGCGCGAGCACGTCGTCGAGCGTGTAGAAGTTGCCCTTCGACTTCGCCATTTTCTCGCCGTCTACGATCAGGTGCTCCGCGTGGAGCCACACTTCCACGAACCGGTGCCCGGTCGCTGCCTCGCTCTGCGCGATCTCGTTCTCGTGGTGCGGAAAGATGTTGTCGACGGCGCCCGTGTGGATGTCGAAATGCTCGCCCAGGTACTTCATGCTCATCGCGGAGCACTCGATGTGCCATCCGGGACGACCGGCGCCCCAGGGCGACGGCCAGGATGGCTCTCCCGGCTTCGTCGCTTTCCAGAGGGCGAAGTCCCGGACGTCTTCTTTCTCGTATTCGTCGTCGGCAACGCGGTCACCCCGGCGGGTCTGTTCCAGGTCGATCCCCGAGAGCTTTCCATAGTTCGGGAAGGTGGAGATCCGGAAGTAGACGGAGCCCTCCGACTCGTACGTGTGACCCCGCTCCTCGAGGCGACGGATGAGGTCGATCATCTCCGGCACGTGGTCCGTCGCCTTGGGATAGCGCTCCGCCGGCTCGACGCCGAGCCTTCCAATGTCGCGGAAGAACGCGTCGGTGTATTCCGCCGTGAACTCGCCGAGCGAGACGCCCGCTTGCTGCGCTCCCCGGATCGTCTTGTCGTCGACGTCGGTCAAGTTCATCACCTGGGTGACCCGTTCTCCCCGTGCGAGGAAATGCCGGCGCAGAACGTCCTCGAACACGAACGTCCGGAGGTTTCCGATGTGGGCGACGTTGTAGACGGTCGGGCCGCACGTGTAGAGACGCACGTGACCCGCCTCGAGGGGGGCGAAGTCGACCACCTTCCGCCCGAGGGTGTTGTAGAGCTTCACCAGCGTCCCCCCCCCCGCGCGCGCCGGCGTTCGATCTTCTTCCGCGTCATCTCTCGCTTGAGCCCGCGGAGGTGGTCGACGAACAGGATTCCATTCAGGTGGTCGGTCTCGTGACACAGAGCCCGCGCGAGAAGGCCGGTGGCCTCGATCTCTCGCTCGCGCAGGTCGGCGTCGGCGGCCCGCACGACGACTCGGGCGGGCCTCACGACTCTCTCCGAAACGTCCGGAACGGAGAGGCACCCCTCCTCCTCCTTTTGCTCGCCGGACATGGAGACGACGACCGGGTTGATCAGAACGATCACCGCCGAAGGGTCTTCGCCGACCGAGAGGTCCACGATGGCCACCCGCCGGTTGACGCCGATCTGCGGGGCGGCCAGGCCGACGCCGGGCGCCGCGTGGCACGTGTCGACCAGGTCGGAGATGAGGAGCGCGAGGCCGTCGGCTTCCATCACCTCCTGGTTGTCGGCGAGCAGGCGCTCGTCCCCCCATCGAACGAGATCCCGGATCGTCATTGGACGAGGAGAGTAGCAGCGCCGGCGACGGGCCTCGACGGGCCTGGCCGCGCGCGGAAAACCGGAGAGTTGAAAGCCCACAGCTCTTCTCCGACTGTCCTTCCCCTTCCAATCGGTGTCCCCCGACCCGGACAGGAGCGCCCGGGGACCCGAAAGGGCTTCCCGCGAACTGTCTGAATCTTAATGCCTTAATCTTGTGCTGCTCGCCCTCGGGCATGGCACGGGCGTCGCTATCTCACCTTCGCGGAGGATGCCGATGAGCCGCACGAAACGAATCTTGCTCGGCGTCATCATGACGCTCGCAACCGTTGCGACCGCCTTTCCCCAGTACGAAGGGAACACCGACCGCGATCGCGGCGATGTCGAGCGGAGCGGGTACTCTTACGTGCGCGAGACGGTCGGAGGGGTGACGGTTCAGTCGCGCTGGAACGGAACCGTGACCGCGCGCCGGAACATGCCGATTTCCGCCGGCGACGAGATCCTCGTCTCCGAGGCCGGCCGCGCCGAGATCGGCCTCGCCGACGGCAACCTCCTCTTCGTGGGCGGCGGCACGCGGGCGCGCTTTTCTTCCCTCCATGCGCAGCAGGGCGAAGACGACGACTTCTCGGCGATCGATCTGCGCGACGGGTCGGTCGTGCTCGCGGCGATGGGTTACGGCGAGGGCTCCATTCCGCGAATCGATACCGAGGATGCGACCGTCTACCTTTCCGCCGGTTCTCGTGTCCGGGTCAACGCCGATCCGCGACGCGGCACGGTCGTGATCGTGCGCGCCGGATCCGTCGAGGTCCGGACGCGGGCCGACAACTACACTCTCGAGTCGGGCCAGTACCTCATCCTGGAAGGTGACGAGCCGCCCGAGATCTCGCGCGGCGTATTCTCCCGCGATCGGTTCGACCTCTGGGCCGCAGACCGTCTCGAAGACCTCTACGACGACACCAACCGGAGTACGTCCGTCCGCTACGTGGATGACGACTACGCGAGCGACGTGGTCGCCCTCGACGGCTACGGCGACTGGCAGTACAGCTCGACCTACGGGTCGAGCGTCTGGGTTCCCCGGGTCTCCATCGGCTGGACTCCGTACTCTCACGGCACCTGGTACTACACGCCGATCGGCCTGACGTGGTGGTCGTCGGACCCGTGGGGCTGGTATCCCTTCCACTACGGGAACTGGTTTTTCGACGCCGGTTTCCGTCGCTGGTGTTGGTCTCCCGCCTACACGTACTCCCCCGCGTGGGTCTATTGGGCCTATACCCCGCGCTACGTCGGCTGGTGCCCGGTGGGCTACTACTCGTTCTACTCGCCCTGGTTCGACAGCTACTACCGGTACTGGGGCTGGAGTCCCCGGCACTCGAGCCGGAACCTGGTCTTCGCGCTCTCCGGGACGTTCAAGGCCAAGGAAGTGGACTTCGGAGGCTGGAGCTTCGTCTCGGCCGGATCGTTCGGCAAGACCCATGACCGGCTGTCCGTTGTGCCGGGTACGCGAGTCCTCCCGAACCTCGGGGATCAGATCGCGATCTCGCCGAAGCCGATCGTCGTCTCCGCCCGCGGCGACTCGCTGCCGCAGGCGATCCAGGATTACGTCAAGCAGGCGCCCGGTCTGATCGAGCGCACCAAGAGCATTGATGCGTCTCGTCTGGCTCCGGTGCTCGCTCGTCAGAAGTCCCTGCCGGCTTCGACCCTGGAGGTCCTGGGGAGCCGCGCCGTCGTGGCCGGACGTGGAAAACTCTCCGGCCCCGGCGCCAAGGAGATCGCGACGCGCGGGGTGACCGTCGATCGTGGCGGCTCCGTGAAGGAGCTCCTCGGGAGCCGCAGAGTCGATAAGAGACCGGAGAGAGGTTCCGTCTTACCGCGCGGCAGCAAGGCGCCAGTCGTCGCCCCGGCCGACGGAAGCGTGTGGCGTGGCGGCGGTCTCGAGAAACGGGAGAAGGGCGCGCCCGGGCGCGCCGAGGCTCCGGCCGCGGCAGACTGGCGCGGGCGGGGCGGCGACACGGCGCGCACTGAAGGCCCCGCGGTTTCCGCCGTCGAGCGCGAGGGCAAAGCTCGGGGGCGCTCCGAAACGATCGACCCGCCGCGCAGGAAGGTGATCGATCGGTCTCGCCCCGCGCCCCGGCCGGCCCAGGGCTGGCGGCAGCGCGGTCCGGAAAGACAGGAAGCGTCCCGGGCGCCGGCGGGAGGCGTCTCCTCCGGAATCGAGCCCCAGAAGCGACCGAAGGAGTCGGCCCGAGGGCAGGACTGGCGCGGACGCTCCGAAAGCCGCTTCGAGGGGAAGGCGGTTCCCGAGACGCGCGCACAGGAGTGGCGGAGGTCGGAGGAACGTCCGGCGAAGCGTGTGATCGAAGGCGCCGTTCCCGGCCGTCGCTGGCAGAGGGACGGCGCGGAAGCGCCGCGCGCCAGGGAGAGCGCCCCACCTCCCGAGTTGCGTCAGCGGGGGCCGGAGCGGGCCGCCCCTGCGGCGCCGGAGCGCCGCCCGGAGCCGCGCGCGTACAAGCCCGCGCCGCGCTTCGAGCCGAGGGAGTACAAGCCGGCACCCGCACCGCGTGAATACCGTCCCGAATCCAGGCCGCAGCCGCAACCGCGAGGGTACCGCGAGGCTCCCCGCGCACCGCAGTACTCCGCACCACCGGCGCCGAAAGTGGAATCGCGACCCGCCCCGCCGGCGCCCGCTCCCAACTCCAGCTTCAAGGGTCACGGCAAGGGCCGCAAGGGCTGATCCTTCATTCGGGGATTTCCTCTTCCTCACACCGCGCCTCCGGGCGCGGTTCTTTTTTGATCGGGCTCGGCAGATATTTGCTCGTTGGGCCTCGGAACGGCAGGCGGTTGCTCGGCTCGTGCGAAACTACAATTCAGTTCCGATGAGCAGCCTGCGTCCCTCGACAGTGGTGGGCAGCGCCGTGTTCATCTTCTATTGCACCGCCGTCGGGGTCTACTTGCTGTTACGTCCCTGGACCGGCGCGATCGGGACCGGCGCGATCGCCGGCTCCGGGTTTTTCCGCGGTTTCGTCTCCGGTCTCGGACTCGTTCACCTCGCCGCCGGAGCAGCCGACCTGAAGGTCCTCTCGCGAGGGCTCTCGACGAGCGCGGCAGGCGACGGTGCAGGCAGATGAAGTGCCTCTACGTGACCGACCGTGGCGCGATCGGCGACGCGCGGCTCGAGCGGCTCTTGGACGAGCTCCGGGGTCTGCTCGGTCTGATCGTCCAGCTCCGGGAAAAGGCCGCAACGGATCGGGAGGTACTCCGGCTGGCCGAACTGGCTCGCAGGAAACTCGGCCCCGCCGTGCCCCTCTTCGTGAACCGCCGCCTCGACGTGGCGATCGCCGCCGGAGCGCAGGGGGTCCATCTGCCCGCCGACGGTCTGCCTCTCGCTCGCGTGCGGTCTGGCTCTCCGCGAGGGCTCCGCGTCGGAATCTCGACACACTCCGCCGACGAGGCGGCCCGTGCGATCGACGAAGGCGCGGACCTGGTCGTCATCGGGCCGGTCTTCGAGACTCCCTCGAAGAAGGCCTTCGGCCCTCCGCTCGGACCGGGCGCGCTGGCCGCGCTCCCGCCGCGTGGGTCACACGAGGCCGAAATCTTCGCCATCGGCGGAATCGACGAATCCCGTCTGGATGAGCTCGCGGCGTTCGGCGACCGCATTTCGGGGATTGCCGCGGTCCGCCTGATCCAGGAGGCGGCGAACCCGCGGGCGCTTGTGGAAAGGATCGCACGCGCGTGAAGACGCTCGACCGGATCAAACCGATCGGCGAGAAGCTGCCGCTCTTCGTCCGTCGGCTGATCGGTCCGCTGGCGCTCGTCGCCACCGTCATCGCGGTGGTGCTGCTCCTGACCGCGCTCCGGGTGCCGACGGCCAGCCCGAGGGGGGATCACGATTATGGCGCACTCGCGATCGGCATCGCCGTGGCCCTCGTCGTCACGCGCCTGCTCGACTACACCCTGTTCGACATCGCGTTCCGGCTGCGGCGGAAGGTCGCCGCGCCGGCGCTGCTGCGGCAGATCGTCGGACTCCTGGTTTTCGGCGCCGCGGTCGCGATCCTCTTCCGGGTGATTCTCGAGGTTCGGCTGACCGGAGTGCTCGCCACGTCGGCCGTTCTCTCCGTCCTCATCGGTCTCGCGCTCCAGGACACGCTCGGAAACCTCTTTTCGGGACTCGCGCTCCACCTCGAGAAGAGCGTGCAGGTCGGTGACATGGTCCGCTCCGGCGAGATCTTCGGGACCGTCGAGGAGCTCTCGTGGCGCGCGATCAAGCTGCGAACGATGGAAGGAGACGTTCTCCTGATCCCCAACAGCGTTGCGAGCCGCGAGCGGCTCGAGGTGTTTCCGCGACCGGGCCGCCCGATCGCGAGGACGTTGAGAGTCAGCCTCGAGTACGACCAGCCGCCGGCGACCGCGCGCGAAGCTCTGGAGGCGGCCGGGCACGATGTCCCGGGCATCGCGGCTTATCCCGAGCCGACCGCGTACCTGAAGAGCTTCGATGATTTCTCGGTCTCCTACGAGCTCCGTTACTGGCTCGAGGACTACGCCCGATTCCTCGAGCTCGACTCCCAGATCCGCGAGCGCGTCTGGTACCGCCTCGGCCGGGAGAACATTCGCTTTGCCTATCCCCTCATCCGGCAGTTTCGATACGAAGCCGGCGCGCTCGTGACTCCCCCACGACGCGAGGCGGTCGAGTCCGCGATCTCGAACGTGGACCTTTTCGCTCTGCTCTCGGACGAGGCGAGGGCGCGCGTCGCGCAGGGCGCGCGGGAGAGGCGTTTCGCAGCGGGTGAGATGATCGTCCGTGAGGGGGACCACGGGTCTTCGATGTTCGTCGTCGAATCCGGCCGTCTCGGTGTGTCCGCCCATGGGAGCGTCGGCCAGAGCCAGAGACTCGCGGTACTCGAGCCCGGCTCCGCGTTCGGGGAGATCAGCCTCCTGACCGGAGAACCGCGCACGGCGACCGTCCGGGCTCTGACGGAGGCCACGCTCGTCGAGATCGACAAGGCGACTCTGTCGCCGGTTCTTCGCGACAACCCGTCGATCTGCGGGATGCTCGAACTCACCATGAAGGAGCGGAGGAAACGCGCCGCCGACGCGTTGGAGGCAGCGCGCGGAGAGACCGAGCGCACGGAAGACCGAACGCCGCTGCGCCTGCGAATCGTGCGGTTCTTCGGCCTAGGGGATGCCGGCCGCCCCTCGAAGGGGCCTTGAAGCTCCTTCTCGGCCTCGACCTCGCCGAGGTCGACCGCGTCGCCAGGCTCCTGGAGCGGTGGGGTGACCGCTTTCTCGAGCGGGTCTTCCGGCCCGGAGAGATCTCGGTGCACCGCCGTCACGCGCGGGCACGCGCGGAGCACGTGGCCGGCCGCTTCGCGGCCAAAGAAGCGGCGATGAAGGCACTCGGCACGGGCTGGCGGGGCCTTCCGTTTCGCGACATCGAAGTCGGTCGCGATCCGCGGGGAAAGCCGACCCTCTCCTTTCACGGCAAGGCTCTCGTGCGAGCGCGGGAACTCGGCGTCGCTGACATGGAAGTGTCGATCACGCACAGCGCAACGATGGCTGCCGCGGTCGTCGCTCTCGTGACGGAGGAGTAGCGACCGGCGACCGCAGGGTCCCTGCCAGGAGACTATTCACTCCGGCGAAGCTCTCGGGATCACCCGGCACCGGACACCTGCTATCGTTCCCGCTTTTGAAGATGAAGGATTCCGGCGACTACAAGGCGACGCTCAATCTTCCGAAGACCTCCTTTCCAATGAGGGCGGATCTTCCGACCCGCGAGCCGCAGCGGCTCGCCGCGTGGGAGAGAATCGGCCTCGAGGCGGCTCTGCGCGCGGGCGCGGCCAGCCGGCCGCGCTTCGTCCTTCACGACGGCCCGCCCTATGCGAACGGGAACATCCACATCGGCACCGCGATGAACAAGATCCTCAAGGACTTCATCGTGCGCAGCCGCGCGATGCTCGGCTTCGATGCGCCCTACGTTCCGGGATGGGACTGCCATGGTCTACCGATCGAACGTCACGTGGACCGGGAGCTCGGCGCGAAAAAGCGCGGGATGTCCGCCGTCGAGATTCGGCGCGCGTGCCGGGAGTACGCCGCACGCTACGTCGCGATCCAGAAAGGCGAGTTCCGCCGCCTCGGCGTCGGCGGCCTGTGGGACCGGCCGTATTTGACGATGAGCCGCGAGTACGAGGCGGAGATCGCTCGGGCGTTCGGGGAGTTCTATCGGAAGAACCTCGTGTACCAGGCGTTGAAGTCGGTGCGCTGGTGCTTCGCGGACCAGACGGCGCTCGCGGAGGCGGAGCTCGAATACGAGGAGCGGGAGGACCCGACGATCGACGTGGCGTTCGAGCTCGATCGGGAGGCAATCGATCGCTTCGACAGGAACGGATCGCCGGCGCCCTCCGGCGACCGGCCGGTCTTCGCTCTGATCTGGACGACGACGCCCTGGACGATCCCGTCGAATCTCGCGATCGCGGTTCATCCGAACGAGACCTACCTGCTCCTCGCAGCGGGAGACCGGCTCTACCTCGTCGCCGAGAAGCTCGCCTCGCAGGTCGCGAAGCGAGCTCGATGGGGGGACTGGACCGTGCGAGGCAGGGCGAAGGGCGCCGACCTCGTCGGCCTTCGCTATCGACACCCGCTTCCGAAAGAAATGCGCGGCCTACTCACGGAGGAGGAGGAGGCGCGTTCCTTCCGTTTCGTCCCCGGCGAATACGTCACG
>DASWIB010000028.1:0-4959 GCA_036397915.1 Thermoanaerobaculia bacterium | reverse complement strand
CTCGGAGGACGAGCGCGTCACCCGCGACATCCTCCTGTCGAAGAGCCACCGGGCAGTCGTGCTCGTCGGGGACGCGAAGAACCTGGAGAGGACTCTGCTGCTCGGCGTGCAGCTCGCCGAGATGGATCTCCCCTTCGTGCTGTGCCTGAACATGATGGACGAAGCCGCGGGGCGGGGAATCGCCATTGCCGCTGAAAAGCTCTCCTCCCGCCTCGGGGTTGACGTCGTGCAGACGGTCGCGGTTCGGCGGGAAGGAATCGCGCGTCTCATCCGGGCGCTCCAGGCCCCGCGTCGCGGCCTGGTTCGCGTGGAATACCCGGAGGCGATCGAGCGCGCGGTCGCCGCGATCGAGCCGCTCCTCCCGGAGGCGCCGATCTCGCGGCGCGCCCTGTCGCTGCTCGCCGCCTGCGGAGACGAGACCTTGCACGGCTGGCTCGAAGAGAGATTGCCCGCCGCCGACCTCGCGCGGCTCGACGAGATCCGCCTGAAGCTCCGCCGCGATGTCGGTGGAGATGTCGCGTATGTCGTCAACCGGTCCCGCCTGCGCGATGCCCGGCGGCTCGCCAACGGCGCGGCGACCCGCCGCGGGCCGGAACAGTCGAGAAGGAGGTGGGTGGTTCGGCTGGAGGAGCTGACCACGCACGGGATCTGGGGGATTCCGATCCTCGGCGCCGTGCTCTACCTCGCCTATCTGTTCGTCGGAAAGCTCGGCGCCGGCACGCTGGTGGATCTCCTCGAGGATGGTCTTTTCGGAAGGGTGATCAGCCCCGCGGCGATCACGGCCGCGAACCGATGGATTCCGTGGGCCTTCCTGCGCGACTTGCTCGTCGGGCCTTACGGTGTCGTCACGATGGCCCTCGCCTACTCCCTCGCGCTCCTGCTCCCCATCGTGACGACGTTCTTCATCGCGTTCGGGATCCTCGAAGACACGGGATACCTGCCGCGCCTCGCCGTCATGGTGAACCGGCTGTTCAAGAAGATGGGGCTGAACGGCAAGGCCGTGCTCCCGATGGTGCTCGGCCTCGGATGCGACACGATGGCCACGCTGACGACGCGGATCCTGGAGACCCCCAAAGAGCGCTTGATCGTCATCCTGCTGCTCGCGCTGGGAGTGCCGTGTTCGGCGCAGCTCACGGTCGTGCTCGCGATGCTCGGGGGAGTCGCGCTCTGGGCCACGCTCGTCTGGGCCGCCGTCGTCGGAGGCGTCCTGGTTCTGGTGGGCCGGCTCGCCTCGCGGGTGCTGCCCGGTCGCGGCAGCGACTTCGTTCTGGAGCTCCCGCCGCTGCGGCTGCCGCGGCCCGGGAACATCCTCGTCAAGACGCTCGCGCGCGTCGAGTGGTACCTGAAGGAGGCGGTTCCGCTCTTCGTGCTCGGTACGCTCCTCCTCTTCATCGCCGATCGTCTCCTCCTGCTCGGTCTCGTCGAGCGCCTCGCCCGCCCGGTCGTCTCCGGCTGGCTCGGCCTGCCGAGCCAAACCGCCGAAGCGTTCGTCGTCGGTTTTCTGCGCCGGGATTTCGGCGCGGCCGGTCTCTTTCGTCTCGCCCGCGCGGGAGCCCTCGACCCGATCCAGATCGTCGTCGCGATGGTGACCATCACGCTCTTCATTCCGTGCGTCGCCAACTTCCTGATGATCGCGAAAGAGCGCGGATGGAAGACCGCGTCCGCGATCGCCGCTTTCATCTTCCCGTTTGCGCTCGCCGTGGGAGGGATCTTGAACGCGGTCCTGCGCGCGGTTCCGGGGCCGTGGCGATGAAACGAGAAGAGGTTCTGGGAATCCCCTTCGTCGCGGCGACCGCGACCTCCGATCCGGAAACGCTCTTTACGTGCCCGCTTTGCGGGGGTCTTTTCTCGCACGGGGAAGAGGTCTGCGGCGCCTGTCCTCTGAGGCCGCGGTGCGACGTCGTCGGCTGCCCGCACTGCGGATACGTGTTCCCGCGGACCTCGGCCATCGTCGAAACACTGGGCCGCCTCGGACGGTGGCTCGCGGGGAGAAAAACATGAGTCACGAACGAGATCTCGCGGATCAAGACGTCGAGGAGGTTGCCGAGGAGCTCTGGACGCTCGCCGAGCAGGGCTCGGACCGACTCGCGGACCTGCGGGAGACGACCCGCGTCGCGGGTCTCTACGACGCGCTCGAGGAGCTCGGGCGGCGCGGGCTCGTCAGGCTGGAAGACGACCGCGTTCAGCTCACGCCCCAGGGTCGCGACCTCGCCGCGCGCCAGGTGCGCCGTCATCGGCTCGCCGAAGCGCTCTTTACGACGGTGCTCGAAGTCCACGACGACGAAGCGGTCAACCAGACGGCGTGTGTGATGGAGCACGTCCTCTCCGGCGGCATCGCCGACTCGATCTGCGCGTTTCTCGGACATCCCGTCATCTGCCCTCACGGCAAGCGGATCCCGCCGGGAGCCTGCTGCCGGTCGTTCACTCGGACGGTCGAGCCCCTCGTCCAGCCGCTCGATCAGCTCGCCGTCGGTGAGGAAGGACGGGTCGTCTTCATCTCGCCGCGCGCGCCGGAGCGAATGACCCGGCTGTCGAACCTCGGCGTGGTTCCGGGCGCGACGGTGCGACTCCAACAGAGGAAGCCGGCCGCGGTGCTGCGCATCGGCGAGACGACGCTCGCCCTGGACTCGGAGGCGGCCGGAGAGATCTACGTCAAGAAGGTGAGCTGACCGACCGACCGACCGCGGGGGTTTCGGGGGACCGCAAGGTCCCCCGCTGAGATTACTCGGCAAACTCCAAGGCGTGCGGACCCGGTGGCGCGAATCGCGACCGTTGCCGGACCGGCTCTCCGGTTTCGGGTTTGATGCGAACGGATCTGTGCGGCAACGAGGGTTTGGGAGAAGATTTAGGGTGACTCATCGGGCGTCCTGGCTACGGACAGATGAGAGGAGGATTTATGACCGACGTGCTCAAAGTGATCGAGGTGCTGGCCGAATCGGAGAAGAGCTGGGAGGACGCCGCCGTGCAGGCGGTGGGAAAGGCAGCTCAAACGCTGAAGAACATCCGTTCGATTTATATCGAGAACTTCGAAGCGAAGGTGCAGTCGAACAAAATCGTCACCTACCGGATCAACGCCAAGGTCTCCTTCGTTCTCGAGTAACGACCGGGTTCCGGGACGCCGCAAGACGCAGCGCGGATCGCGAGCGAACGGAGTCTGTCCATGAGGATCGTGGTTGCGACCGACGATTCCCGTCCGGCCGTCGGCGCCGTCCGGTTCGCGGCGCGCCTCGCGGCCGCGACCGGCGGGGAGCTCGTCGTGCTCACGGTCGGCAAGACGTTCCCGTACGCCCTGGCGGGAAGCGGCCGACTGGATCTCCGTCTGGCTTCCGCGCTCAACGACGCGGCCCGGGCGTCCTCGGCGAAAGCGCTCGAGCAGGCACGGAGGGAAGCCTCACGCCTTGGCGCAAGAGTTCGGTGCGAGTCTCTGAGGCCGAGGCGGATCGAGGCGGCTGCCGAGACCCTCTCGCGCGCCGCGGACCGAGAGCACGCAGACCTGGTGGTCGTCGGCGGCCGCGGGCGAGCCATGCCGGCTCGGTGGGCTCTCGGAAGCTTCGCGAATCGGCTGGTCCACGTCGCTCGGCGGCCGGTCGCGGTCGTGCCCGCCAGCTACCGGGGTCCGGCGCGGCATGTCGCGAAGATCCTCGTCGCCACGGACGGTTCGAAGGCGTCGGCTGCAGCGGTTCGATTCAGTGCTCGGCTCGCTGCCCGCATCCCTCGCGCTCGCCTGTCGATTCTCACGGTTTCGACTCTGGCAGCCGATCTCGCCCTGACGGGCGTCGGGGTAGTGAAGGCGCTGGGACTCGTGCCCGACCTCCAGCGGGCGGATCGGCGCGCGGCTCGTGCGCTTCTCGACTCCGCAGCTCGCGAGGCGCGCCGGCTCGGTGCGCGTGTCACGGTTCGCTACCACGTGCCGCGAGAGCGGGTCTTCGCCGAACACGCTGTCGTCATGGAGGCGGGCCGCGAGCGCGCGGATCTGATCGTCGTCGGGAACTCCGGCCGGAGCGCCGTGGGAGACGTGATTCTCGGCAGCGTCGCACAGCACGTCGTTTCGCTGGCGCGACGGCCCGTCGTCCTCGTGCGGGCGCGCCGGCGATGAGGCGATCAGCGCTACCGGGAAGGCGCGCTTCCTCCTCGCGGTTTTGACGCCCTCCGGCTCCGCCGCGCAGACGGAGCCGGAGACGCCCGCAAATCACCCGTATCGAGCCAGGGGGCGTAGGGGACCGCAAGGTCCCACCGACAGATATTCGGACGCTCCTAGATCCAGGGCTCGATTCGGAGCTTGTCGTTCACCATCCGGACGCCGGGAGCGTGGCCGATGGCTCCCACGATCGCATCCTTCTCGAGCCACGAGTGAACTTTGCCCGAGAGGGTCACGGTTCCGTCGTCGATCGTCACGCCGATCTCTTCGGCGTCGCGTTCTGCCCGGCGCTCCAGCGCTTCTTCGATCATCTTGCGGAGGGCGATGGGATCCACCTTCTTCGGCGTGACCACGATCCCGTTCCAGACGCCCTTGACGCCCTCGAGCCGCCGGACGGCCTTCGCCGCGTCCTCGCGCTCCCGAAGGAACGCCACCTCCCCCTCGAGCGTCACCCAGCCATCGGAGACGCTGGAGCGGATGTGCTGGTCGGGCACGAACGCGTCCCACTCGAGGGCGAGCCGAACCGCTCGCGCGATTTCCGTGTCCGTCTTCCCGGGACTCCCGGCAAAATGCACCCGGATCTCGTTCGCGACGTCCAGGACGCCAGCGACTCGATGCGCTGCTTCCGTCGCCGCGTGCTTTTTCGCGTAGTTCTCCACGGTTCCCGTCAGCGTCACGATCCCCTTGTCGACTTCGACGCCGACCTCGGTCGGACCGATGCGGGTATCCCACCGCAGCTCCCGCATCACGTCCTGCTGGATCTGCAAATCGGATTTTGTGAGTGTTTCGAGCATGATGTCCTCCTTGTGTTCAGTTGCCGT
>DASWIB010000027.1:0-3392 GCA_036397915.1 Thermoanaerobaculia bacterium | reverse complement strand
CGGCGCGGACGCTCGATCCCGTGGTGATCCCTCAGGGCAGAGGGAATTTCTCGATCCCTATCGCTGCGCCTTCCGCGACTGCCTTTCTTCGGTGATCCTCCGGAGAAAGCTCCCGGGCAGTGTCCCGCGGATCGTCACGCCTTCGCGGTCGCTCTCGATCTCGAACCGGCGCAGGATCGGCACGAGCTCCGGCGACTTCTCGTGGATCGCGAGCCGCCACATCGCGACGACGCCTTTCAACGCGTCTTCGAGGAGGCCGCGGGTCTCTTCGTCGGCCGAGAGTCCCGTCGCCGAGAGCTCGAGAGAGTCTCCACGGCTCGTCGCCTGGAAGACGAAGAGCGAGACCGACCTCATCGCGCCGACCAGCGCGCCCGCCGGATCGCCGCCTTCGGAACGGCGCGGAGCTCCCGCGAAACGAGCGCGCGTCGCATCCACGATCGCCCAGGCGGAGGCGTCGCCCGGCACCCGATGGATCTCCCGTCCGAGCCCTTCGCCCCGCAGGAACCCGGAGCCTCCCGAATGCCGGTCCGCGAGAGCGCGCGTCACCGCCGCCGGACTTCCCGCGACGACGAGCCTCCGGCTGACGGCCGCGACGGCCGCACGGCCGCCGTCGCCGCCCCGTTCCGCGACGAGCAGATAGTCGCCTTGAGGAGTCGATTTCCGAACCGCTCCGCGCGCCTCCATCGCCGCCTCGAGGCGCGCCGGGTCGAAACGTCCTTCGAATAGCACGAGCCCGTCCTCCGGGCGGCCGTGGCCCGCGGCTGATCCGAGGCCGGCGACCACCACGAGGTCGACGTCCTGCTTCGGCCGCAGACCGGTCTCGGCGAGGAACTTTGCCGCGTCGCCGTCGACCGCGAGCTCGTCCGTTTCGGTGAAGAGCCGCGCGGCGAGCGGGCTCCCCCGCAGCGCGTCGAGACGGATGATCCCGACCGAGACCGAATCCGGCGGAACGAGCGCGAGAGCCTCGTCCACCTCCGCCGCGCGAACGGGAAGAACGAAGACCGCGACCAGGACGGCGGCGGCGACGAGCGAGACAAGAGCCTGTCGGAGCGGTGTCATTTTCAGAAGTCCTTTCTCGAAAAGAGCCAGGCCGCGAGTCCGAGTGAAGCGAGACCGAAGAGCCCGGTGGAAGCGTAGACGGCGAAGTGGTCGACCTGGCCGACGGCGCGCTGGAACGCCTCTCCGCCCGAGACGAGAGACACGGTCGCGCGGCCGAGCTCGGCGGTTTTCGGGAAGATCCAGTAGAGCGTCCGGACCAGGTTCGCGCTGAACTCGGAGGACACCGCCGCCGCGATTTTCTCCCGGGCCGACAGCAGCGCCGAGAAGAAGAAGACGGCGTACGTCACCATGAGCGACACCGCCGTCGAGGAGGTGACGACACCCACGAGAAACGCGAACGCGACGAGGCACGCGATCGTGAAGAGGATGACGGCGCCGCCCAGCAGGAAGCGGCCGTGGGCGACCCCCGTCTTCCAGAACACGATCAGCCAGATCGAGCCGATCAGGTAGAGGAGGTTCGCCGCCGCCAGGAGCAATCCCCCCGAGTAGCGCGCGAGCAGGAGCTTCGTCCGCCCGACCGGACGTGAGAGATAGAGATCGATCGTGCCCTTCTCCTGGAGTCGTGGCACGAGGTGCGCCGTCGCGAAGAGCGCCAGGAACGTGCCGAGCATGTAGAGGAACCCCGAGAAGCCCGTCTCGAAACCCAGGACGAGCTGATCCATGTCGATCTTCTCGCCGCCCAGATCGAGGTCTCTCCCGAAGAGCTTCGCGCCCGCGAGGGCTCCGTCGACTATGTCGAGATTGACGGCGAGCGCGAAGAGCAGGATGAAGAGCGACGAGAGGGCGAAGTATGCGAGGAGGGTCCAGCGCGCCGACGCTTCGCGGAAGACTTCCTCGACGCTCGCGGCCCAGGCCCTCATGGCGTCCTCTCTTCCTCCTCGCCGGTCCGCACGAGGTCGACGAAGACGTCTTCCAGAGTGGATCGAACCGGGGACAGCTCGGCGAGCATTCCGCCGCGCGCGCGCAGCGTGTCCACGAGAGCGTTGACGTGCGCGAGATCGCGCGTCCCGAGAACGAGATGTCCGTTGACCCGCTCGACGGACGCCCCGCTCTCGCGGAAGGCGGACAGCAGCGCGTCGTCCACCGGCGACGCCGTCATGCGGTACCGCGAGCCCTGCGCGGTCAGGTCCGCGATCCGTCCTTCGGCGGCGACTTTGCCCCGTCGCAGCACGGCCACCCGGTCGCAGGTCAGCTCGATCTCGGAGAGAAGGTGTGAGTTGAGAAGGATCGCTCGCCCGCGCGACGCCTCATGGCGCAAGAGATCGCGGATCTCGCGGCGGCCGACCGGATCGACGCCGTCGGTCGGCTCGTCCAGGAGCAGGACCTCGGGATCGTGCACGAGCGCCGCGGCGAGACCCAACCGCTGCGTCATGCCCTTCGAGAACTTCTTCACCTTCACATCCGCCCAGTCGGACAGGCGCACGCGGTCGAGAAGCTCGGGGATTCGCGTATCGAGGACCGATCGCTCCATTCCAGACATCCGGCCGAAAATGGACAGGGTCTGGCGCGCCGTGAGGTATCCGGGAAAGCGGTGCCCCTCGGGAAGGTATCCGACGCGCCGGCGGCTCTCCGGATCGGCCACGGAAGTTCCGAAGAGGCGCGCCGTCCCTTCGGTCGGCCGGGTCAAGCCCAGGAGAACCTTGACCGCCGTCGTCTTTCCCGCGCCGTTGGGGCCGAGCAGCCCGAAGACCTCGCCGGGCCCGACGGAGAGATCGATTCCTCCGAGTGCCTCGATGCGCCGGGTCCCGAACCGGGAGCGGTAGACCTTGCGCAGTCTCTCCGCCTCGATCACCGGAGTCATATCCCCTTAAACGGAGCGGCGGGAAGGAAGTTCAGTTGGGGTCAGGTCTCCACTTGCCACATCGAGGGTCAGGTCTCCACTTGCCACATCGAGGGTCAGGTCTCCACCTGCCACATCGGTCGCGAGCTCTTGTCAGGTTTTCGTCAGGCGGTGAAGCTCCGCTCGCACGTCCTCCATCCGGACCTCGTGATCCGGCTGTTTCCAGAGGACTTTCCCGTCGGCCGACCGGATCACGAGACCGTGTGATCGAAACCCGAGCTCCTGAACCGCCATTCGCGCGTCGGGTGTCGTCGCGTCCACGTTCCGGCCCGTCACTTTGCCCGGGAACTCCAGCTCGAGCCCGCTCACGGCAGGCATCACCCTCGCGCAGATGGGTCAACCGGGGAGGTAGTAGTACGTGACCTGGAGCGGCTCGGAGGACGCAGGCTGGGAGCAACCGGCAGCGACGAATGCGACTGCCAGTGCGAGGGCCGCGAGGACGACTGCGCGATTGGGACTCTCCATGGCGTTCCCCTGCGCGACAGCCTAACAC